>JASLWC010000044.1 GCA_030741055.1 Prochlorococcaceae cyanobacterium ETNP18_MAG_14 | reverse complement strand
CAGGTCTTTTGCCATATTGGTGTCATGGGTCTATATGAATATGCTGGTATTGATGATCTTCAATATATTAATCATCTTAAGAAGTCGGTTTGGGAATATTTAGAAGTCAGAATGGGAATAAATCTCACTCTACATATGGTAGAAACAATGATGGAGCATGCAAAGCAACATGAGTTGTCAACAAAGATGTCTGATAAATGGGACATCTCAAGAGAAGAGTTGGCAGAAAATATGGAGGGATTGGCAAAATATGTAGCCGAAGGCATTGCTGACGTTTTTGATCAACAATAGTCTATCCTAATCATCAATCTTTGTGATTTCAACTTGTCATCAAAGCTACTGATTAAAAAATGAATATATTTTAAAATTTTGAATAGGTCAAGCTCTTTAACCTGGATTGATATCGAATCCTCCAGCAAGAATCAATGGTTGAAGAAGCTGAAGCAATAGCACGAGTTTTAATATGGGCAAATATTACAAATCAGATTCATCAGAGTTCAAGATGATATTTCTAATAATATAAAGCTTATCAATCAATTCTCTCCAACTATTGATTGATATTTAATTGCTAATAGTATCCGCATCAAGATCTAAATCCAGCATCAAGGATTACAATACAAATATTGCTTTTCAAAGACAACAATGGTCAGGGTGGGCCTATAAAGTTTGCCTTAACGCTTCCCCTTAAAGTAGCGACTATATTAAATTTAAGGTTACTCATGACCAGTAACGATATTAAAAGTTTTTCTAGCGACTGATTAAAAATGCAACAAGCAACTGGGGATTTGAATTAATGCAGAAGTGAATATAATCATTGGCATCTCAGCTGACAATGCAGTCAGCTGATGATTGAAATTATTGTCTATCCCCCTCATAAAACCCTTGCCCGAAAATATAAATCCTGCCGTCAATGATTTTAATTAGCTCAGTAAAAAAACTCAACTGCACAAAGCAAAACATCGGTCTAAATGGGCAACGGCACCATCGTGATTTGATTGATTGCCATTAAAACCCATCATCCCTAGCCAGAATCGTCCATCACCCTGAAACACAAGCACAGGCTTGGCTCCCTCCCCGTCATATTCATCATGTAGGGCTATACACAACCGTTCAACCACCATTTGACCATTGGGGCATGCCCGCACCCTGCGCAACAAAGAATCCATCTGAGAAAAGGGAACAAAAGTGGCCTGCTGAGAATCAGTCACCAAGATCACCCCATCGAGCCACTGCACCTCCAGAAGTAAATCCTTAATCGAAGAGAGAAGAGAGGGGAGAGGGAAGGCCAAAACGATCTACCTCTTAATGTTTTCTTCATAAGCCATCGCCCTGCCTGCTCGCATGAGTCTTTTTGCTCGAAAGCATCAAGCGGTGAGTAGCAAGGCGCCCATCTGCCCTGCAGCCAGGGGGCGGTGACAAGCTTCGCTAAAACCCGCTTCACGTGCTAATCGCACCTGAACATCCCCTTCTGGGAACTGCTGCAGACTGGCCTCTAGATAGGCGTAATGATCTCGTAAGCCCACTTTGGCGGCCACCGGCACCACTAGCTGACGCAGATAAAAACGCTGAAAACGTGCTGCCAGCGAACCCTCAGCCGTACGGTTGAAATCCAATACACCCGCACGTGCACCAGGACGCAAAAGACGTCTTAGCTCCTTTAACCCAGCGGCTGGATCGGACAAGTTGCGCAATCCATAAGCCATTACAGCGCCATCAAACCGATAGGAAGGCAAGCCAGTATCGGTTGCATCTGCCTGTAGCCAAGAGATTTCCAACAAGGGCTCAACTGCGGCGCGTTGCTTGGCGATAGCAAGAGGCTCCTCTGCTACATCAAGTGCCAACACAGACCCTCCTGGGCGCAACTGACGAGCCAGGACAAGTGCCAGGTCACCCGTGCCGCAGCAAAGATCCAGCCAATGCCCTCCTGGAAGCGGACGCAACCAGCCCAGCAACTGCCGTTTCCAGATGCGGTGCATGCCAAAACTCAACAAGTCATTCAGACGGTCGTAATTGGGTGCAACTGCGTTAAACAGCTGCTCCACCGCCTCTGGGTCACCAGGTCTCACAACAAGATCCCATTCCGGGGTAAGAACACTGCCTGCATCAGTTGCTGCGACCAAAAACCATCAATCGGCTGCCAAGCCACAAGCACTCTTACCAACACAACTACTAACAAATTTAGAATTGAACTGCTGCCTGCAAGACGAAAGCCTCAAAACCAAAGCCTTAAACCTCTAGGGGGCGAATCGGCAAACCTCTGCTCAGTAGATCAGTCTTGATCTGCTCAACGCTCAACACACCGTCGTGAAGTAAAGAAGCCAATAATGCAGCTGAGGCCTTGCCAGTTGTTAAAGCTTCAGCAATGTGATCCAGGCAACCAGCCCCGCCCGACGCGATCACTGGTACTGGTACGGCTGCCGCTACTGCTCTGGTGAGCTCCAAGTCATAACCAGCCTGAGTTCCATCGCCATCCATTGAGGTGAGCAAGATTTCGCCGGCACCCAGATTCGCTACCTGCTTAGCCCAACTAACAACATCTAAGCCAGTGTTCTCACGACCTCCCTTGATGTATACATCCCACCCTGCCCCCTGAGGGCGACGGCGAGCATCGATGGCCACCACAATGCACTGACAACCAAAACGGTCTGCTCCTTGCGCTACCAGTTCTGGATCACGAACAACGGCAGAATTGAGGCTCACCTTGTCAGCACCAGCCCGAAGTAACTCGGTAATGCCGTCGAGAGAGCCGATCCCTCCTCCAACGGTGAACGGAATTGTTACTGCCTCAGCCGTGCGACGAACCATTGCCACCAATGTGGCCCGCCCTTCATGGCTGGCAGCAATATCTAGAAACACCAATTCATCAGCTCCAGCCTGGCTGTAACGGCAGGCCAACTCCACGGGATCACCCGCATCTCGAAGGCCAACAAAGTTCACGCCCTTTACGACACGACCATCAGCCACATCAAGGCAAGGAATCAAACGAAGCGCGACCATTCGGTTTCAGCAGTGGCGACTGTTAAGGTTGCGCCACTATCTAAGCCTTGCAGGCCATGTCACAGGCTGCCACTTCCTTCAGAATCGGCTCCAAAGTTCGGATATCCCGCGTTCGTGATCGCATTCCAGGCAAACTAGTAGAACAGCTCAAAAAATCTGATGTTGGCAAGGTCCTAAATTACAAAATGACTGATGGCAAAGGTATAGGCGTGATCGTGGAACTTAGCGATGGCACGGTCAGCTGGTTCTTTAACGACGAAATCTCCCCCGCCTGAGGCGCCAGTAGTGAGCGACGCCCGCCAACTTCTTGGCATAAAAGGTGCCTCCGGCACCTCCAATATCTGGAAGTTACGTCTCCAGCTGATGAAACCCGTCACCTGGATACCACTGCTATGGGGGGTTATTTGTGGTGCCGCTGCCAGTGGTAGTTACCAATGGCGCCTGCCAGATGTTCTTGCAGCGGTGGCATGCATGGTTATGAGTGGCCCGCTGCTAACGGGATATACCCAAACCATCAACGATTACTACGACCGCGAGATCGACGCAATCAACGAGCCCTACCGGCCGATTCCCTCCGGAGCTATTCCTTTAACACAAGTAAAACTTCAGATCTGGGTATTGCTTCTAGGAGGGCTGGGCGTTGCCTATGGCCTGGATCGCTGGGCACAACACACCACCCCAGTACTGCTGCTACTGGCCTTAGGCGGTTCATTTGTGAGCTTCATCTATTCAGCTCCACCGCTCAAACTCAAACAAAACGGCTGGATCGGCAACTACGCCCTCGGTGCCAGCTACATCGCCCTGCCATGGTGGGCGGGTCAAGCACTTTTTGGACACCTGACTTGGACTACAGCAATGCTGACACTTGCCTATAGCTTGGCGGGTCTTGGTATTGCTGTAATCAACGACTTCAAGAGCGTGGAGGGAGATCGGGCCCTCGGTCTTCAATCCCTACCTGTTGCCTTTGGAATCAAAAAAGCCAGCTGGATTAGTGCGGGAATGATCGACATATTCCAACTCGCGATGGTTGTAGTTCTGGTTGCAATCGGTCAGCATTTTGCCTCAGTAATTTTGGTGTTGCTAATCATTCCCCAGATCACATTTCAGGACATCTGGCTGCTGCGCGACCCCTTGGCATTTGATGTGAGATATCAAACCACTGCCCAACCATTTCTGATCCTTGGCATGCTGGTAACTGCACTAGCCATAGGCCATAGCCCGTTAACACAGGGAATGTGACTCGCAAGCGCCGTCACTGGATTTTGATTGCAGGTACTGCTGTAGCTATCGGCTGCATTACGGCCTTGGCTGAAAGGTCTTTAACGCAGGCCTTGGATTCGATGCTGCCAGACGCAAGGCGGATTGCAAATTTCAACCGACCAGGCACGATCACGCTGCTTTCGACTGATGGGCAAGTGATCCAGAAACTTGGCCCTGTTACCCGCGAGAAGATTGAACAAGACAAGATGCCTCAACTTGTTGAACAAGCCTTCGTAGCAGCAGAAGACCGCCGCTTTTATAACCACAACGGTGTAGACATCTGGGGTATCAGCAGAGCGCTGTTAACCAACCTCCGCCAGGGTGCCGTGAGGGAGGGCGCCAGCACCATCACTCAGCAACTTGCACGCACGGTATTTCTAAGTCAGGAACGTACCTTGCCACGCAAACTGAAAGAAGCTGCTCTGGCCTACAAATTAGAGCGTCAGCTCAGCAAACAACAAATCCTTGAGCAGTATCTCAATTACGTCTACCTGGGCTCAGGTGCTTACGGCGTAGCTGATGCCGCATGGGTGTACTACTCCAAATCACCTGATCAACTAACTCTGCCGGAAGCAGCTCTGATTGCTGGCATGCCTCCTGCTCCCTCTGTGTATTCACCACTGGTCAACCCAGATCTAGCCCTAGAGCGCCGCTCGGTTGTGCTTGAGCGGATGAATCAGGCTGGTTTTATCAGTGCCGCCGAAGCAAAAGAAGCACTCGATAGCCCCCTCAATCTCAAACCAGCAATCCCGAAATACTTCAACAGCACTGCCCCATTTTTCACCAGCTGGGTAGCCCAGCAACTACCAAATCTGCTTACCCCAGAACAACTTGAAGTAGGAGGGCTAAAGATTCATACCAGCCTCAATCTTGCCTGGCAGACAGACGCCCAGCAGGTCGTACGCAAATACGCGCCCGGCAACACAGAGGGCTCCATGGTGTCCATCGAACCAAGCACCGGCCTAGTGCGAGTGATGGTGGGAGGCAAAAACTTCAATACCAGCCAGTTCAACCGAGCCACACAAGCCCTACGTTCACCTGGCTCCACCTTCAAGCTTTTCCCCTACGCAGCCGCCATCAATGCCGGCATCAAACCGGAGGACAAAGTTGTTGACGCTCCACGCTGCTGGAAGAGTTATTGCCCAAAGAACTTCGGCAACAAATATCTAGGATCAGTTGCACTTGCTGATGCGCTTAGACATTCCCTAAACACTGTCGCAGTGCAGCTCCTGGACAAGGTGGGCTTTGATGCTGTGATCAAAATGGCCAATAACCTTGGCATTGGCAACACCCGCCCATTAGGCAAGTTCTATCCCCTCGCTATTGGGGCCTACGAACAAACTGTGCTCGACATGACAGCGGCCTATGCCGCAGTGGCCAACCGTGGCATTTACATCAAGCCCACCCCATTTGAAGAGATCAAAGGCCCTAATGGCGAGATGATCTGGAACCGTCGAATCGAAGGTGATAAAGGCCGCAGGGCTCTCGACAGCGATGTAGCAGACACCATGAACTGGATGTTGCAGCGTGTTGTCAGTGGTGGAACTGGTGTTGCGGCATCTCTCAAAGGCCGGCCAGTAGCAGGCAAAACCGGCACATCAGAGGGAGCTCGCGACCTTTGGTTCATAGGCTCGATACCACAACTAACAACCGCCGTTTGGTTCGGCTACGACAACAACCAAAAGACACATGGCGGCAGCGGTGATGCGGCATGGGCCTGGAAGCAATTTATGACCAAGATCGAAGACAATTTTGAGGTTCAACCCTTCCCGCCAAAACCAGTACTAACCAGAAAATTCAAACCCCCAGGCAAGACAAACAGCAGAGCAAAGAACAGCAACGGAGACGCTGAGAATGACCAGGATCCAACTCAGATGCCACCATCGCAATATCTGGACCCACCACCTGGACCACCGTTGAATGAAAACTTCGAACCGATACCTGTGCGTTGACCAAACTCAACTGAGATCCAAAACAGCTGTATAGAAACCATCACCACCCTGCTCAGGATCAGGCCAAAGCTGCTGCTGATCAAAAAGGCTCAACTCAGGATGACGACCAAGAAAGGCCTCGATTTGATTACAGTTCTCCGCCGGATGAATGGTGCAGGTGGCATAAACCATCCGACCGCCAGGGCTAAGCAGAGGCAAAAGACCTTCAAGCAGCTTGGCCTGCAAGATCACCAACTGCTCAATCTGCAAGGGCGTAATTCGCCAACGGGCATCCACATGACGGGCCAAAGTACCTAATCCAGAACATGGTGCATCGACAAGAATGCGCTGAAACGCTCCCCGCCAGCCTGGCTTGACCGCCAACAAATCGGTGGCATCAGCAGCCAGAGCATTAAGGCAATCAACCCCCAAGCGAGCAGCATTGGCGGCTAGACGCTTAAGGCGACCAGCAGAGCGATCCACAGCCCACACCTCTCCACTGCCGTCGATTAACTCAACAAGGTGGGTGGCCTTACCCCCAGGCGCCGCGCAAGCATCGAGGATCCAATCCCCCGGCTGAGGATCCAAGAGAGGTGCGACCAACTGTGCGGTGCGATCCTGCACGCACCAGTGTCCTTGCTGATAGCCAGGCCACCGGGATAAATCACCAGCACTTCCAGTAACAAGCAAGCCATCGGGGCAGCTCTCGATCGGAGTGCTCTCCACTCCAATGGCGGCAAGCTCATGCTGCACGCTCTCACGGCTGGTGCGAAGGCGATTAATACGTAAGTCGAGTGGAGGTGCTTGATTGCTAGCGCAGGCAAAGGCCTGAGCTGCTTTCTCGCCACGCCAAGTAAGCAGCTGCTGTGTCAACCACAACGGCAGAGATTCCGCTTGAGCCAAACGCGCTGCCGGATCCTGCGGTACAGAGAGCAGCTCACCAGCATCACGGGCCCGCAAAGCTGCCCGCAAGATGCCATTCACTACTGGTGCTAATCGAACAAGCTTGCCCGTCTTGGCGAGCTCAACGCTGGTGTTCACAGCGGCTGCGGCTGGGATCCGATCCATGCGCAGAATCTGATAAAGGCCCAAATGAAGCAACCAGCGCAGCAATGGTGGCTGTTTGCTTGCAGGCACCTTGCCAAGACGATCAAGCCAACCATCAAGCCATTGCCGCTGCCGGATCGCGCCATATGACAGCTCCGTGACCAGGCTGCGATCGGCACCACTCATGGGGTGCTGACGAAGAGCCCGTTCTAGGGCTATATCGGCATAAGCACCTGCCGATACTGCCTGCAACACCTCCCATGCCACTCGCCGCGGCAACAAACCCGGTGCGGGTGCACCAGGTGCAGTTACAGAAGCAGAAGCTGTCAATGGGCGTCCTGAGCAGATCGGAACCTTCCAGAGCTAGCGCCTTGAGGTGCAAGTTCCAAACACTGACCTTCACTTAGCTTTGGCCGCCAATGGTGCTGTTGCAATTGCAAAACCCCCTCCAGATCAACAGGAATACCTTCAGTAATCAACATTTCTCGCTGCATCCAATCAGATCCTTCGCGGCTCAAACTCATCGAAATCTTCCCTTTTGCATTCACCACTCGATGCCATGGCACCGCTGATGGCAGAGGCAATCGACGTAGAGCCCAACCCACCTGACGCGCGCATCCGTAGGCACCGATCAACTCAGCGATCTGACCATAGGTTGCTAACTGACCAAAAGGGATAAGGGACACGGCATCCCATACCCTCAAGTCAAAGGACGCTTGGCCCATGCCGCTGCTGCCTAGACGATTTGCACGACTCAAAGCTGTTCTGGATTGCCGAATGGCAGATCTGACGGTGCTGCTTGAGCACGTGGAGAAACCCCATAACCTCTCAGCCATTCTGCGCAGCTGCGATGCGGTAGGAGTTCTAGATGCCCATGCAGTGAGCTATTCAGGACGTCTACGCACCTTCAACAGCACAGCCCAAGGCAGCCAGAAGTGGGTCCCCCTCAAAGATCACAGCAGTATCGAAGTTGCCGTAACGACGCTTAAAAAAAGTGGCTTTCGCCTTTACGGAACCCATCTAGATGCAAATGCACGCGACTACCGCGACTGCGACTTCTGCGGACCAACAGCATTCGTACTGGGAGCAGAGAGATGGGGCCTTGGAGAATTAACTGCATCATTGATGGATGAAGGAATCTTCATCCCGATGCGCGGCATGGTGCAGTCTTTAAATGTTTCTGTGGCTGCAGCTACCTTGCTATTTGAGGCCCTGCGACAGCGACAAGTTGCTGGCATTGCACCAAATAACGGCGAAGGCCTAGAGCCAGCGCTATATAAACAGCGGCTGTTCGAGTGGGCCTATCCCGAAGTTGCTACATGGTGCCAACAAGAAGGTAGGCAATACCCAGCACTGAATGAACAAGGTGAAATCCAAGAAGCCCTTCCTCGCAACGTAAAACTGCGCTACTAAGCAACCTCCTCAAGTTCAAAATGGCATCAATACATCCTTGCTCGCCTGCGAGCGATTGATCACAGGATGGTTCTGACGAGCAGCCGGAAGACGCAGACCAATCAACAAGACCATGCTTTCGAGTAGCAAGTTTTGGCCCACAAACAGCACAACCATGGCCAAGCCGATCGCCAACATCTGCTCCAAGAGCCCGATTACATCATCGGGATTACGGCGCCCAGAAAACCAGAGGTAGGTCATCAACGCCAGTAAGACCAATGTGGTCCACCAGGTCATGGTTTAAACAAATACTGCTAACAGTGTGACTCTTCAGGAGCCGAAATGGTGCTCTGAAGCATCAACTTATCGCCTGATCGCGACTACTTACCCAAGCTTCCAGCCCCTCACCAAGCAAGGAAAGGCCTAGCACTAACAAGAACATTGCCAAGCCTGGATAAAGGGCAGTCCACCAGATCCCGGTAGGTACAGCCGCAAGAGCCATATTTAAATCACTGCCCCATTCAGGCACCGTTTCCGGCAGTCCTAGGCCCAGAAAACCCAGGCCGCCAAGCACCAACACCGCATCAGCAGCATTCATGGTGAGCAGTACCGGCACCGATGTGATCACATTACGAAGCAGATACTTACGCAGAATCCAAATAGGACCAGCACCAAGAGAACGGGCAGCTTCAACAAATAATTCTGCTTTTACCTGAGCTGTTTGATTGCGTACCACCCTGAAATACTGAGGCACATAGACAACACAAAGTGCTGCTGCCGCATTGGGAATACCGCGACCCAATAGGAAAGCTAAGACCACAGAAAGTAAAAGCACTGGCAGGGTGTAGAGGGTATCCATCACCAGCACGAGCATGCGATCAAAAGACCCTCCCAGATAGCCGCTCATCATCCCCAGGGGCACACCCACTATTACCGCTAAGACCACCGCCAGTAGAACCACCTGAAGAGCTACGCCACTGCCCTCCAAGGTGCGAACACACACATCCCTTCCCAGACGATCAGTCCCGCACCAATGCTGCCAAGAGGGGGGGGCATAAATGGAATTATTAAGACCATCATTGGCCTGAGGCAAAACTCCAAGCATCACCAACAGTGGGGTGATCAAGGCCACCAAGAGATAGATGACCACGATCACCATCCCCCATCGCGCCATACGAGTCGACAAGCTCGGTCTTGACTGACTCATAGAGGGAAGGCCAAAGCTCCCCGCTGCAAAGCAACAAGGGAAAGTCGCTTCATTCTTGCTGGGGTGGCTGGCAACGTGGCAACTCGATCACAAAGATTGCACCACCTTCGGCAGCATTCTCAACCCATACACGACCACCCATGCGTTTCACTAATGCGCGAACAACCGCCAAGCCAATGCCGCTACCAGCTTGTTGTGACGTATTGCGGCCCCTCTGGAACTGCTCAAAGATCAGTGCCTGATCAGCCTCTGGTACACCGGGGCCATGATCTCGCACTTGCAAGCTCACATGTTCCTGGGTGCTACTGCAGCTCAATTCCACTGTTGCTGTTTCTGGGCTGTACTTAAAGGCGTTCTCAATCAAATTACCCAGACACTGCGCTACCCGGTCATGATCACCAAGAGCCCAAATCCGCTCAAGGTCCTGCGACTTCGATTGCATGGTTAAGCGAGAATCATGATCACCTAAATTCAAAGCAAGCACCTGCGCAAGAATTTCCCGAACTTCAAAAGGCTCTGATGTAATTATCAGAGTGCCAGATTCCTCACGTGCAATATCCAATAGATCAGTTACCAAACGTCCAAGACGACGAGTTTCATCATCAATAATCGTTAATTGCTTACGCTGATCATCAAGGAGATTGCTTGAGCGACGCAGCAACCTAGAGGTGTAACCAATAATCAACGTGATTGGGGTACGCAACTCATGGCTCAGGGCATTAGTAAACTTCCGCTGACGATTCCAAGATTCAGCCAAGCGATCTAAGAGCGAATTAAATGAACCAGCAAGCGGCTTTATTTCTAAAGGCTGATGGTCTATTTCGCAACGATAATCATCAAGCGAACCAGATTTTACTGATTCGACCATGCCACCAAACTGCTGCAGAGGTTCCAGGCCTCGCCGAATACCTGTACGCGTTAGCAATAGGGTGACCATCGAAGCTATAAAAGCAGCCAAAACAAGAATCAAAGTGAGAATCTGTTGCTGCCTAATCTGCTGACTAACATCCTCCAGTAGATAAAGGCTCCAAGTATTGCCATGCAACCTAATTTGATCTTTAGTAAAATAATAATAGCCAGAATCAGCACTAAGTAGAACTGGACCAAAGCTAGAATAATGCTGATTATTTGCCAAGTAATCAAGGGCAGGAGAGTTTACAAATAGTGCATTAGTCATTTCTTCTGGCATTACCAACCCCGCCTCAAATCCCTTGGGATGCATCCAAAGTGCAAGCCGAAAGGAAGAAAGATTACTGAGCACTCTCTTCAGCAATAAAGGATCAATACTTGATCCAGAGCCTGATACTGAATCCACATGAAGGATTGAATCCTTGGCTTCTCTGAGGGTAACTTTGGCATATTTCAGAGCTTCTATTTGGCTTTGCCTGCGCTGTTCAGCAGGAAGCTGCACACTGAACAACAACAACAGCCCATATCCCAACATCACAGCCATAAGGCTGGTGCGTTCTAGGGCCCTGCGGATCGAATAAGTCGTACTGCTGTTGACGGATCTAGAAGACCTTGCCACCAATGATTTACCAAGACGTTGAATATCCAAACAAGAGCTCCTTCCTTAGCAGCTAACACCATCAACCATCTAGAAGGCTAACGCGTTGATCTAGATCATTCACAGCCGTGATCTTGATCACACATCCAAAGAGACTATTGATATATAAGCCTCGACAACTGGGCATTTTGCTTACTGGCTAAATCTGCAAACAAAATGATCAAACAGCTGCTGCTGATCTGATTCGCCGAACCTTCCCACCAGAGGCCTTGAAATGTTGTTCCAATTCAAGGCGTAACACAGGCAAAAAGGGATCTTGACGGGCGATAAAACCGAGCTCGCCATTGCTTTGCGGCAACGGTAAGCCATCAATCAGCACACGGTTCAAGAAACTACCCGCAAGATTTGGCTCACCATTGAGATCAAAAGCTGGTCCGCAGCGCATCAGCACTTGACGGCGCCAAATTGGCGATGGCGCATAACCAACCGAATAAATAATTGCCCTGCCACGT
>JASLWC010000043.1 GCA_030741055.1 Prochlorococcaceae cyanobacterium ETNP18_MAG_14 | reverse complement strand
CAGATATAAAGCAGCTATGCACCTCACCAGCCGCAATCATCCAACCTTATGCACCGTCCCAATCCTGCAGGGCCACTCAGTGCAATGCCATTACGGTTACAGCACTTTGATGTCGCCTCTGAGGATAGATCGTTAGCCCTTGCTCCTTCATTTACACCTCAATTATCCAGTGAAGATGCCTGAAGTGTTTAGGACTGTGCCGTTATGAAAGTGCAGCCCTTGGCAGCACGAGTTGGTCGTTACGGACTGGTTGGGGTGGCGGCAGCAGCCGTTCACTACGGGATTCTGGAACTGAGTGGCTGGCCACTTTGGCTGAGCAATCCGATTGCATTCTTGATCGCCTCATTGACCAGCTACCTGGGCCATGCCCTTTACACCTTCCGCGACGAAACTGATGGGCAGCGCTTCGCACGCCGCTGGTTAATCCTTCAATTCAGCGTAAATCTCAGCGCCTGCTACCTGCTGGGTCTATGGCTTAATCCATGGGGAGCAATACCTTTTACAAAATTAATTCTGGTGCTGACTCCCACCATTCTTAATGCTCTCATCTGGACCAAGGCTGCACAATTCAGCCTGCAACGACAACACCCTAACAAGAGCAAACCAAAACTACATGCCGATGACCTAGGTCTCACCAATGCCACCAACACTGCAATCCTTGCTCTTGCTAAGGCAAAACAATTAGACAGCGCCAGCCTGCTGGTCAACGGCAATGCCGTTGAGTCCGCTGTTGAGCAATGTAGAAGCCACCCCAACCTTCAACTTTGCTTGCACCTCTGCCTCAGCGAAGGTCGAGCAGTAACTGAACCACAACAAGTATCCGAGCTAATTGATGATAAAGGGCGGCTCAAATGCTCTTTTGGGCAATTAATGCTGGCGTCCTGCCTACCTAAAAATGCTCCAGGAAGAAGACGACTTGAAAAGCAACTTCGCTGTGAAGTGAATTCTCAGATCCAGCGATTTCGAGAGCTAACTGGACTCACGATAATCGCCATAGATGGCCACCAACATCTACATCTGGTGCCAATTGTGCTCGATATCATTCTCGAGCTAGCAGCTGAACAAGGTATCTGCTGGTTACGCACGACTGCTGAGCCTTTGCCCACGGGCCTTTCATGGCGCTACTGGCAATTAGCTCTCACTAATGGTGGCTGGCTGAAGTGGCTTGTGCTGCAAACCCTAACCCGCATGGCTTTACCTCGCCTGCGCAAAGCATTAGTGGCCACCAACGCCGGATTTGCTGGCGTGCTTTTCACAGGGCGAATGGTGGATTCTCCGCTGCGAGCCTCTTGGCAAGAACTGAAGTCGTTGTCGTTCTCACCACCGCAAACAGAACCTTTACTTCTATCTCATCCAGCTGCACAGCTAAAGCAAGAAGAGAGCAATACGGGCCTGCGAGATTTCCCTTTGTCGCGCATATTTTTTACATCCCCATGGCGTCAACTGGAGTGGCAAGCAATAAAGGATTACAAACCAGTTTCACAACTCAAAGTGGGCCATGAATAGCCCTGATGAAATAGTGAGGTCGGGCCTTGGCATCCACATAGATCCGACCGATGTACTCACCAAGCACACCGATACCAATCAATTGAATACCTCCCAAAAACAGAATCGCCACTATCTGTGAGGCATAACCAGGAAGATCAACTCCATTAATGATCGTGATCACAACGATGACAGCGGCGTAAAGCAAACTGATCAAGGAAACCACTAGGCCTAACAAACTCCAAACTTTAAGAGGCATTACGGAGAAGGAAAAAATGCCATCAAGTGCATAACTCCAAAGCTTCATGGGACTCCAGGAGCTCCGACCTCCGTAGCGATTCTGCCTGATGTAACTCAGTTCAACGCTGCGATAGCCGGTCCAAGGGAGTAAACCCTTTGAGAAACGGCTGAACTCACGCATCTGGGTCAGTGCAGCCACCACTGGCGCACTGAGTAAGCGGAAATCTCCTGCACCGTCTGTGAGTTGAATTGAATCCACTACCCGGTTGAAAACCCTGTAGAACCAGGAGGCCGTTGCCACCTTCAGACGCGATTCCTGATCCCGCTCGTCCCGCACCGCGGTGACAACCTCAGCACCGTGTCGCCAAGCTTGAGCCATCTCTGTAATCAACTCTGGCGGATGCTGAAGATCTGAATCAATCAGCACTACAGCCTCGCAATGACCCTGGGCATAATCCAATCCAGCAAGCATTGCCGCCTCCTTGCCAAAATTGCGTGTGAGCTCAATCAAAGTGACCTGAGCAGAAGCTTTAGAACCAACGAATCGCTGCTGCCATGCACGGACATTGGCCACCGTGCCATCACGGGAACCGTCATCCACAAGCAACAAATGACTGACCTCCGGCAAGGCAATCACTCGTTCTACGAACTTACAAATCACGGTCTCTTCGTTGAAACAGGCCGCTACAACCCAGATCTGATCAGGTAGAAGCTCTGAAACTGATGATGAATCCATCACTCCCTGTAGCCCAAAAACAGCACTACTGAAATCGATAAGAGTTTGGTTAGCTCAAACTACGCTGCTGAAGCCAAGTCGTCAGGCCCACCATCAAGACATAGGCTCGCTCTCAGCACGCCACGCCATCGCACGATCATCACTCATGGCTCAGTTCGAGAAGCTTTCCGCCCCCAGCCAGGGAACGGCTATCCAGTTCGTGAACGGCCAGCCAGTAGTACCCAATGACCCAATCATTCCCTTCATACGCGGTGATGGCACTGGTGTAGATATTTGGCCCGCCACCCAGCGAGTACTTGATGCAGCTGTGGCAAAGGCTTATGGGGGAATGCGCCGTATCGAATGGTTCAAGGTGTATGCAGGCGATGAAGCCTGTGATCTCTATGGCACCTATCAATACCTGCCTGAGGACACCCTTGAAGCAATCCGTACCTATGGGGTTGCCATTAAGGGTCCTCTCACTACACCGATCGGAGGGGGCATCCGTTCCCTAAATGTGGCCCTGCGTCAAATCTTCGATTTATATTCCTGCGTCCGCCCCTGCCGTTACTACAACGGCACGCCAAGCCCCCACAAGCGGCCCCAAGATCTTGATGTGATCGTTTACCGCGAGAACACTGAAGACATTTATATGGGAGTGGAATGGGAAGCCGATGATCCAGTAGGTCAGGAGCTGCGAGAGCATCTCAACTCAGTAGTAATCCCCGCCAACGGCAAGCTTGGCAAGCGGCAGATCCCTGAAGGCTCGGGGATCGGGATCAAACCGGTTAGCAAACACGGCAGCCAGCGCCACATTCGCAAAGCGATCCGGCATGCACTACGGCTTCAAGGTGACAAACGCCACGTCACCCTGGTGCACAAGGGCAACATCATGAAATTCACCGAAGGAGCCTTCCGTGACTGGGGCTATGAGCTGGCCACTACTGAATTCCGTGACGTTTGCATCACTGAGCGAGAGAGCTGGATTCTCGGCAACCAAGAAAAGGAATCAAACTTGAGCGTCGAGGCCAATGCCCGCATGATTGAGCCGGGCTACGACAACCTAACCCCTGAGAAAAAAGCCAGCATCGATGCTGAGGTTCAAGGAGTGATAGATACCATCGGCACTAGCCATGGCAATGGCCAGTGGAAAGAAATGGTGCTAGTCGATGACCGCATCGCCGACAGCATTTTCCAACAGATCCAAACACGTCCTCAGGAATATTCGATCCTCGCCACCTTGAACCTCAACGGCGACTACATCTCTGATGCAGCTGCCGCCATGGTGGGTGGCCTAGGGATGGCACCGGGAGCCAATATCGGCGAGAATGCGGCAATCTTCGAGGCCACTCATGGCACAGCACCAAAGCACGCTGGATTAGATCGGATTAATCCAGGATCTGTAATCCTTAGCGGAGTGATGATGCTGGAGTTCCTTGGTTGGCAAGAAGCCGCAGAACTGATCACAAAAGGGCTAAGTACCGCAATTGCTAAGCAACAGGTCACCTATGACCTTGCTCGACTAATGGAACCTGCCGTGGAGCCAATGAGCTGCAGCGGCTTCTCCGAGTCAATAGTGAAGAACTTCGACGACTGACTTAAGAACCTTATCAACGTTTCCTCATTTCAGATGATTATTAGCCATAGCCAGCAGTTCATTTTCATTGCTAATCGGAAAAACGCCTCTAAAGCCATAGGCATTACCTTCTCCAGCACATGCAGTCAACGTGATGTAATTACACCATTAGAAAGAGACGAATCTATCCGGCGAGAATTAGTCTATTTAGCTCCAAGGAACTTTATACCCTTGAGAAAATCCCTTCGTATCTATTCCTGCCACCCAAGCGCAAATCATACGGCCGAAAGACATCCAAAGAACTCAAGAAGATTGGCCTCCATACTCACATCATTCTGCGCAAATACTAAAGTATTTACCACTTAAAGGCTGGCTCTCATGATTCAAATTTTGCTTTGCAAGCTATCCATAGGATCCAATCATCTCTCAATAATTCCGGACAATCAGAGACAAACCAGACACGGTCAGCTTAGACACCTACCTAAATAGCTCTAAAATCTAAGACATCGCAAAGCGCAGCCGAAATATGCATACAATCGATGTCGAGGTTACTGTAAACTGACTATACATTTACGACTTTACGAGAATGGCCAGGCAGAGGTAAATCAAACCTTCGGAGAGCTCAACCTTCCTGGCGACCCAAAGCTAGTGAGTGCTAAGAGACAATTTCGCAGTGATCATAGATATTATTAGGATGTCCTCAATGATAATCAAGTACAAAAAATACCAAGATTTTTGAGAAAGAAATAGGGCTGGCCAGCCATAGCTACTGAAACACAAACCACCAGCATTGATTAACTTTCGAGCGCACATGTTCTTGCCAAGATCCAAACTAATAGAACAAACAGAACTCAGTCTTAAGTAGACATCAGAGTTCTAAAATGCCGTGAAGTTATTACCCCGAACAACAAGGTGACCAATAAGAGCCGTAAAAATCTCCAAAAGAGGCGCAACGGCCCCATTAAATCCATGGCAAATGTCCTAGCGATGCAACAGGACGACATTTGAATCGTCAGACTCAATTAATGACTTCTGCTGACGTCACATCAAAGCCGACTGACAACATCCTCAGCAGCCTCCCGGCAGGCGCCGCAGATCCCTGCGTTCACTGTGGCTTCTGCCTACCAACCTGCGCAAGTTATCGGGTGTTAGGCAGCGAAATGGATTCGCCGCGAGGCCGGATTCACATCCTCAAGGCAATCGAAAACGGGGAGCTAGAAATTGATGCCACCGTCACTGGCCATTTCGACACCTGCCTGGGCTGCTTCGCCTGCGTTAGTGCTTGCCCCTCGGGAGTTCGTTACGACCAGCTCATCGAAGCGACCCGCCCCAAACTGAATCAAACAGGACTCCGCGCACCCTGCCAGAACCTCTTCCGCCAATTACTCCTACTGATACTCCCTTATCCCCAAAGGCTACGAACGGTTCTGCAAAGCTTGCGCATCTATGCAGGTAGTCCATTACAAAACCTAATTAGACGTTATGAACTCATCAATCTGCTGGGGCCACAGCTAAAAGCCATGGAAGCCCTGCTTCCAGAACTATCTCCAAGCAGCTTCCGTGACGAACATAAGGTTCTCAACCCGGCCAATGTTCCCCGCCGCGGCCGAGTTGGCCTAGTACTGGGCTGCGTCCAGCGCTGCTTCGATCCAGGCGTCAACCAAGCCACCTTGGAGGTTCTTAAGGCCAATGGATTTGAAGTAGTTGTCCCCAGTGATCAGGGCTGCTGCGGCGCAGTGACACACCATCAAGGCCAACTCAAACAAACCCACGATTTTGCCGAAAAACTGGTTAGAAGCTTTGCCTTGGCTATCGGCCCCGGCCGGCCTGGTGGTAATGAGCCACTAGAGGCAGTACTTGTAACTGCTTCAGGCTGCGGCCACACCATGAAGGCCTATGACGCACTGCTTGATGGATCTTCGAACTTCGGAGTGCCAGTGATGGATGTGCATGAATTCTTGATTGAACGCGGCCTCTCTAAAACCTTTTTGGGCAGCCTCCAGCCCATGCTTCACCCCGATGGGAAACCAGCCAGCATCGATGCTCCTTTGGCTGTCACCTATCACGATGCCTGTCACATGATCCATGGCCAAGGGATCACCAGCCAGCCCCGTCAACTATTGCAAACCATTCCGCACCTATTTCTACGTGAAGCGACAGAAGCAAATCTGTGCTGCGGCAGCGCGGGCATTTACAACCTTGTACAACCTGAAGAAGCTGCTGAGCTGGGTCGCATCAAGGTTGCCGAGCTCAGAAAAACTAGTGCAGAACTGATCGCTAGTGCCAATATCGGCTGCAGCCTGCAGCTCCGCCGCCACCTTGATGGTGATGTTGCAGTCGCTCATCCTATGGAAATACTGGCCTGCTCAGCGGGCCTCCATCAATCGCCAAGCATCCAAAAGAGTTTGAGAATCACCAAGGTTGCCGGGGAAGGTGACAATCGGCAGCTCCTGCCGCCCGCCATCGGTTAAAGCCCGCACTAGCGACAATCCTGGCAAAAGTTGCCCTTCAAGCTGCACGAGATGTAAACCAAGACCCTCTGCAAGCAAGGTGTGGGTAGTGATCCCCCCTTTACTAATCAAATAGCCCAACTGGGGAAGCAAAGCCCCCGCCAAGCGACCCATTAACTGAGCCAAGGCATTGCCAAAGCGCAGCTGCGCCACTGCAGAAGGGAATCCCAATTCGCCGCGGCTACTAAACAAAACTGGCGTCCGTCCACTTTTAAGCACCTCTACAAGCTGAACGAGCTGCTGCTGCTCAAAATCAGCCAAAAGCAAATCCGCTTCAATCGATTCGAGCACTTGCGCCAAGCGTGCAACCGGCAGCTCCAAGCCCACGCACTGAGGTGCTTCTAGCAAGCGCTCCAACTGAACGTCAGCAAGAGGCACGTGAGAGCCAACCATCACCATCCCTGGCAACAAAACTCCGAACTGGTCACGGCGACGCAACCTTGCTAAACCCTCCACCGCCAGAGGCTGAGGGCCGAGGTTGGCAAGACCATTGAGCAAACTCGCCGCGGAGCGAAATAAAAAGCGCTTACTTTCTCGCAACTGCTCTACAGCCTGCCCCAAGGCTGCCAGCTGTTCAGGCCGCTCCGCATCGACCACTATGGGCTGATTGTCATGAAGAGCACCCAACCAGGAAAGCAAGGCTTTCATTCCCTCACCACCTCGCTGCGCAACAGGCTCAGCTGCGCAATCGAGCTGAGCAAGAGAGAGTCGCTGCACAGTTGCAGAAGAAATACAGCCGCAACTCTTTTCCTCCAACCAGGAAGGCAAGTCACTTGTGCTGTAACCGAACAGCTTGTCTAAAGCGAAAGACGTGGTGTGCACAGGAATCCCGTTTAGCAGATGCACACCATTCACCGTTGTGCGCCCTCCCTCCAAAAAAGCTGGTACATGCAACGTGGCATCAAAAGGCCCCAGCTCTTCAGCAATCACTTGGGGCTCCAACACACCATGCCCACGCAGTGTGGAATCACCGCGACTTACCAGCTGCACGTCAGTCGGAGTAATCCCCTCGGCTGCCAAAGCTTGTTGTAAAGACCGACAAATTTCCCGATTGCGCGCTGCGGCGGCATCTGGCAATAGAGCCCGCGTGTTGGCAAGCACAAACAGTATTGGTGATGAATGACGCAACCCCTTACGCAGCACATCCACATCCCAACGCAACAGCAAGGGACAGCCATGCAAGGTCTGAGAACCGGTGGGGTCGTCGTCGATCACCACGATCTTCATGGTCACACTGCAGCAATTAACCAAACAACCCTCATACTTGAGCGAGCAAACCGGAAAGATTCATCATTCACCTAGTCGAATACCATTAAAAACTACAGCTCATATTTCCATCTAAACCAACCAAACCACTCACAAACAAGCGATCAACTTGCAATAAGCTTTCAAAAAGGCCACAAGATGGTGAAATTACATTTGTTTTTAGTAAAAATCGTTGGCCAAGTAAAAGCTATTTCGACAAGTTCAGCAATAACCAATGACTGCCTTTATTGGATCTATTGCTTGGCATTCATGCTCACTAGCAAGCGCAAAGACGAGGCATACTTATTAAAGCACTAATAGTTAACTACCAATGGGAATTGACTTACTGATAGCGCTTGGTCTTCCTCTATTGCTTTTGATAGTTGGGTTGCTCTGGTTTCAAGCCAATGGAGGCATGCCTCTATGGCTTGAACGGATGGGAGCACGTAGCAGCTTGATTTGGAACATTGGCATTGCCTCAATCATTCTCCTTGCCATAGTGAAGTTCCTAATCAGTAAATAAGTATTTAACTGTGCTGCTCAGCCCAAGAGCATGGCAGCATCGTGTCGTGAGCTATCCCTCAAGCAAACCTACCAACGTCTTTGCGGCTAACACGACGAAAGCCCTGGCAGAACATCTGGCAGACCTCTATGCCGAAGGTACTCCCTGGCTTCCCTGCGGCCTAGGGACACGACTCGACTGGGGAGCTCCAGTGCAGTCACCGTCGCAAGCAGTAAGTGTTAGCGGGCTAAAGCGCATCATTGACCACGCCATCGATGAACTCACGGTCACAGTTGAAGCAGGTCTGCCACTAGCAGAACTACAGAAGGCTTTAGCCGAGAAAAAGCAATGGCTTGCTCTCGATTGGCCTTGGGGAAGCCAGCCCAACTCAGATTCCAATATTGCTGGCAGCGTGGGTGGTTTAGTGGCGCGTGGCCTCGCAGGTGGTTTACGGCATCGGCATCTAGGTGTGCGTGACCAATTGATCGGCATCGGGCTACTGCGCAGCGATGGCGTCGCTGCCCATGCTGGCGGCAGGGTTGTGAAGAACGTTGCAGGCTTCGATCTCATGCGCCTGCTGTGCGGCAGCTGGGGCAGTCTGGCCATGATCACCGAATTGACTTTGCGTACTCAACCGATCCGACCAGCTCATGCAAGGTTCAACGTAGAAGGCAAAATTGCAAACCTAGAAGCCTGGCGCGCTGAATTAATGCGCTCCAGCTTCACTCTGGAATTTTGCGACTGGCTGGATCTCGAGCCTGATCACTGGCAACTGCAAATTGGCTTAGCCAGCGTCAGTGATCAGGCCGTAAATGATCAACTGAACTCCATTCAATCGCTGGCCACGCAATACCAATTGCAATCCAAACGGCAGCCCTGGCAAGGGCCATTCCCTGAACAAACATTGCCAGAAGCTTCATTAGAAACACCCCACTGGCTGGTGCGCATCGGCTTGCCGCCAGCACAGATTCACAACCTGCTCTCAAGCAAAGAGCTAGTAGCCCTCTCCGACTGGCACTGGCGCATAGCAGCCGGTAGCGGCATAGGAGATGGCTGGCAAACATATTCAGCTGACCAGACCACAATCAGCAACAATGAGCAACTCTCAGCACTGCGAAACCATGCGCATCAACTAGGCGGCTATCTCACCTTGCTGCGTCAGCCCAACAATTCAGGTGATCGCCTTCCAGCTTGGCTGGATGCTCCCTCAAGGCCACTAATTGAAGCCGTGAAGCAACAATTTGATCCGAAACGACAGGTAGCAATAGGACGGTTACCAGGAGTCAGTGGCTGATAAAAGCTGGAATTAGCAATTGCAAAAATGCCTCATCAAAGACATTTGACTCTTGCTATACAATCATTTCGCTCAATTAAAAATGGCAATACTAGCTGAATTCTCCTCCAAGACTCACTACTAGAGTCTTGTCACCAGTCCAATTAAATTAATCATGTTATTCCAGCGCCCAATCTTCTCAATGGCCAAGCATCTGACAAAGAATCAATAAACATGCAAGGCTGAAAATGATGCTAAAGGATAGAATATTCTTTCCGGAAGTCTGTAATACAAGAAAGCAAAGTCTCTAACTCTGCACTACTATCTCTTTCTGTACTCAACTGCAATAGCCCATCCTCAAATCTGACTTCTCCTGGAGACGAGAATTCAGACCAACCAATATACTTCCAATTGCCAAATGGAGAATCAAAAAAGCAAAGCTGTGATCCAAACCAGACAGATCAATTCTATCTTGTGATTCAAAACTTATTATCATGTCTCGATTAAATTCACCTTCTCATGAATCTAATTCAGGCCTATATATAAATTGGTCTGAGCCTTCACCTCCATGCATTCGGTCACTTCCATAACCACCATTTATAGTGTCGTTATCGTTACCGCCAAAAATATCATCATCCCCTTCCCCGCCAACAAGGTAATCTTCATCATCGCCACCTGAGAGGAAGCCTTTACCTTCTTTCAGATCTAGATAATCATTCCCTTCAAGGGCAATGTATATCTCTGTGTGCGATGCCCCTTGATGCGACTCATCTGCAGTTGTGCCAAACAGTATTTCATACTTAGATTGTCCCTTGACTGTTAGGATTGGCAAAATCTTAGTGGTGTTTATTACTTTTTGCATTAGTGGTGTGTGAACAGTATATGGATAATCAGAGGTTTGAATATATGCCTTCACTATTTCACCATCAAGATCAACATATCCCATATTAAATTTATCGAACAAGTTGGTATTGTCTAAATAAATCTCTTTAGCTATTCCTTGGTATTGATAGTCAACATGAAATATACCAGGAGCATCTACTGGAATGTCAGCAGTTGTTGAATTTTGTGGGTCTTGAGACCTCCTGGCCTCAACATAGTCAGGTCTAATTGCATATCCAGAAACAGCCGTTTGCTTATTTTCTGGATCCGGATCATAGCCATTTAAATAATTATTTTCATCAAAAGTCGGCGCGTAGATGTCCGAACCAAGTCCAAGGAATGCATTCCCACGGCCCATTTCATTATAGATATATCCAACTACTTTATTGCTCTCGTCCAGTGTTTCGCCTGCAACCCACGAATGCTAGTGATACAAACCACTTGTTTGAGTATGGGCACCGTAGACATCATTGGTTAATGTTACATCCTGTCAATCGTAGTATATGAAATTCTCATATTCTAAATTTCCTATATTCTTGCTAATGCCAACAACATTTAATCTCAAGATGCCTTCATATTGGGGGCCAGCCTGCGTCTTTGGCCAATCCCATGCCTCGGCAGAGAGAGGGTCTAAAGGTAAAATTTCTAAAGGTTGAAAAGATTCATCCCAATTCGAAGATGCTGATGAATATGGATTTGACCTACCCAACCATCCAAGCTCTCCAAATGTAGGACTGCTAACTATTAATTCATTAGGATTGTCTATTAAATAATCAGGTCCATATAAATAGATCGCATCAGTAGTACTTCTCTGAGGTGAAGGAGTAGAAGCGTATGCTCATCCATCCTGAATAAGACCTTGAAAAATCAGCCAGTTAGGATACTCGTTCGTTGTAACTGCAATAACATCTAGATTTCTTCCGAACCACACAGAAGATTCAGCCTCGCCCGTATTAGTGAAGTCCGGCGAAAGCAATTGAGCAGTAGTCATTATTAGCTTAGCAATAAAGCTGAATTCTAGGAGGATAACTTGCTCGCTCTAACAATCCAAACAATTAGCAAGAGCTAAGCTTAGGAAGTATTCAACATTCACGCAATAGTAGATTCGCGGAATTTCAGAATAACTCTATAGCGAACACTCCGGCTCCTTTATATAAAGATGCAACCCCGCCAAATTCATTCGAATAGATTATTTAAGACCAATATCAAGGCTTAATACACGCCAAAAGAACGCAGCCAAACAAGCAAATACCAACTCCATTCATATTCACCCAACCTTGAATCGAAAATTTTTTTACTTGAAACTGAAATCGTATAAATAGTGCACGTTGGTCAACAACTGACCAAGGAACATCTCAGTCTCTGCTTCCTACCAGGTTCAATCTCCAACTTGCGATCCCCACTGATCAATGCCTCTCGCGGAGCGGTCCAAGGCTCAAGGCATACCAT
>JASLWC010000042.1 GCA_030741055.1 Prochlorococcaceae cyanobacterium ETNP18_MAG_14 | reverse complement strand
GCACCGGCAGCCACATTGCGTAAACCGGCCTTCACCATGGCGTGTGCCAAAACAGTAGCCGTGGTTGTGCCATCACCAGCAGCGTCATTGGTCTTGGAAGCAGCCTGACGAATCAAGGCAACACCAGTGTTCTCAATGTGATCCTCAAGCTCAATCTCCTTAGCGATGGTGACGCCGTCGTTGATGATTTGAGGTGCACCGAACTTTTTCTCAAGCACCACGTTGCGGCCTTTGGGCCCCAATGTCACGGCCACAGATTCGGCCAGGATGTCGATGCCGCGTTCAAGGGCTCTTCGAGCTTGCTCGTTGTAGATAATGCGCTTAGCCATGGGAGGCGTTGTCCTTTAAAGGTGATTGGTTTGGTCGATTGAAAGTCAGCGTCAGCTCAGTTGACGACAGCCAAGATGTCCTTCTCGGACAACAGCACATACTCATCTGCACCAAGCTTGATATCTGTGCCGGCGTACTTGCTGTAGAGAACGTTGTCGCCAACACCCACTTCAGGAGCCTGACGAGATCCATCGTCATTGCGCTTTCCGGGGCCAACTTGAACCACCTCACCAACCTGGGGCTTTTCTTTGGCGGTATCAGGCAGCAAAATGCCGCCGGCGGTTTTCTCCTCTGATTCAGAGACTTTCACGAAAACGCGATCTCCGAGAGGCTTAACTGTGGAGACGCTGAGAGAAACAGCTGCCATGGGTGTATGCAAGAGCAAGAACAGGGCGCCGAAGCACCACATAACGGCCTGAAGTAGCACTCGAGGCCATTGAGTGCCAACCTATGCGTATTGATGGTGTGCCGACTAGTGGATAGCTGTGCGGGTGACCGAACCCTTGTCAGCTTTAACCATTGCAGTGGTAATGTTGCGCCGCTCTGGAAGGGCATGCGTTCGTAACGCACCCCCTGCAAACCTCTTACTTTCTTATGGCCGCTGCTGCTACCGCCTCCGCCGGCACCAAGGGCGTTGTACGTCAGGTGATTGGTCCGGTTTTGGATGTGGAATTCCCTGCCGGCAAGCTGCCCAAAATTCTCAATGCTCTACGCATTGAAGGCTCGAACGCATCCGGTCAAAACATTGCCATCACAGCCGAAGTACAACAGCTGCTTGGCGACCATCGAGTGCGCGCTGTGGCAATGAGCGGCACCGACGGCCTAGTTCGTGGCATGGAAGCTCTCGACACCGGCGCGCCGATTTCAGTGCCCGTCGGAGAAGCCACTCTGGGCCGCATTTTCAACGTGCTCGGCGAACCCGTTGATGAGCAGGGACCCGTACAAACATCCGATACTGCACCGATCCATCGACCAGCTCCAAAACTTACTGAGCTTGAAACCAAGCCAACAGTTTTTGAAACTGGCATCAAGGTGATCGATCTGCTTGCCCCCTACCGTCAGGGCGGCAAGGTTGGCCTCTTCGGTGGTGCCGGTGTCGGCAAAACCGTGCTTATTCAAGAACTAATCAACAACATCGCCAAAGAGCACGGTGGTGTTTCAGTTTTTGGTGGGGTAGGCGAGCGCACCCGTGAAGGCAACGACCTCTACGAGGAATTCAAAGAATCAGGAGTGATCAATTCCAACGATCTCTCCAAGTCGAAAGTTGCCCTTTGCTTCGGGCAAATGAATGAGCCCCCTGGCGCCCGTATGCGCGTGGGTCTATCTGCCCTGACCATGGCTGAGCACTTCCGCGACGTCAACAAACAGGACGTGCTGCTATTCGTCGACAACATCTTCCGTTTTGTGCAGGCCGGATCCGAAGTATCTGCACTATTAGGGCGCATGCCTTCAGCTGTGGGTTACCAGCCCACCCTTGGCACCGACGTTGGTGAGCTTCAAGAACGCATCACATCAACCCTTGAAGGATCAATTACCTCAATTCAGGCCGTCTACGTTCCAGCTGACGACCTCACTGACCCAGCTCCGGCAACAACTTTTGCCCACCTAGACGCCACAACAGTGCTGGCTCGTGCCTTGGCCGCCAAGGGCATCTACCCCGCCGTGGATCCTCTGGATTCCACCAGCACCATGCTTCAGCCATCAGTTGTTGGCGATGAGCACTACCGCACAGCACGCAGCGTTCAGGCCACTCTGCAGCGCTACAAGGAACTGCAAGACATCATCGCCATTCTTGGTCTAGACGAACTTTCAGAAGAAGATCGCCGCACAGTGGATCGTGCCCGCAAGATCGAGAAGTTCCTATCCCAGCCTTTCTTTGTCGCCGAGATTTTCACCGGCATGTCTGGCAAATACGTCAAACTGGAAGAAACCATCGCCGGCTTCAACATGATCCTGGCCGGTGAACTTGACCATCTACCTGAGCAAGCCTTTTACCTGGTTGGCAACATCGATGAGGTAAAAGCTAAAGCCGAAAAGATGGCTTCAGAAGCAAAGGGTTGAAACCCTGCGGGGTGAGAGGCATCTCCCCGCTAATCACTTTCACTCCCATTCCGTTTCTTTCTATCAAACCCAAGCCCCCGAACCATGTCTCTCACCCTGCGCGTGCTGTCACCTGACCAGAGCGTCTTCGACGGCACAGCTGAAGAGGTGATTCTTCCCAGCACCACAGGCCTAATCGGCATCCTGCCTGGCCACATTTCGCTCGTAACAGCCCTAGACACCGGAGTGATGCGTGTTCGAGCTAATGGGGACTGGAACTCCATTGCCCTAATGGGTGGATTCGCCGAAGTTGAAGCAGACGATGTCACCGTATTGGTGAATGGTGCTGAACTCGGCAGCAGCATTGATGCAACCACTGCCGAAGCAGAACTGGAAAAGGCCAAAGCCGAAGTAAGCCAAATGGAAGGGCAGGCACCCTCGCCCGAAAAAATAAAGGCACAACAGAAATTCACTCGCGCCCGGGCACGAGTTCAAGCCACTAAGTAAGCAAATAAATCGGCAGCAGCTGAGGAAGTTGAATTGACTCTGCAGCTCTTACTCGACAGCGCAGATCCGATGGCCTGGCAAAGATGGTTTCCCACAGGCATTTTTGCTGGCATCACAACCAATCCCACCCTGCTAAGAAGAGCCGATCAACCCTGCCAGCTTGATCATCTCAAACGTTTGGCTCTCAAAGCCGAACAACTTGGATGTAGAGAACTACATCTACAAGCTTGGGGCAAAAATGCCAACGAGCTGAGCGAATGTGGCACCGCCTTGGCCCAATTAACGACTCCAGCCCTAACTATTCAGATCAAACTGCCAATTACCCAAACAGGAAGCCAAGCGGCACAAAAGCTCATCGCCGCAGAAATACCCGTAACATTCACCGCCTGTTATGAGCCCCCCCAGGTGCTAATCGCTGCGGCCCTAGGCGCAAAATACATCGCCCCTTACTTAGGACGCATTAACGACCAAGGAGGCGATGGCTATGCCGAGCTAGTGGCAATGCAACGAGCCCTAGACGGAGTAAACAGCAGCTGCAGACTTCTTGTCGCCAGCCTGCGCCAAAAACGTGATCTAAGTGATCTTGCAGCAGCAGGAATCAACAGCTTCACGATCAGCCCTGCCCTCGCTGACGAGCTATTTAACGTAACTGCCACCCTGGAAGCAAGCGAAGACTTTGAGAAGGACGCAAGAAGGCTCTAAGCAGCCTCCACCACTCACTACCACCTCCTCCTTGCTTTGGTGAGATTCAGGCTGTACCGCAGAAGGTCACGTCGGGGAACTTGAGCTTGGCTTCCTCAAGACTCTTGCCCTTGCCTTCTTCCTGCCAATAGTTGATCACTTCCGTGGCCTTGTTGAGCACCTCAACGCGCTCGTTATCAGTAATCCAGCTTTTGCCTTCTAGCTCACCTTTAAGGGTTTCCCAGGCATCTTCGCGCGGCCAAAAGAAGTAAGCAGTAAGAGGGCTGGGTCCACCACCAACGATCTGATCAACGGCCAGAGCAACGTTGTCTGGCAGCCAAAGAATCTTCAACAAAAAGCGACCCTCATCAGCCTTTGGGGTGTAACCAGAAGGCACACCATCAGCATCGATAGTTGCGGTCGCAAGAGCAGCACTACCACCACGCATCACAGGGCGACCTTCTTTAGCCTCCTGCTCATCTCCAGCTTCCTTGGGCTGCTCTTGCTTGGCAACGGCTTCCGCGGTCTCTGGGGTGACCTCTGGGGCTGCCTCAGCCACTGCAGCTGCTGTAGTCGCGACCTCCTGGTCGGCGGCAGCACCTTCGGAAACCGTCATGCTCTCTGCGCTCAAGGAATCTAAACAAACAACTAACCTACCAGTCGCACAGCACTTTTGAGCCCCTGAACCTGCAAGGCCTACTGCTATTCGACATCGACGGCGTAATCCGAGATGTAGCAGCAAGCTACCGCCGTGCCATCCAGGAGACTGTGCATCACTTCAGCGGCTGGTGTCCCCCAGTCGCTGTTATCGACGCGCTCAAATCAGAAGGCAGCTGGAATAACGACTGGGACGCCAGCCTGGAACTACTACGCCGTCATCAAAAAGGCCATGATCAAGCATTGGAACTACCCAAGCGCGAGCAGCTCATAGAGGTATTCAGTCGCTTTTATTTCGGTGGTGATCCAGATGGAGACCCCAGCCATTGGCAGGGCTTTATCCGCAACGAACCGCTATTAGTCCAGCGATCATTCTTTGAAGAGCTGAGTCTGAATGGCTTGGCGTGGGGTTTTGTTAGCGGTGCTGAGCCCCCTTCTGCTCGTTTTGTGCTGGAACAACGCTTGGGTCTAAAAAATCCAGCCTTGATCGCCATGGGTGATGCACCTGACAAACCTGATCCCACAGGCCTAATGCAGTTGGCCAGCCAACTCGCTGGCAGAACATTGGGGGAAGGAGCTCCACCAATCGCCTACCTCGGCGACACCGTGGCAGATGTAAAAACAGTGATAAACGCCCGCCATCAACTGCCAAATCAGCATTTCATCAGCATTGCTGTTGCTCCACCACATCTACAAAGTAATGATCGCCTTAAGGCGCGAAACAACTACGAGCAGCAATTGCTACTTGCTGGAGCTGATGCCCTAATCCCCAAGACAGAATCGGTGCAATCTCATCTACTCAATTGGCTTAATAACAAACACCATCAAAACTGACAGCAACAACTCCCCATCCCCTAATTAAATACTGCTATCTGCATGGGCGCGCAGTGCCCAGCTGCACCACCATGCCAACCGCTGTCGCGCCGTTACCGAGAAACGACACTGAAAAGCCAGCCACTGTCTGCGTACAGCTAACCATCGCTGCCACTTCTGCCTCAAACGGAGCCAATGAACCGGGCCGCTGGTATTGGCAGCATGACGACGGTGTTGCAGCAAAGCCTCAGGCAACTCCAGCAAACCATTGGCATGCCGTGCCACCAAGGCAAGCCACCAGTCGTACTGCACCACCTGCTCAGGTATCGGCAACGCCTGCTTCAAGCAGGCCTGATTAAGCAACATCGTGCAGCCCGTGACTCGAGGGCCTACCGCCAGTGCCGCCAATCCAGGACACGCCTTACCCACACCATGCCAATCCCAAAGGGAAAAATGAAGAGGCATTCCCTGAGCATCAATCAGGGTTGCATCCGAATGCAGCAGCATTGCAGGCTGCTTACCACAGCAACCACGCCGCAACTCCTCAGCCTGCAGAACTACCATCCCCCGCTCCAAACGCTCTGGCTCCCAGACATCATCTTGATCCGCTACGGCCACATAAGCCGCCTGCGTCGTCGCCAATAGCGCCGCGAAACTGCCACAACAACCCAATCGCAAGCCATCTGGGGGTAACAACTGCAGCCAGCCCGCAGTGGTCTCCGACCAGGACTTCAGCAACTCAATAGTGCCGTCGCTGGAGCCATCATCACGCACAAGTAGACGATCAGGCCGCCATGTCTGTGCCTCGATGCTGATCAGCTGCTGCTGCAGATAAGCAGCGCCATTAAAGGTAGCCATCACCACCTCCAGAGTGGGCCGCTGACTCACCACCAACGCAAACCCCACTTGCGGAAATAGAGCCAGGCACTGTGTAGGTTCACCATGGTGAGCCAAAAACTGGTGTAGCTGCCACGGCCCCAGTGATGCATCACCTCTGCCACCGGTAGATGCACCGTGCGCCCATGCCGGCCGAGGCGACGGGTGATATCAGCATCTTCAAAGTAGAGAAAAAAACGCGGATCAAAACCCTGCTCAAGTACCACTGCCCAACCCCGCATCAGCAAGCAACAGCCGCTCAGGTATGACGTGGTGAACACGCTGGCATAGTCGTGATCGCGCATCGTGAACCAACTGTCGTAACGCTTGAGCAGACTGGGCTTACACCACTTCGGGATCACACGCCGGCTAAACAATGCCAACAGAGTTGGATTGCGCTTGCAGAGATATTGCATACGGCCATTAGGGAAACGCAGGGTTGGTGCAGCTGCAGTCACATCGGGATGGGCTTCCATCCAAGCCACCAAACTCTCCATCGCCCCCATCGACCACGACAAATCAGTGTTCAATACCGCCACCAACGGCGGCGGCTCAGCATGACTGGCTAACCAAGCCTGCCAAAGCTGATTGAAACTCCGCCCGTAACCAGGGTTCTGCTGCTGCACCAAGGTGATCGCCGCCCCTGACAGCAGGGCTTCGGCAGGCTCACCAGGGCAATGGTCATTGATCACCACCCCATACACCACCCCTGGAGGCAAATCCTGCAGACACTGCTGCAAACGGATCACATGCTCTAGTGGAGGGCGATGGGCGACCACCACCAGCAGAGCACGCTCAGCGCATGGTGCGGACGGCATCGAGGCTCTGGGTAAACCGGCTAAACAACAGCTGGAAGATGGTGCGCTTCTGAAGCTTGATCTGAGCATTCACAGCCATACCGGGCTGCAAAGAGAAGCTCTGACCCTTGACTTCTAGGTTTTGACGACTGAGATCAAGAGTGATCGGGAAATGTGGGAAGTCGTAGTCCTGCGTGGATGGCAAAGCATCTTCACTAACATTGCGCACACTGGCCGAAAGCGTGCCGTAAAGCGATGTGTCATAAGCAGTGATCGCAATTTCAGCCTTCTGACCAGAACGGATAAAGGCAAGGTCGCGGTTTGGCGCGAACACCACAGCCTGCAAGTCATCCACGGGCACCAACCTGAGCAGAGGCTTGTCACCATTAACAACCTGTCCAGTCTGAGCACGTAGATCCAGCACCGTGCCCTTAACGGGAGCGCGAAGGGTTACTAAATCAAGTTTGCTTCGTGCATCAACTAGAGAAGCCCGCAACTCAGCCTGCGTGCGTTCTGAGTGATAGCGGAGCGTTTGCGCGTGGCGGCGGGCTTCAGCAAGTTCACGACGGGTGACCACCAAAAGCCGCTCTTTATTCACCACTTCAAGCTGACGCGCAGCACCCTCTCCTACCAGTTGACGCCATCGAGCCAGGATGCGTTGATCAATAGCCTCCTGTCGCTCCAAACCAACAATCCGCGCCTGGATCCGATCCAACTCAGAAGCCTGACGAGACGCCTCAGCCTGCAACTGCAACATCAGTTCATTCACATCACTGCGCTGCACGCGAGGATCAAGCACAACCAAAGGCTGACCAGCATCAACACGTTCGCCTTCCTGAACCTTAACTTCTGTCACCACACCACTCTCAGAAGTGGTTAACGATTGCGTGCTGCGACGCGTGACCAACTTGCCTGGCACCGAGACAATCTGGTCAACCTTCACAACAAAAGCAGCCCCAACAGCGGTGAGCGTTAGCAGCGACAGGGTGCCGGCAAGCACCAGAGGCAACACAGGCGACGGACGACTCTCGATCCGCAGAGCTTCCTCATCCTCCCCAATAGGGGCTGAAGCACTACGTACAGCACTGGCCGGCAGCTGGGGGGGAGAGGGCTTAGGCATTGATTGCACGTTGTTGTTCGGCGAGGGTGGCAAAAGAACCGCCACGATTTAGCAATTCATCCCAGTTTCCCTCTTCCAAGATCACTCCCTCATCCATCAACAAAATGCGATCGGCATCACGCAAGGTGGTCACACGGTGGGTTACCACAATCATCGTGCGACCTGAAAAACGCTGCTTCAGCCGCTCAAGCAGCAGGAATTCGGTAGTGAGATCAAGAGCTGAGGTGGCTTCATCGAGAATCACCATATTTGGATTTTGCAGCACCATTCGAGCAATGGCGATCCGCTGTTTCTGACCACCAGACAAGGCCCCACCCCGCTCTCCAACTCGGGTGTTGTAGCCATTCGGAAGCGCCATGATGAATTCATGAGCGCAGGCGATTTTTGCTGACTCAACAACTGCTTCATAAGGGGCATCGGGCAGGTTGAGACGCAAATTTTCGAGCACAGTGCCATCGAACAAAATCGATTCCTGAGGCACAAATCCCACCTGCCTACGCAAGCTACCAATTTGCACTTTGCTGATATCGGTGCCATCAACAAACAGGCGGCCTTCATTAGCGCGATAGAGGCCATCAAGTAACTGCACAACCGTGCTCTTGCCACTTCCACTACTACCCACCAAGCCAACAAAAGTGCCTGGGGCAATCGTGAGACTGAAATCATCGAGTTGGCGCCTGCCATCAAGGTCATAGGAAAAGGCCACGCGCTCGAAATCAACCCGACCCTGAATGGCTGGTAGCGGCAGCATGTTTGCAGTGCCTATCGATTCCTCAGGCTGCTGACCCAATACATCTGCCAGGGCATCCATCGCTGCCTTGGCGTCACGATATTGATCAGCAATGCTGGAAATATTTAGCAGCGGCTGAACAATGCCATTGGAAAGGATATAAACGGCAAAAAGGCTTCCCACCGAACCTTGGCCACTTACAACTAACCAGCCACCCACCATGAACAATGCCACCTTGTTGAAATTGGCAATCGCCTTGTTGAACTCGCTCACCGAAACGCGCATCTTTGTGAGGCGAAAGTCTTCACCGGTGTAGCGGCGATAACGCTCTAGCCATTGCCAGCGCGCCTGGCTAGCAAAGTTCTGACTCTTAACGGTGCGGATGGCCGTGAGCACCTCCACCAAAAACCCCTGGGCCTTGCCCCAGGCACGGTTGCGGCGAGTGAGCAAAACCTTGAGCGAATTACGACTAACACGGGTGGACAAAACCAGAATCGGTATTTGCACCATCACAACTGCGGCTAACAAGGGTTGGAGGCAGAACAACACCACCGCCACCAAGGGAATAAACAGCAGGTCAAGGCTGCTGCTAATGGCTGTATTGGTGAGGAACGTACGCACCCGCTGCAAATCGAAAAGACGACTGGCGAGATCACCCACGGTGCGGCGATCGAAGAACTTCAGCGGCAGACGAAACAAATGGCCGACGATCTGGCTACCAAGGCGCGTATCAATACGATCGGAAAGATCCGAAAGCAAATATTCCTTCAACAGTCCGAGCAAGCCCATCACCACAATCGCCACACCCATCACCACCCCAATCGGCAGAAGCAATGAAAGGTTGCGACTGCCAACAACCACATCAATGATCTGGAGAACAGCCAGAGGGAATACAAGCGCCAGAAGTTTGCCGACAAATCCAGTGATCAGAAGCAACCCCAACTGGAGGCGATAGGGCTGCATCACCGACCAGAACCAGGCCAAATCAAAACGGGTGACCTGCTCATCATCGGCAGCAGATTCGGCTGGTCGCACCAACATCAGCTCAAGGCCATCAGGCCATAGCCGAGCTAGATCCTTGAGCTCGAATTGCATCAGACCACTTATCGGATCAACCGCGATCAAGCCGCGGGGCCCAGCTGCCTCAATGAGCAAGAAGCGATTCTCTAACTGGATTAGGGCCGGAGGCTCCAAGCGATGCAAACGGTTGGCAGGAGATCGCAATGGACGCACTTCCAACCCCAAACTCTCAAGCAACTGACCGAGCTGCAGCAAAGAAATCCCGCCAAGACGGGTTTCGCAGTCCAACAACACCTGCTGAACCGTGTCGCGAGGGAAGGGAAAGTGATAACGACCAGCCAGTCGATTGAGGCAAACCATGGCGCTCTCCAATGGCCCCTCCCCCCGCTCGGTCAGGGGCGGCAATCGCAGAGAAGAATTTGATAGCCCTAAATCACGAGGATCAATGGGATCGGGCAGCTCATCAGCCTCACGAGCCTGCTGCCAAAATTCCTTGGCAGCATTCACGTCAGCCTCACCGTGCGGCATAACAGCTCGCAGCTGAAGAGCCTCTTTAAGAGCAGATCGCGACAGACCCAACAGTCTTGGCCCAAGAGGCAAAGACGCTCCCGAGTGCTCTAAAGAGTCTGGCAACCAACGCTCGATCGCAATCCCAATCGGATCAGCTGCCGCCAAAGGTGCACTTGGCAGCCATAACCATCCAGGGTCAAGGCTACTGGCTTGTTGTAGCTCCTCACCCGTCATCACACGCACGGCACCGGGTCGCCACATCTCTGCCACCAGCCCAGGTAAATCCTCATAATGCTGGGGTTGATGAGCGAGCCAAGCGAGCAGCAACTCAGCCAGTTCCGTGCGATCAGGCTCCAAACAGGCCTGCCGTAAAGCCGGATCACTAGCAAGCAAGCTGAGAAACTGTCGTGCCGGAATCGCGGCCACCAAACTGGGCTCCATCGCAATGGCCGTTTCCGTTGGCTGACCGCGCACTAAACCACACCAACCCAAAGCATCGCCTACACCAAGGCGAGCAAGGCTGAAAGGTCCTGTAGCTGGGTCATCAGCGACCAAGCGCACCGCTCCCTCAGCAATGATCATCACCTGATGGGGAAGGCGATCAGCCTGAAGCAAAGGCTGCCCAGTGCGATAACGAACCCACTGGAGATGGGCCCGAAGTGAATCCTGTAGCGAGGATGGATGGGCAGCCAGCCAGCCCTGCTTAGCTATCAGCAGGTGGGAATCGTTAGTCATGGCAGCGGTATGGAGCAAACGGCTCCCGGCAAGGGCTGGCGTTGTTGTAACTGCTTAATTACCTCACCAAGCCAGCGTCGATGAAAGCAATTGATCCATTCGTTGCGGGTTTGATCGTCCCACTGGGCGGGCTGGCGCCAATCAAGACGCAAGACGATGGAATTACCAGATGGGATGCGTAGGGGAGGCTGAATTTGCCCAGGTTTAGCTCTTGCCAACAGTCGGTCAAGAGGCGACTGGATGTCTTGCATGCGGATGGGGCCCAGGTGACCGCCATGCCGCTTTTCTTCTCCAAGCGACTGCAAGGCGAGATCATCAAAACTGACATCAGACTCGCGCAACTTGAAATACCACTCCTGAGCCAGGTAAACATCACGGGTCTGCAAAATTGAAAAGCAGACTTGATCAAGAAGAGGGCCCAACTCAAGAAACTTCTGATGTGCAGCATCGGCGAAATGCGCATGTTTCCAACCAGCAAGAGCATCGCGACGCTGAATGGCGGGCGCCAGACAATCAACATCTATGCCACGTTCTTCACACCACTGAGGCCAATTGGCTTGTTCAGATGGCAACCATGGCCGCACCAGAGCACCCAGTGAATCTGGCTGAGATAACGCTGGTGGCCAGGGCGCTAAAACAGCTGCTTCAACAGCATGGGCCAACCATGGACCAAGCAGATCACCTGCCAGCAAAGCTTCCAGCACTGCTGACTGCGGCCACACCAACATCACGCTGTCATTGTCATCAACGCGCTGCGAAAGTGGTTCCTGGGATTGCGGCTCGGCCATGACCTCGAACAAATCTCAGCAGGCCCTCAGCGATGCCCTGTGGAATCAGGTGCAGCAGGCCATTACTGATAATGCCTGGTCAGAAGCTGAAGGACTGCTGTGGCGCATCCTGCAGCTATCGCCGCAAGCACCCTGCAACATATGGGACACCCTTGGCTACACCTTGCTGATGCAAGGTGATTACAAAACCTGTGAGCAAGTTTTAAGGCCCTGGTCAGAAGCACCAGAGCGCACATTCTGGTTGAACCACAAACTGGCTGATGCCCTTCGCGGACAAAGCCAACACCAAGAAGCCGCCACGTTCTATCAACGCAGCCTGCTGGAAGGCTCTACAAGCTCGCTGACCTATCGCAACCTGCTGCAAGTGCTCTACGAGCTGAATCCCGACACAGCAACAAAGCAACTAAACCACTGGGCCAACACAGTTGGGCCAAACCAAACTGCATGGCAAGGAGCAAGAGAAGCTGCCGTGCTGGTGCCAGGGCTTGAGCTGGCTCAATGGCTATGGGAACAGAAGCATGACGATGGCGAGTGCCGAAGACGGCTACTGGAAGAGCACTGCTACACACTTAGTGCAAATAAATGTTGGCGCATCCTGCAGCAAATCAATAAACCAACTGCATGGGAGCAAGCGCTAAGCGAAAAGCTGCATCAGTGGAAGCTCATACCTACGCAGGCAGCAAAAAATGCCCCAGCCGCTGACGGACCACAGCAGTCACCCGCTGTTGCGACAAACGTTCACTGACAACTGACCTGCCCTGCTGACCCAACTGCCGAGACCAGGCAGGATCACAAGCCAATTGCCTCATCGC
>JASLWC010000041.1 GCA_030741055.1 Prochlorococcaceae cyanobacterium ETNP18_MAG_14 | reverse complement strand
GCAAAGATTCCTGGCGATCACGTCCAAAGCGCTTCTCTAGAGCCAAAAGCTTGTCTAAAAGCAACAGAGCTGCAGCTTCACAAGGCTGCATGGCTGCAAGCTGTGGCCCATCGACCACAAGTACTGCATTGATGTAGGCAGGCTGTTCTGGAGGTCCGCCTACTGGTTCAGTCTCAAACAATGGCGACCATCGACAACGCAAACCGGCCCTAGTCGCATCTGGCGTCTCTGCTATCGATGCGATGAGCCACTCATTAATGGCCTGCTCCAGTTCTGGCCGCACCGCCCGCAGTGTGGCCGTGGGAGATCCAAACGCACTGGGCAAATTGGCGCCGAGTGCAACAGCCAAGGTGTGAGGAGCTGGGTAAAGAGTGGAAGCTTCAAGCTGATCAGCGAGACTGGCGCACACGTCATCGAGCCGGGGAGACTCCATGGTTGCAAGCGGATCGGCCATAACTGCAAATACAAGCGCCAGCGAGCGGGCAGCCCAGGAGATGGCAGCACGCTCTTTTCCCCTTGCTGCCATCACAGGCCATGGAACACTCAAGCTGTCACTACTTCTGGCAGCAGTCGATCCAGAACTAGGTGGGGTAGTTATCGCCGGCGGGCGCGGCACCGGCAAATCGGTATTGGCTCGGGGGCTGCATGCACTGCTTCCGCCTATCGATGTGCTCGATGTAGAAGCCCAAGCGAAAGAAAAACAGAGTTCACAAAATCATCGCCCCATTGGCCTCAACCTGAACCCACTACTCCCTGAGGAATGGGACGAAGCCACCCTGCGCCTAATGGCATCGGACAGCGGGTCCTCCCATGGAGAAGGGGGCTCAAAGGCACTGCCACCAAGCCGTGTGATCCCAGCACCCTTTGTACAAGTACCAATTGGCATCACTGAAGACAGACTCGTTGGCGCTGTAGATGTCACGGCATCCCTAACCAGCGGTACCCCTGTCTTCCAACCAGGATTACTGGCAGAAGCACACCGAGGCGTTCTCTATGTCGATGAGCTCAATCTGCTTGATGATGGCATTGTCAACCTGATGTTGGCTGCAGTTGGTGCCGGCGAGAATCGGGTGGAAAGAGAAGGCCTCAGCCTCAGCCATCCCTGTCGGCCATTACTCATTGCTACTTACAACCCCGAAGAAGGTGCAGTGCGTGACCACCTACTAGATCGTTTTGCAATCGCACTTTCTGCCGATCAACTGATCAACAACGAGCAACGCGTTGAAATCACCGAGGCAGTGCTGGCCCATGGCAAATGCAGTGTGAGCTTTGCTGCCAAATGGGCCCCAGACACCGACGCATTGGCAACTCAACTAATACTGGCCCGTCAATGGCTGCCGGATGTGAAAATTAGCCACGAGCAAATCGAATACCTGGTCAATGAAGCCATTCGCGGAGGAGTTGAGGGACACCGCTCTGAGCTCTATGCCGTTCGCGTGGCACGTGCCCATGCGGCCCTCAGTGGCCGAGACCAGGTTGAAGCTGACGACTTACAAGTTGCCGTACGGCTAGTAATTGCACCACGGGCATTGCAATTACCGCCACAGGAAGAACAAATGGAGCCGCCGCCACCAGAGCAGCAGCAAGCGCCACCACCACCAGACCAATCGCAGGAAGACTCTCCTGAAGAAGAAGATCAGGAGGAGGAGCAAGAAGACACACCGGAAGAGGAAACATCGCCTCCGGTTCCCGAAGAATTCATGCTGGATCCAGAAGCAGTGGCAATCGATCCAGACCTTTTACTTTTTTCGGCTGCGAAGTCAAAAAGTGGCAGCAGTGGAAACCGCTCAACTGTGTTCAGTGATAACCGGGGCCGCTACGTAAAACCCATCATTCCCCGTGGCCCCGTAAGACGTATCGCCGTAGACGCGACATTAAGAGCGGCTGCCCCTTACCAGAAAGCACGCCGAGCTAGGCAACCGGATCGAACAGTAATTGTTGAGGAAGGAGATCTCAGAGCAAAATTGCTTCAACGCAAGGCCGGTTCACTAGTAATTTTCCTTGTTGATGCAAGCGGTTCGATGGCTCTAAATCGTATGCAAGGTGCCAAAGGTGCCGTAATTCGCTTACTCACTGAGGCTTATGAAAACAGAGATGAGGTATCACTAATCCCATTTCGAGGAGAACAGGCTGAAGTTTTACTGCCTCCAACCAAATCGATTACTGCAGCAAAAAGAAGGCTTGAAGTGATGCCCTGCGGCGGCGGATCTCCTCTGGCCCATGGTCTTTCCCAAGCTGCTCGGGTAGGAGCTAACGCATTGAAAACAGGAGATCTAAGCCAAGTTGTTGTTGTGGCGATCACTGATGGACGCGGCAATGTGCCTCTGGGCACTTCGCTAGGTCAGCCAGAGATTGAAGGAGAAGAGCCCCCAGACCTAAAACAAGAAGTACTTGATGTAGCCAGCCGCTACCGCAGCCTTGGAATCAAGTTGCTAGTAATCGATACAGAGCGCAAATTCATAGGCAGTGGAATGGGCAAAGACCTAGCTGAAGCTGCCGGGGGAAAGTACGTGCAACTGCCCAAAGCAACAGATCAAGCCATCGCCGCTATCGCAATGGAAGCAATAGACACGGTTACTTAATACAAACGATTCTGGTTGAATTCCTCAACCTGCTCTAGCAAATATCAGCGGCCAATTGCACCAGTTTGAGCTGGATAAAGCTCATCAAAAAACTCCCCAAGGCCAATGGTCACTCTACGAACTGCATGCATAAACTCAGGGTCAGCCGTGAGTTTTTCTACCTTCCCACCAACCGCATCAATCTTTGCCGTGAGTGAGCGGGCAGAACTAACAGTCTGCTTAAGTTCATTAACTGTTTTGGGATTATCTAAAGCAGCAAGAAAATCATCAATATGACCAGTTGCACTATTTAAGTTGTCAACAACTGGCCCGAGGCGTGCCAATTCATCCTCAATCTCAATAATCAATTTGGAGGCATCCTCCGCTGTGCGTTCGAATTGCGTGGTGGAGTCAACCAAGTGATCAACTAACTTCTGCTTTTCTGCCTGTTGCAAAAGGCGCTCCAACGTCTCTGTAACAGTGGAGATACTCACAGAAGGCTCGCCAGAAATCGTTGCACCGTTGCATAACACCTTGCTGCCACGACAATTATTTGACCCTGGCTGAGGAGCATTAGCAGATAACGACTTACCGCGACTCACCAACAACACCTGAGAGTCACCGCCTAACAATGAGCTCGAGGCCACCTTGGCAATAACCGGTTTAGGCAAACTCAAATCACCACGATGGATCTCAAGGGTGGCCTGCACAGCTGCTGAAGTCACATCGATTTTTTCAACAGTGCCTACCAAGATGCCGCGATAGGTCACCGGTGAACGCACAGCAAGCCCACTGGCATCTGGGAAGTTCGCCTTAACTCTCCAAACATTGGCGCCAAGACGCACGCCCCTCAACCAGAGCATTGCTCCTGAGAAGGCAACCACTGCTCCAACAATGGAGAATCCAACAATGGCATCACGAACGCTACGACGCATAGACATCAATGATCTTCAGGTTGCATCGGCCCGCGAAGGCTACCTGTACGGAACTGTTCAACATAGGGATTATCAGTCTTAGCAAACTCCTCGGTAGAACCAGCCCAATGAAACTTGCCTCCATAAAGCATCACCACCCTTTCAGATGAACGTTCGATCGTGCTGCGTACATGGCTAACCACTACCGAACAACCTCTAGCCACGGTGGTGGTCTTAACAATCAAATCTTCAATGCGGGTGCAGGCCACAGGATCAAGGCCAGCCGTGGGCTCGTCATAAAGCAATAACGGCATAGAACCCTTCTGCCGATCCGGATCATCGATTAAGGCCCTGGCAAAACTGACCCGTTTCTGCATACCACCACTGAGCTGGCCAGGGAATTGATCGGCCACATCAAAAAGCCCTACAGCTTCAAGACAAGTTCTCGTACGCTCGCGAATTTCTCTCTGATTAAGCAACCCCTTGCGCATCAATAAAAAGCCAACATTTTCTTCAACAGTGAGAGAGGCCAATAACGCTGGGTTCTGAAAAACTAGCCGCACATCAGGGGGTTGCTCTTGATCAAGACGCAAATAGTCCTGCTGCTCACCAAATAAGCGCAGATCACCTTGCGTAGGCAATGCCAAGCCCGCCAGCAGCCGTAAAACCGTGGATTTACCAGCACCAGAGGGGCCCACAACGGCCAACCGCTCCCCAGGCTGCATGGCCAAGTTGACATGATCCAATACAGGGCCTTGGCCCCACTGCATGGTGAGATCGCGCATCTCGACCACAGGGGTGGCTTCTGGCACAAACACTCTGGGCAGGGAACCGAGCCATTTTGCCCGGAATGTCCAAGAAGGAAAGCTTTCGTACAGTTGCCTTGACGACCTACGGCCGGGTCCCCCCGCGCATCTGACCTCGCCTAAACACCGCTCTAGTAACAGCCGCTCTAGTCAGCGTCAGCCTCATCAGCGCCACGCGCGGATGAAAGGACAACAGGCTGCTCGCGAAAAGGATCTAATGCTCCGTTCTCGTAGAGCAGTGAGCTGGCTGCTGCCTGGACTGTTCGTTAAACGCTGGGTGCTTACCTCAGCCCTCGGGCTTCTACTAGCTCTGCTAGGAGCCGCAATTTGGGCTGACCTGAAACCCATCTACTGGATAGTAGAGACGCTCACATGGCTGCTGGGCGCAATCACGACTGTGCTGCCGCGCAGCATTACCGGCCCCTTGGTGGTCGTGATTGGAGCCGCCCTCGTGTTGTGGGGACAGAGCCGCAGCTTTGGCTCGATCCAACAAGCACTAGCACCTGACAAAGACACTGTGCTTGTTGACGCCCTACGGGCCAAGAGCAAACTCAACCGTGGGCCAAATATCGTCGCCATTGGAGGTGGCACTGGGCTGTCGACTCTGCTCAGCGGTCTAAAGCGCTACAGCAGCAACATCACAGCGATTGTGACGGTGGCTGACGATGGCGGCAGTAGTGGAGTACTGCGTCGTGAACTTGGCGTGCAACCACCGGGTGACATTCGCAACTGCCTTGCTGCACTCTCCACCGAAGAGCCCCTACTCACACGCCTCTTTCAATACCGATTCTCCGCAGGTAGTGGTCTAGAAGGCCACAGCTTCGGCAATCTTTTCCTCTCCGCACTATCAGCCATCACTGGCAATCTGGAGACGGCTATCACCGCTTCTAGTCGAGTACTAGCGGTTCAAGGTCAAGTCGTGCCCGCTACCAATGCAGATGTACAGCTATGGGCTGAACTGGAAAACGGCCAGCGCATTGAAGGGGAATCAGCAATCGGCAAGGCACCAAGTCCGATCGTGAGGCTTGGCTGCCTACCCGAGCAACCACCAGCCCTACCTCGTGCCCTAGAAGCCATCTCCATTGCAGACCTGATAATTCTCGGTCCTGGCAGTCTCTACACATCCCTATTGCCAAATTTGCTAGTGCCGGAATTGGTTGGAGCTATCCAACGCAGCCGAGCACCGAAGCTCTACATCTGCAACTTGATGACTCAGCCTGGAGAAACTGATGGATTGGATGTAGTCGGTCACCTAAGAGCAATCGAAGCCCAACTCGCCAGCCTAGGCATCAACCAAAAACTATTCAGCGCTGTATTGGCCCAGAACGAACTAGGGCAATCGCAATTAGTGAAGCACTACAAGTCACGAGGTGCTGAGCCAGTGCACTGTGATAAACGGGCATTAACAGCTAAGGGCTATGAAGTGATGCAAGCTCCTCTGCAGGGTTCACGACCTCAAGCAACATTGCGCCATGACCCTCGCAGCCTTGCCCTGGCAGTGATGCGCTTCTACCGCAAATACAAACGTAATGCTCAATAAGCGTCTTGCATCTCGTAAAAATCGGGCTGAACGTAATCCTTTCGAAGCGGCCAGCCTTGCCAATCTTCTGGCATCAGCAGTCGCTTGGGATGGGGATGGCCATCAAAGCTGATACCGAACATGTCGAAGGTTTCCCGTTCCTGCCAATCAGCACCTCGGAACAGGCCATAAAGACTTGGAAGGCTCGGACTGCCATCACGGGATAAAAATACTTTTAGGCGTACCTCGCGTACCTTCTGCGTTGCCGGGGAAGCCTCAAGCAATTCCGCCATGGCGACAAGGTGGTAGAAGCAAACAAGCTGCTGGCCTGGGCCTTCGTCATAGCCACCCTGACATTGGAGATAATCAAAACCATGAGCCTTTAGGGCGGCAGCTATCACTTGGAGAAACAGCGGCTCAATCCCAATCACCTCTACACCGAGATGATCAGGATCAAGCAGTTTGTGTTCAAAGCCCTGCTGGCTAAGCCAGCGACTCACAGGGCCAGGTTCGGGGCCAGCAGGCACCAACGGCTGGGATGGAGTCTCAGTCATGAATCAGCATTAGACGAAGAGAAACTGGCTGAATCGCTTTCTGGTTGACTTGCCATCAGCTCTGCAGCGAGTGGCAGCCCAGCTCCAGGCTTCAAAGCGGCCTGCTGGGTATCTGCACTCAGGTAGGCCCCGGTCACAACTGGTTCTACCCACTTCATCTGATGGGAGACTGTGAAGTAGCGATGGGTCTGCGCAATCTTGCTGCGCTCAGAAACCGATTCATCACCAACTTTTTTGCGCAGCTTGATCACCGCATCAAAAATCGCTTCAGGGCGCGGTGGGCAGCCTGGTAGATAAAGGTCTACAGGGATGAGCTTGTCTACACCGCGCACTGCGGTAGTGGAGTCAGCACTAAACATGCCACCAGTAATAGTGCATGCACCCATAGCAATCACATATTTGGGCTCGGGCATCTGCTCGTAAAGCCTTACCAGGGCGGGAGCCATCTTCATGGTCACCGTGCCCGCAACAATAAGAAGATCAGCCTGTCTTGGGGAACTGCGAGGCACCAATCCAAAACGGTCAAAATCGAAACGTGATCCAATCAACGCCGCGAACTCGATAAAACAACATGCCGTGCCATACAGCAACGGCCAAAGGCTGCTAAGTCGAGCCCAATTGTGCAGGTCATCCAAACTTGTGAGGATGATGTTCTCACTCAGTTCACTAGTGACCTTTGGTGCACCAACGGGACCACAGCTGGCAGCACGCAGATCACGTACAGCATCAATAGAAGGAGGCACTGTCATCAAATCAACTCCACTCGAGGGCGCCTTTTCGCCAGGCATAAGCGAGGGCCACCAAAAGGATGGCAATAAAAATCAGTGCTTCAACAAAAGCCAATAAGCCCAAACGATGAAATGCCACGGCCCAGGGATACAGGAAAACAGTCTCCACATCAAAGATGACGAAGACCAGCGCAAACATGTAATAACGAATGTTGAACTGAATCCAGGCACCACCAATTGGCTCCATCCCGGATTCATAAGTGAGCTCCCGCTCTCCTGTACGACTCCGAGGCGCCAAGAGCTTGTTAGTGACGAGTGCCAAGATCGGTACTGCCGCTGAAATCAGCAGAAAGCCGAGAAAGGCGTCGTAACCCGGCAGCACAAACATGGAAAAGTCCGACTGAATGGTCAGTCTGGCATTCGCTGACAATGGCTAACGCCGATAGAGTTGTTGAACCTGGCCAAGCAGCGGTGAGCGACCAAACCACATCTGCACAAGATTCAACGGAAGACAAAACAGTTGATCAAACTGCCGTTGATGAGATGGAGACAGAAAATATTGCCTCGCCAGAGGCCGACACCGATAACCTCAGCCATCGCTTTGAGTGTCGAAGTTGCAGTTATGTGTACGACCCAGACGAGGGCGTTAAGAAGATTGGCATCCCTTCCGGGACAGCCTTCAAAGATCTCGATCCCACCAGCTTCCGTTGTCCTGTATGCCGTTCGCGCACCGCTGCTTTTAAAGACATCGGTCCTCGAGCTGCACCCAGCGGCTTTGGTGAGAATCTCAACTACGGCTTCGGCGTCAATCGCCTTACCCCCGGGCAAAAAAATGTACTGATCTTCGGAGGCATGGCACTGGTCTTCGCCTTTTTCCTTTCCCTTTACTCGCTGCGTTGACGCACACCCCTTCTATGAACCGCCTGTTCTCCTACCTGTTCAACCTGCTGCTGATTGTGGCCATAGGGCTCGGCCTCAGTGGGTGTGTCACCAGCCGACTTTCAGTTGCTAGCACCAGCCCATGGCAATCCTTGGACTTAAACACTGATGCCAATCCGCTTGACATCGGTTTCTCTAACTCCAAGCACGGCTTCGTAGTTGGAACCAACCGCTTGATCATGGAAACAAATGATGGCGGTGTCAGCTGGAAGAAGCGCAGCTTGGATCTACCAGAAGATGAAAACTTCCGACTAATTAGCGTCGATTTCCAAGGTGATGAAGGTTGGATCGCTGGGCAACCAGGGCTGGTAATGCACAGCAGTGACGCCGGCCAAAACTGGACCCAGTTAACACTAGAAAACAAGCTCCCGGGGGAGCCTTACTTAATTATCAGCCAAGGAAGCAACAGTGCCGAGCTAGCCACCAACGCAGGAGCCATCTACCTAACTGATGATGGTGGTGCTAACTGGCAAGCAAAGGTAAGTGAAGCAGCCGGTGCCGTGCGTGACCTAAGGCGCAGTGTCGATGGCAATTACGTGAGCGTAAGCAGTCTCGGTAATTTCTTCTCCACCTTGGATCCAGGCCAGGATATTTGGCAAACACATCAAAGGATTAGCAGCAAGCGAGTGCAGACCCTGGGATTCCAACCCAACGGCGAGCTATGGATGGTGGCCCGAGGTGCACAGATCCGTCTCAACAACGAACCCGGAGATGTCGAAAGCTGGAGCAAGCCGATCATTCCAATTACCAATGGCTACAACTATCTGGACCTTTCCTGGGATCTCGACGGAAGTATCTGGGCAGCTGGCGGCAACGGAACCCTTGTTGTTAGTAAGGATGGAGGTGAAAGCTGGCAGATAGATCCTGTAGGCAGTCAACAACCCTCAAATTTGATCCGAATCCTGTTCGAAGCCGACACCAACAACCCAGTCAAGGGCTTTGTTCTTGGCGAGCGAGGCCACCTGCTGCGCTGGGTTGGCTAGGGCCTGAAATTATCCCAACTGAGCAACGCTCTGTAACCATGCCCGTTAACCAGTCGCAGTGATGCGGTACTGCCTTATAAGATCTACTAGCTGATACGCCTGAAGCCATGGCTGCTGGCTCCACTGGGGAACGCCCATTTTTCGAGATCGTCACTAGCATCCGCTACTGGGTGATCCATGCCGTTACCCTGCCTGCGATTTTCCTCGCCGGCTACCTGTTTGTGTCCACAGGCCTCGCCTATGACACCTTCGGGACCCCTCGACCTGATGCCTATTTCCAGGCAACCGAAAGCAAGGCTCCTGTCGTTAGCCAACGCTACGAAGCCAAGTCCCAACTCGACCTGCGCCTGCAATAAACCATGAGTCAATCCTCTTCCGCACCTCTTCAAGCTCTCAACGTCCGTGTCTATCCGATCTTCACGGTTCGTTGGCTTGCAGTACACACACTGGGCGTGCCCACAGTGTTTTTCCTTGGCGCGATAACCGCCATGCAGCTCATTCGTCGCTGATCACCCTCCCAAATCATGGAGCAAAACCCAAACCCCAACAACCTGCCAGCAGAGCTAAACCGCACAAGCCTCTATCTAGGCCTATTGCTGGTTTTTGTAACTGCTGTGCTGTTTACCAGCTACTTCTTCAACTAAGGGAATCTGAAGCATGAGTTCGCAACTTAAGGGACCTGACGGACGTATCCCTGATCGTCTTCCTGATGGACGACCAGCCGTTTCCTGGCAACGCCGTTGGACTGAAGGAGCCCTTCCCCTATGGTTAGTGGCTACGGTTGGTGGAATGGCCGTCTTATCCGTGCTGGGCCTCTTCTTCTTTGGCTCATACACCGGAGTTGGTGCAGCTTGATTGATAGCCCCAATTAAAGATCCTCCTATGCATAATCTGCGTAGGAGGATCTTTAATGCACCAGCTTTTATAAAAGGCCTAAGTTGACAGATCAACTCTCGTCAAATTTGCCCCAATAAGCCCTTGTAAAAAGGTCAAGTTTAAGTCGAGTGGCACTTGGCACAAGGTTTTTATCAGTCATCAAACCATCCTCCAAAGCATTGTGGGCAGTGCTGACAGGACGCAAAGAAGCCAACTTTTCAGCAGTGGCACGCACGATTTTTGTCGCCACTAATGAATTAGCCCGCAAATTCGTGATAACCATTTCTATGGTCACACCTTCATGATGGGCGTGCCAGCAATCGTAGTCAGTAACCATGGCGAGCGATGCATAGGCAATCTCAGCCTCCCGCGCTAAACGCGCCTCAGTGTGATTGGTCATGCCAATCACACTGCAACCCCAACTTCGATAGAGATTTGATTCAGCCCGAGTAGAGAATGCTGGCCCTTCCATTGCTAGATAGGTGCCACTGCGATGCAATTGTCGGCCCTCCGGCATCAAACTCTCGCCAACATCCGCCAATAAACGCGAAAGCGTGAGGCAAAAAGGATCTGCCATTGCCACATGCGCCACAGCTCCATCACCAAAAAAAGTCAACGGTCGCTGATGGGTGCGATCAATGAATTGATCAGGCACCACCATGTCTAGGGGGCGCACCTGCTCCTGCAATGAACCAACTGCTGAAGGCGAAAGGATCCAGCGCACGCCAAGCGAGCGCATCGCCCAGATGTTGGCTCGATAAGGCACGTCCGTGGGCGTAAAAGTGTGATTACGCCCGTGACGAGCAAGAAAAACCACCTCCATGCCATCAAGAATGCCAAGACGCAAGGCGTCCGAAGGCTTCCCATAGGGAGTGTCGATCTCTAGCTCCTGAATGCTCTCAAGACCATCTATGGAATAAAGACCACTACCTCCTAAAACCCCTAAACGAGAGCCTTCGAGAAGGGAAGATGTTGCGCAACTCAATCAATGCCCATCAACTATTAACATCATAGCCCCTCAATCACTCTGGCAATAAGTAAACAGCCTCTCAGATTCTACCTAGATCAATAGTGATCAAATGGCCCCGATAAGTCACAAGTTAAATTCAATTATCTTAATCAATCCAATTGCGAGCACAAGCAATCCAAACCAACTAGCTCACTGCTACACCTAAGGGAGTAACTCCATTGACATAGATAAGCATAAATTGAAGCCACTATTTCATTAATCGCTAGAGGAGCAGATCTTGCCACAAAGGAGCTTGAAGTATATAAAATCAAAGCTAATTATAAATACCAGCAAAGGTTGCAAGAGTTTGCCCAAAGCAACTAAAAGCCTATTGGCAAGCTTATGCATACTTTTTATAGCAATTAAATTGCAAATAAGAAGTGGCCAAATATGCCATACAAATACTCTTTACTGGCAAGTGACTTGACTAGATCAAAGTTTTAAATCTTGGCAAGAAATTCCCTACAAGAAGGAAACTCCGCGGCACAGAACTCAGCCGCAGACCACTCTTAAACTAATGTTCAGAGATGCCTTCAACTCCAGCTCTGTGAACGCAGCAATGATCAATCTATTTTTAGCCAAGTATTGCAAAAGGCAATTCAACCAAAAGATGTTTGCCAACTTCCAAAACCAGTTCAACGGTGCAATGACATGAACATTGATGGCAAAGCCTGGCGAACCATCTGGCTTGAACCAGGTGGCCGTGCTGTCAGCGTGATCGACCAGACCCAGCTACCCCACAATTTCACCACACTCAAACTCAGCAATTGCCAAGAGGCCGCAAATGCAATTCGCACCATGGTCGTGCGTGGTGCACCATTGATCGGAGTCACCGGAGCTTATGGGTTAATGCTGGCCCTACAAGCAGACCCCAGTGATGCTGCTCTAGAGGTCGCCTTTGAGCAACTCAATGCCACCCGTCCCACAGCAGTGAATCTGCGCTGGGCGCTTCAGCGAATCCAAAACAAGGTGAAGCCACTCCCCCCAGCCGAGCGGGCAGAGGCCGCTAGAGCCGAGTCAACCGTAATTGCCGAGGAGGACGTGGCCATGTGCGAAGCCATTGGCAATCATGGCTTGGCAATCATCAAACAGCTAGCTGCGGCAAGACCAAGCGTGCGGCAACAAGATCCCATCCAACTGCTCACCCACTGCAATGCTGGTTGGCTAGCTACCGTTGATTGGGGCACAGCTCTTGCACCGATTTATAAGGCACACCGAGCTGGCCTGAATATTCATGTATGGGTTGATGAAACCCGGCCGCGCAACCAAGGAGCCAGCCTCACTGCCTACGAGCTAGGTCGTGAAGGTGTACCCCACACCGTGATCGTGGATAACGCCGGTGGCCACCTGATGCAACACGGCCATGTCGATGCTGTGATCGTAGGTAGTGATCGAACCACAGGTTGCGGTGATGTCTGCAACAAGATCGGCACCTATCTCAAGGCCTTAGCTGCCCGTGACAACGGTGTGCCCTTTTATGTGGCCCTACCCTCCTCAACAATCGATTGGTCAATCTCTGACGGGATAGCAGAGATTCCAATCGAAGCCCGCTCGACTACGGAAGTGACCCACATTCAGGGACGCCTAGCCAATAATGAAATCAGCCAGGTGCAACTCAGTCCTGATGGGAGCGAGGGGTTCAACCCAGCGTTTGATGTAACACCTGCGCGGTTAGTCACAGCGCTGATCACAGAACGCGGTGTATCAGCAGCCAGCAAGAAGAGTCTCAAGAAGCTTTACGCCGATACTTGAAGATCAAAGCTGATGAAAAAGTAAATTTCACTGCAAACTAATTCATCAAACTAGTAATCATTCTGAAAGTTGCTTTTGCTATCCGAAATCATGTCAAAGCAAGATTTGATCACAAGGCCCAAGATAC
>JASLWC010000040.1 GCA_030741055.1 Prochlorococcaceae cyanobacterium ETNP18_MAG_14 | reverse complement strand
TTATTCAGATCAATTCCTAGAGATTTTGCATAGGGACCAAGACCTTTCTTTTGAATCGTTTTCAATGCACGTGTAGTTATGCGTAAATTTAACCAGCGCTTTCCTTCGGCCCACCAGAGACGACGCTGTTGCAGGTTTGCCTGTTGCAGCTTCTTGGTACGGATATGGGAATGGCTTACTGCCATGCCGTTATTAGCGCGTGTTCCAGTGAGCTGACACACCCGAGACATGTCTTGATCCTCTAAAGAATTAAGGGTGTTCAACCCTATAAATCATTCTACCAAACCATAAATGATTTAAATGGCTCGATCCATTAGCTGACCCATTAACAAAGCGCTGCGATTTTGGAATCCAGCGATCTCATTGGGTTCTAGCCCCCCTACGCCAAGCTTGGCCATGTCGTAAACATGACGCGCAAGCTCTTGTGCCAGGGTTTCTGTAGGAGAAATCCCTGACGTGCCGACCAAAACAGATCCAGATTTTAGTTTGAGCAGCCCTTCCACTAGGGGGTGACGACTATTGACAACAAGTACATGATGCTCTGGCAAGCCAGGGAAGCGTTGTTCCATCAACGCTCCAATGTCGTTGATTCGCCGCATCTGTTCTGGCAGCAAAATAATTGCTGGTGGAGCCTGATCACCCTTAAGAGCTTGCACTTGTATAGTCACTTTTTCATTATTTAGTGCTTCTTTGATCAAAGTCCGTAGGTTTTCAGACTTGGTCTCACCGTCTTGATCAGTTAGTTCAGGCTTATCATCTTTAAGGCTTTCATCCAGTTCGGCATCAACACGCTGGAAATGAAGTTCCTCGTGTCGATCTTCAAGCCAAGGTAGGAATTGACTATCTATAAGTGGTTCGGTTTTTAGTACTTCTGCACCTTGTGAAATCCATAAGCTCAGTGCACTTGCCTGTGCCACTTCGTCTGTGCAATAGAGAATTCGATTCTTAGAATCTTCGCCAAGGCGACTTTGGTATCCTTTGAGGCTGGTGAATGTTTTTTCGCCACAAGGAATTGGGTCAGGATTTGTTTCATCTGTATTTGTTGGTGCAGCAGCTGTGGTGCCAAACATTATTAGGTCGGCTACTTGATTGGCAAACTTTTCATCTTCCATTGAGCCTATCTTTACGAATGGGGCTAACGCATCCCATGCCTCAGCATAAAATAGAGGTTGCTCTGATTTCAGTTCTCGCAACCGATCTGCTACTTTTTTGGCTACGAAATTACCTATAGATCTTACGCGCCTATCAGTTTGTAGAGCACTACGACTAACATTGAGTGGAATATCTGGCGAGTCGATCACACCTCTTAGTGGTAGGAGGTAACGAGGAACTACTTCTTTAATTGAATCACTTACAAATACTTGATTGCTATAAAGTTTAATTTCTCCTTTCTCCCAGTCTGCACGACCACTGCTCCGAGGGAAGTAGAGAATGCCTTGGAGGCTATAAGGATAATCTGTATTGAGATGCACCCAAAGCAAAGGATCACCCTGGAATGGATATAGATACTGATAGAGATCTTTATATTCTTGATCAGTAATTTCCTTTGGATTGCGTCTCCAGAGAGGACTTCTTTTATTAATAGGCTCTCCTTCAAGCCTTACCTCAACTGGCATAAAGTCACAGTATTTTGTGATTAAGGTGCGAATTCGGGTTGGCTCAATGTATTCATGTTCATCATCCATTAAATGGAGAATTACATCAGTGCCTGGGTTTTCACGTTCGCATTCTTTGAGACTAAACTTTGGCGAACCATCGCAATTCCAACTTACGGCTTTACTTTCAGAACAAGCAGATTTAGTAATCAATTCTACATTTTTAGCAACCATGAAACTTGAATAGAATCCCAGTCCAAAGTGACCTATGATTTGATCGCTTTCCTTCTTATATTTTTCAAGGAAATCCTCAGCACTTGAGAATGCAACCTGATTGATGTAACGCTTCACTTCATCAGATGTCATTCCAATCCCATTGTCAGAAATCGTAAGCGTCTTTGCTTCACGATCAATCTTGATTTCTATTACGCCCTCATCAACTGCGCTGCAATCGCCAGTTACGGCTGCCATGCGTCTTTTGCTAATGGCATCTACACCATTACTTACAAGTTCCCTTAGAAAAACCTCGTGATCTGAATAAACAGCCTTCTTGATAATAGGAAAAATATTCTCGGTGTGAATCTGGATCTGCCCTTCTTCAAGCAAAGTCATGGTTTTTTTATTTTCGACAATAGGTAGTCATTGCCTGAATACTCAAGTCTTTTTTGGTGGGGTCACCGTACCTGAGCAATCTCTCAGCTGCTTCGTTGCAGGTCACGACGCTCTTCGGCGAGAACAGCACCCTCTACAGGACATACCTGTAGGCAGATGCCGCAATCAATGCAAACCTCGAAATTGATCCAGAAGAAAATATTACCTTTGCTATTTGTGGTTGGGCTTTGCTTAATGCAACCGACAGGGCATGCCTGAGCGCAGTCAGCAACACCTTCACAAATTTCAGTCACGATGCTGTGTGGCATGGCCCTGCAGATCGGAGGTTCAAATCCTAGAGATCCAACCAGTCAAGTGTTTTGCAACCCCTTTCTTCTAGTCGGCTGATGGCTTCTTCACGATCTTGGCAGGCTTCAAGTTCGACCAAAGCTCTTTGACCTTGTTGGTGCCAGTGTTGTTGGCGCTGCAGAGCACTCTCAAGTGTTGCTGGAGATCCATAGGCAACAAGAGTTGAATCCACCTCTTCAGATTGATTGATCTGGCTTGTTAGCAGCTCACGAATGTCGTCGATGGCGAGGCTGAAGCCAACTCCTGCAGCATCTGCTCCTTTGGCACCGCAGCGAGCCATAAGTTCGTCGTAACGACCACCTCGGGCTATTACGACTGGTGCTGAATCGCTTTGGCAAACCAATTGAAATACAAGCCCGGTGTAGAGCTCAAAATGGGGCTGAAAGGTTGGATCTAGTTGCAGTTTGATTCCCTGAGCAGCTGCCAAAGAGTTCATTTGTGCAAATAGTCGCTGCAGATCAGTGAGTACGGATTGCGATCCATAGATTGTTTGCAAGCGATCGAGCACTTCAATAGGTTCTCCGCGGCATTCCAATTCGCCTATAAGGCGTGTGAATTGGGCTTTAGGAAGTTCGAGGTTCTCTAGGGCAAGGCGGTCGTAGTGGATAAGGGCAGTGCGGATTTGGTTGCGTAAGCCATCTTTGTAGGGGGCAAGGATGAGGTCCATTAATGCGGTATGTCCGATAAGCAATCTGGGTTGATTACAGCGATTGAGATTGAGGGTGTTCAGTGCCGAAAACAGCAGCGATAGAAGTTCCATCTCTGCTCGGATGTCTTCAACTCCGAAGAGCTCAACGCCACTTTGAAGTTTCTCTTCGATGCAGAGGCCGCCTTCATCAGCAGTACGGCTTTCGAACACTGTTCCTGCAGCCCATAGCCTTAAGGGACGTGGTCTTTGACTCAGCCTTGTACAAGCAGCTCGGGCGATAGAGGCGGTCATCTCAGGCCGAAGCCCAAGGGGTTCATCGGCTACCAGTCGCACGATGTCCTGACTTGCAATAGCACCACCTGCTTTTAGCGTGTCGAGTCGCTCTACCCTCGGAGGCGATACTTCGTCGTAGCCCCAGATTCGAAAAACATCGGCAAGTCGTTGGCTTAGCTGCTGGTTATGTTCGACCTGTTGGGGGTTTAGATCGCGAGCACCCGCTGCCGGTTGCAGGGCCATCCCTGATTATTTCGGAGTCACTTCAGGATCCCATGACTATGAGTTCGGGTGCACCGAATGAGTCACCCTCCAGAGGGGTTACTTTGCTTAGCTCCTCGATCAGCGTGTCTTGCATTCCTGGGGGACATGCCAAAACTCTGCCGTTATCAAGGTCAAAACTCCCTCCTTTGTAATCGGTTACTTTTCCACCTGCCAGTTCTACAAGGGCTACGCCAGCAGCAAGGTCCCATGGCGCCAGGCCACGCTCCCAATAACCATCTAGTCGGCCAGCCGCCACAAAAGCTAGATCAACTGCTGCCGCACCACCGCGCCGTACACCACGCGTACGATGAGTCAGCCAGCAAAATTCTGCGTAGTTGTTATCAAGACGATTTTGTCTGTCATAGGCAAATCCTGTTACCAACAAGGAATCAGTCAGTTTTTTGCAGGATGACACCCTGATCGGCTTCTCATTGCAGAAGGCACCGAGGTTTGGAACTCCCCAATAGATCTCATTAAGAAAAGGAATGGCTATGGCGCCAAGAATCGGTTGCCTCTTCCAAGTAAGGCCTATGGATGTAGCAAAAAAGGGATAGCCATGGGCGAAATTGGTTGTTCCATCAAGGGGATCAACACACCAGAGCAATGATCCTTGATCACCTATAGATCCGCTCTCTTCAGCAAGAACAGCTATATCAGGAGTCTTTTTCTGAAGAAATTCCAGTACGCATTTTTCCACTTCTAGATCTGCATTCGTAACCAGGTCTCCAACCCGTCCCTTGTTATTGATGCTTTCAAGCCGTCCGTAATGCTCCATTAATAGTCGGCCGCCTCGCTCACAGGCTTGCCGAGCTACAGCGCCGAGCATAGATAGATCATCTAACTGCAATCCAGCTTGCTCAGCTGCAAGGGAGCAGATAAGTGGGGTCAAGTCTCGAACCTCATCAAGATGGTATGCCTGGCAGGAACCTTTTGCGGTCAAATGCTCTTCCGAACTGAAGTTCGTAGACCTCGTCCTCGTCTTGGGTTTCTGCTTCCAGTGGTCCTATGGCCTTAGCTACACAAAGCAGGCCATATCCTTTGGCTCGTAGCTCCTTAGAGAGTCCCATAGCCTCATTTTGGTCAATTTGCCCTGACAAGACTCTTACTGCACAGGCGGTGCAGCATCCGTTCCGGCAAGAGAATGGCAAGGGGTCCCCTTGTTGCTCGAAACTGCGAAGAATGTAGTCACCTTCAGCTACCTCGTGGCTGATAGTCCGTCCCCCTTGTCGCCAGTGGATGGTGATTCTGTGTTTTGTAGTCATGTTGGGTCACCTGGAATGCCCTGCTACATTCGCATCGGCCAAAGCTGCTGGAGAGGTGGCCGAGTGGTCGAAGGCGCAGCACTGGAAATGCTGTATAGGGGCAACTCTATCGAGGGTTCGAATCCCTCCCTCTCCGTTTCAATCCGGCCTAAAGGGTCGGATTGCAGGCGACGAACGTTTGGCAGGTAATATCTTTACTATAAAATCATACTCGATAATCACGTTGGAATCTTACTGTCTAATCCCATGCTTTTTAAAGGTTGTTTTATTAATGAATTTATTTAATAAGACACGTAATATTATTGCCTACATCTAAAGTCAAGTTATTAAACTTATAAGCATGAGCGACGCATTGCCGAAAACAGTTGGTTACTGAATGAATATAATTAGCCAAATCGTCCAGAAATGTAATCCTGTGTTGCCTTCTGTGCTGGTGAATGAAAAATCTTTTCCGTTTCATTGAATTCGACAAGGTAACCAACTTTGCCTGATCCTTCCTCGAGGGCTTTTGCGTTAAAAAAGGCAGTAACATCACTCACTCGTAAGGCTTGTTGCATATTATGAGTGACGATTACTATTGTATATTTCTTTTTTAATTCATGCATGGTCTCTTCAATTTTAAGAGTTGAGATTGGATCTAGGGCTGAGCATGGTTCGTCCATTAATATAACCTCAGGCTCTATTGCAATTGTTCTGGCAATACATAGTCGTTGCTGCTGACCACCAGAGAGGGAACAGCCACTTTTATTAAGCTTGTCTTTGCATTCATCCCATACAGCTGCTTGGCGTAGGGAACGTTCAACGAGCTCATTCATGTTGCCTTTATAGCCGTTTATACGAGCACCAAAAGCAATGTTTTCATAAATACTCTTCGGGAATGGATTTGGTTGCTGAAATACCATGCCGATACGTCTGCGTACTTCTACTGGATCAACTTTGGGGTCATATAGGTCAGCACCGTCAAAAAGAACTCTGCCTGTCAGTGCACATCCATCGATCAGATCGTTCATGCGGTTTAGAGAACGAAGGACTGTTGACTTTCCGCAACCAGATGGTCCGATAAGTGCGGTTACTTGTCCACGAGGAATATCGAAGTAGACATTCCGAACTGCCGGTAAATTGTTATAACTAATCGTTACGTTGTCTAGGGATATGCAGGCATCAGCTGGCAGTTGTTGCGCAATAGGTGAAGGAGTTGATACCATGACTTTATTAGTGAGCAGCGCTGTGAGATTTTGACTGAACGAAGGAAGAGGGATTCATTTATTGTAGTGGCTCACTTTGAGGTGAATCGACCTAGCCAGCGAGAGAAGATGTTTATGGTGAATATGAACACCACAAGAATAAACGAGGCAGCCCAGGCTAATTCCCTTTGCACTTCATATGGCTCCTGAGAGAAATTAAATATTAATACTGACAGAGTAGCGATTTGCCCGGACAAAAGATTCCCAGCTGTTGGCCAGAACTGAGAGAATCCGGCCGTAAAGATCAAAGGTGCTGTTTCACCAGCAGCTCTTGCAATAGATAGAACAATACCTGTGGCTATCGGTGTGAATGCCATTGGTAATGTTATGCGTGTAATCGTTACGAATTTGGATGCTCCTACACCAAGTGATCCTTTGCGTAGGTTGTCTGGTACAAGTTTAAGTCCTTCATCTGTTGTTTTTATAACAGTAGGAAGCATAAGAATTGAGAGCGCCATGCCTCCTGCTATGGCACTATATGAGCTGCCAAATAATAACTTAGATGATACAATAATATCATAAACAAAAACACCAGTAATAATGGAAGGAACCCCAGCAAGAACGTTTGTTCCGAAGCGTATGAACTTTGAAAAGGAACCCTCTCGAGCATATTCGGCAAGGTAAATACCTCCACCAACACCAAAGGGAATCGCTATCATTGCGGCTATTGATGTGACGATAACTGTGCCTAAAATTGCATTGCCAATACCGCCGCCATCAAGGCCTACGGCTGGTGGCAGTTGTGTAAACAAATCAATACTAATCTTTGATGCTCCTTTAATAATTACATAGCCTAAAACTAGTACAAGTGGTGTTATCGCCACTATTGAGAATAGTGCTGACAATAAAGTAAGTGAATTGTTGACAATATTTCTTCTAAGATCAGGCTTGTAGTAAAGATCTAATGTGTTTTTTTGCATAGCCAATTCAGGTGTTGTTATTTTCATGATTTAATACTTAAGACTAAGTCGCTTTACAATTAATTGGGATATAATATTAACGGCAAGCGTAAGCAGCATCAGTACAAATGCTGCATAGTATAATGAGGATATTTGGATACCATCGGCTTCTGAAAACTGGTTAGCAAGCATCGCGGCAATCGTATTTCCCGGGCCGAGTAATGACCAGCTGAAATTGTTGGAGTTGCCGATAATCATTGCGACTGCCATTGTCTCGCCCATGGCCCTCCCAAGGGCCAGCAACACTCCACCAGTTATGCCCGAAAGTGCTGCAGGTAGTATTACATTAGTTATGGCACCCCAGCGTGTTGCACCAACTCCGTATGCTGCTTCACGCAAATTGATAGGTACTTGATTTAGTGAGTCTCTTGAGATTGCTGTGATGATTGGAAGTATCATTACTACTAGTATTAAAATAGCTGGAGTGATACCTAGGCCTGGTCCGATTGGTTCAGAGCTGAAAAATGGTATCCAGTTAAATAATTTATACAATAAGGTTAGGATCGGTTTAAGTAATGGCACCATCACGAAGATGGCCCATAGGCCAAGTACCACAGACGGAATTGCAGCAAGTAGTTCAACAAATACTCCAATAATATTTCTGATTTTGGTGGGCACAATATTTTCGGTTATGAATACAGCAGTTCCAACTCCAAGTGGAATAGCGATTAAGAGTGACAATAATGAAGTGATGATCGTGCCGTAAACGGCTGTCGCTATTCCGTACTTATCGTCCACAGGATTCCAGCTAGAAGTCACTAGGAACTTCAGCCCGTAGCGACCCATCGATTCATTTGATCCCCAAAAGACCACGATCAGGATTGCCACTAATATCAGCGCCACCATTGATGCCATCGTGATGGCGACATTCTTAAAGCTGCTATCTATAAATTTGTCATAGGCAGTTCGTCGCCTGCGCAAGTAAAGCTCATTCAGCTCACCAGTTGCCATGCCGCTGTCCTAAGGACCTAAGAAACCTAATCGCGTAAGGGGCTCTATTCCATCAAGTGCTTATTAATGCTCTGAGCCACTACCACTGAAAAGCTTTGGTTTAAGGTGCATTTCAACGTTAGCTTAGGGCTTCAGAAGACGCGGCCATGGGGCGGATCGTAGGCATAGACATGGGAACGACCAACTCCGTCGTAGCAGTGCTTGAGGCAGGCCGACCTCAAGTGATTGCCAATGTGGAAGGAACCCGAACGACACCCTCAGTTGTTGGTTACACCAAGGATTCCGAGCTCTTAGTAGGTCAGCTGGCACGACGCCAGTTAGTCCTTAATCCCAGGAACACCTTTTCCAATCTCAAACGTTTTGTTGGCAGAGTTTGGGATGAATTGGATGACAGCAGTCTTGCTGTGCCATACACCGTGCGAGCTAATGATCAGGGCAATGTTCGTGTCTCCTGTCCGGTTACCGAGCGTGAATATGCCCCAGAGGAGCTCGTTGCCAGCATCCTGCGAAAGCTTGTAGATGACGCGGCTACCTACCTTGGCGAGCCAGTTGAAGCTGCCGTAGTAACTGTGCCTGCCTATTTCAATGATGCCCAAAGGCAGGCTACCCGCGATGCTGGAAGGCTTGCGGGGATCACAGTAGAAAGGATCCTCAATGAACCTACAGCTGCTGCACTGGCCTATGGATTTGACCGTAGTGCAGCCCGTCGTGTGCTTGTGTTCGATTTAGGAGGTGGCACGTTTGACGTGTCATTAATGCGAGTTGCGAATGGTGTCTTTGATGTAAAGGCCACATGTGGAGATACCCAACTTGGTGGTAATGACTTCGATCAGCGGATTGTTGATTGGCTCGCGGATGCTTTTAAGAACGACCATGGTTTGGATTTGCGCCGTGATCGTCAGGCGTTGCAACGCATGACTGAGGCGGCAGAAAAAGCTAAGCAGGAGCTCTCTGGTGTGCTTAATACACCGATTTCACTACCTTTTATTGCTACAGGACCGGATGGACCTCTTCATATCGAGACCAGTCTTGATCGCTCTACATTTGAAGCCCTTTGTCCGGATCTTCTCGACCGTCTTTTGAATCCGGTACAGGGAGCACTTCGTGATTCAGGTTGGGCCGCTGAAGATATAGATGATGTTGTTCTTGTAGGCGGTGGCACACGGATGCCAATGGTGCAGCAATTGTTGCGAACTCTTGTTCCCAGCGATCCCTGCCAATCAGTGAATCCAGATGAAGTTGTTGCTGTAGGTGCAGCCGTTCAGGCAGGAATCCTTACTGGTGAACTTCGTGATCTGATGCTCAACGATGTCACACCTCTTTCGCTTGGCCTTGAAACAATTGGAGGTTTGATGAAGGTGTTGATTCCGAGGAACACTTCAATACCAGTTAGGCAATCAGATCTGTTCAGTACATCTGAGGCCAATCAGTCATCTGTTGAAATTCATGTATGGCAGGGTGAACGTCAGATGGCAGCTGATAACAAGTCCTTGGGACGTTTTCGACTGTCTGGTATCCCACCAGCGCCTAGAGGTGTCCCGCAGGTGCAAGTGGCTTTCGATATTGATGCAAACGGACTCTTGCAAGTAAGTGCTACCGATCGCACCACAGGTCGCAAGCAATCTGTGAATATTCAGGGAGGCTCAAACCTTAATGAACAAGAATTAAAAGCACTGCTTGCTGAGGCCGAGGCGAAAGCAGGTGAAGATCGACGTCGGCGTGCATCAATTGATCGACGCAATAGTGCACTCACCCTTGTCGCACAAGCTGAACGCAGGCTTCGTGATGCGGCTCTGGAATTGGGCCCCTATGGCGCTGAACGGCAACAACGGGCTGTAGAGATAGCGATGCGTGATGTGCAGGATCTGCTCGATCAGAATGATCTGCAGGAACTTGAATTGGCTGTGGCTTCCCTTCAGGAGGCTCTCTTTGGTTTGAATCGCCGCATCTCATCAGAGAGACAAATTGATGCCAATCCACTTCAGGGCATACGCAACACCCTTGGCTCGTTGAAAGATGAGCTTTTTTCCGATGATGACTGGGATGATGATCCCTGGAATAGCCCTGCAAGGTCTTCAGGCAATCGGCGTGGTTACGGACGTCGTGATCTAGATCCCTGGGACGATGACTTCTACCGCTAAACCGGATTATTGGTCTCTTCTGGGTCTTTCGCCTGATAGTGACACTTCTCAGCTCAAAAGGGCATTCCGTCGTGAAGCGAGGAGATGGCATCCAGATCTCAATGGCAATGACTGCCATGCAGAGGAACGTTTCAAATTGGTCAATGAGGCCTATGCCGTTCTCAGTGATCCACGGAGGCGTGCAGCCTGGGAGGGATCTCTATCGGCTGAGCAAACTTCTTGTGAACCTTTCGCCGTTGACTTCCCAAATTTTGAAGAGTATTTGGAAGTAGTTCTTGGTATTGAGAGCCGATCACACGATGTTATTGAGGATGCTGATACCGAATACGCACCACAGGCTTCATGGCCTGCTACATCGCCACCACCACCTCCTCCTCCTGTTCAGGCATCAGATGATCTTGAGACCCTGGTTGAGCTCACTCCTGATCAGGCCTTATATGGAACTTCGCTTGAACTAGAACTTGATGACGGCACCCTTGTAGAGGTCGATACTCCTCTTTTGGCTGGCGATGGTTGGCGCTTACGCCTTGCTGGGGTCGCACCAGGGGGACGTGATCATTTTCTTCAGTTACGTGTTCAGACTGAAGACGGCCTCAGGATTGATGGATTGCGCGTCCACTATCGCCTTGAGTTGTTTCCACCTGACGCAGCTTTGGGATGTGCTGTGGATGTGCCTACCTTGGCTGGCCCAGTCACACTCCAAGTGCCTCCTGGCTCCTCTAGTGGTCGTTTACTGCGTCTTAGAGGAAGGGGGCTTGAACTTGAGGATGGACGACGAGGGGATCAACTGGTTGAAATTGTGGTGGTAATACCTGCAGAACTTGCTGAGGCCGAGAGAGCTCTTTATCGCCGACTTCAAGAATTATCCCTTGATCCTGATGCTCTGTGATGCTGGTCTAGATAAACAAGTAAAAGTGTCCAGCGGTTCGCTCTGATCCTTATGCAAGTACACGTTTTGCTCTATGACGCAGGTCAAGAAAATGAGGGTATCCATTCTCTTGAACTTGCTGGTAAGACAGCTGTGCTGATGTTCGAAAACGCTGATGATGCAGAGCGATATGCAGGTTTACTAGAGGCGCAGGACTTTCCCGTACCAACTATTGAGCAAGTAAGTCGTGATGAGATCGAGGAGTTTTGTCGTCAGGCTGGATATGAAGCACGTCATGTCGAGTCTGGTTTTATGCCAAATACAGATGAAGAACATCTTTTATTTGCTCCACCAGAAGCAAATCGAGATGTCAGTAATTGGCAGGATCAAGATGGTTCAAATACCGTCGATGATCAATCGGATCAGCAAACTGAACTCACTGATTTAGAAGCAATACGCAAGCGTCTTGAGGGTCTCCTTTGAGTATGAGTAACAAAACTTTAAGCAATTTCAATCTTCAACCTTCAGATAATCGTGGGCATCTTTTGACTGAACAGGTAAATCCCAGAAGCGACTGCCTTGATCAACTCAATACAGAAGACTTAGTAACCCTTTTCTGTGATGAGGATCGAGAGCCACAGCGCGCAGTCGCAGCAGCTATCCCCGAACTGATTGAGGCAGTAGAAGCGATTACGGGCCGTCTTCGAATTGGAGGACGCCTTTTTTATTTGGGTGCTGGCACCTCAGGAAGACTAGGTGTTCTTGACGCCGCAGAGTGCCCACCAACTTTTTGCAGCGATCCTGATCTTGTTCAGGGAGTTCTTGCTGGTGGTGCCCCAGCTCTGTTGAGAAGTTCCGAGGGACTTGAAGATCTTGAACATGCAGGGCAAAAGGATCTTGAGGATCGTGACTTTGGCTCTGTTGATTGTCTTGTCGGTATTGCGGCAGGAGGAACTACTCCTTATGTCAAAGGTGGACTTGCCTACGCAGAGCAAATCAATGCTTTGGCGATTGCAATTTCATGTGTGCCATTAGAACAAGCTGTGTTGCCATGCAGCATTGATATTCGACTTTTGACGGGTCCGGAATTGCTCACTGGATCAACACGTTTGAAGGCCGGAACTGCAACAAAGATGGCTCTAAATATTCTTTCAACCTGTGTGATGGTACGTCTTGGCAAAGTATTTGGTAATCGCATGGTTGATGTGGCTGCTAGCAACAGCAAGCTGATGGATCGTGCATTGCGAATTCTTCGTGATTTGGCCGATATCGATCGAGACCATGGCTTAGAGTTGCTTAAATTAAGTGATGGATCTGTAAAAGTAGCTCTAGTGATGGCAGTAGGCAGATTAGATGCTGATGCTGCAAGAGAACTTCTGCTTGACCATGATAATCATTTGCGAATAGCATTAGCAAGCTCAGGCCATTACTTGCATTGAGAGCTTTTGCTCTTGCATATTTATTCGCATTAGTAATCTATAAATACTATGGCTCTGACTATTAATTAGTACTGCTATTATTCAACCCTCTGCTCGGTCATGTAGTATGACGATGGCCTTGAAAGCGTCATCTGTCTGTTATTGGTATAGACGAATTTATTATATTTAATAATCAAATGCAAAGGGTTGGTTT
>JASLWC010000003.1 GCA_030741055.1 Prochlorococcaceae cyanobacterium ETNP18_MAG_14 | reverse complement strand
GTTTCTGGTGGTGCACAGCCACTGATGCTCAATGAGGCTTTTAAGTTGCGAATTCTCACCACCGGCCGTGATTTGTTAAATCTGCAAAAGCCTGGAGTTGTAGGTCGAGGTTCGATCGTGATGGCTGATCCCAACTACGAGTCAAAGGGGCGGTCAACAACAACAACAACAACTACTACTACTACTACTTTGAGCAGAACCCGCGGCATGGGCCAACGGCAACACCGGTCTGGAGAATTAAGTGCTAATAAGGTTTGGATGCCTTTACCTGCCACAGCAAAGGAAGCGGTATCGCTTGCGCAGTTGCTCAATATTCAAGAGCCAATTATGGGCAATCAGGCGACAGCCTCATTTGCTCTAAAGCAGATCTCGCCACGTATTTTTCACATTGCTACGCATGGGTTCTTCCAGCCCAATCAAGTTGCAGGTAGTAGGCATCAGGAGGATCCCATGCTGCGCAGCGGTCTTGTGCTGGCAGGTGCTAATTATCCGGATGCGGATCCGATGGATGACGGCTACCTAACTGCCGCAGAAGTCACAGGGATGAATCTGGAAGGCACTGAACTGGTAACTCTCTCTGCTTGTCAAACAGGTTTGGGTGATTTACATACAGGTGAGGGGGTGTATGGTCTTCAACGTGCTTTAACTGTATCGGGAAGTCGTAGTACGTTGTTGAGTTTGTGGTCTGTGAATGATGAGGGGACTAAGGCTTTCATGGTTAGTTATTATCAACGATTGATGGATGGTGAAGGTAGAGCGGATGCGTTGGCAGCAACGCAGAAGGAATTCCGGCAGCACCCAATTGCAGGTTGGCGGAATCCTTATATATGGGCAGCATTTCAACTGGTCGGTGACTGGAGCGCTATTGATTTTTAATTATTAGTTACCTTTCAGTTGAAGAGAAACGTCTGTCGGCATTTCTCAGCATTTTTGCGAGTCTTTTGTTTGTATTTTGAACTGATAATTTATCGCTTGTAAAAATAACACATGGTTAATATAGCCAGCCACCCTGGTCTAATCAGATTAAATGGTGCTATATTAAATTTCAGCTCAAAATATTTTATGTACAGAAACATTCGTCGAATCTTACTCACGTTTTGTGCAGCCGTGGGTGCTATTGGTGTTGCGCCAGTGGCAACTAACGCAAAGGACATAAATAATAGTGTGGAGACCTTTGGTAATTACATCCTTTATCACTGGCAAAAGGATCCAGAGCTAAGTAAGTTCAATCCACCTCAAATTATCACCAATGTCGACTCCAAAACCAAAGTACTTGGGGCATGCGTTTCTAATTACAACGGCCGGATTGCCCAAGATGTGGGAGGTACTTCATACTGCTCAAGGTCGAATACAATTTATGTGGTTCAGGATCAGCTTTCTCCGTTATTTAAATATTTTGGACCAACATCAATAGCATATGTTATTTCCCATGAGTATGGGCACTATCTCCAAACTGTATTTCAGATCCCTTATAAGAAAGTTGTTTCTGAACTTCAAGCTGATTGCATGTCTGGTGCAATACTTGGCCAAGGAGCAAGTGAACTGGGGATTACCTCCAGAGATATGATCAATATGTCTCAAGCTGCCTACACGATTGGTGATCCAGATCACGGCAGTGGGGCTCAAAGGGCATATGCGGTTTATGCAGGCTTTGGCCTATCGGCAGAGATCACATGTTCTACTAGTGACATGGAAAAGCTTTCCCTGAATAAAATCAAGGATCCTGTATTCAAAAAGCTTGCTTCTAAGAGGTCTGCAGAAGGCATCGACTTGTCTAAACCTCAATCTCATCTACGCTCGATCTCCGCAAGCCTTGGTTATTCTGCTGGATTTTTGGGTGACTTATGACCCTAGCCTTATTCATTTTGGCATACTCTAACTAGCATATGACCTGCTCAATAGTTTTTAAATAGCATTAATTAACTGCTTTCTTTAGTCAGTCTTCTGCTCTGATATTTGTCATTGCTTCCATTCAATATATGATTACTTTTCTATGGCTCCAATTCTTATTCACATCGCCCTTAGCTGAGTTACATGGTCAACAAGTGAGCCATAAGCAGACGGATCGTGACTCAACAGGATTACTTGTAGCCCCCGGTTGGCTGCTGTATTGAGCATCTGTTTTACTATAGAAATACGTTCTGGGTCAGAGTTAGTGAAGGCATCATCAAAAATCAATGGCAGTGATCCGTCATGCCCTTCTTTAAGTACATCTGCCATCGCTAGCCTTAACGCTGCAGTTAGCTGCTCACGCATGCCGCCACTTAGCTGATCAAAGTTAAAGAAGTTCTCTCCACGTTTTAGCTGTAAACCGCTAAAACCAGTGCTTTGATCATATTTAAGTTGGACTATATTTCCTTCCGGTACTAAAGGCCTTAGGTAGCTTCCGATTGCTTTCGCTAGTGGTTCTGTGTAACGGCTAGAAAGATCTGCCTGAGCATCAAGGAAAAGCTGCTGCAATAGTTTATGACCATCACTGATTCGTTTGATGTTTTGATAATCGTTATTGGTGGTCTCTAATTGAACTCTTGCCTGCTCTACTGAGGCATATGGGTTTTCAATGCTGATGCTGTCGCAGCGTTGTTTTGCCGCACCATTTTGTGTGATCAGTTGATTGAGTTGTTCTTTTGCCCTTGAGATTTGGTTGTCTATGCTTGTTAGGTCAGCGTCTCTATCATCATTAGTCATTGATTCCTTCAGCTTATTTAGCTCTACTAATTGTTGCTCACCGTTGATAATTTGTTTTTCTAGGTTGGTAAGTTGTAGAGCCAATGTCTCTTGGTTGCCATGATCTTCAAAAAGTTCACCCAGCTTTTTGTTTTGATATTTTTGCTGTTCTTTAAGTGTCTTGAGTTCACTAGTCTTCTCAATACGGGATGTCTTGAACTGTTCAATAATGCACCTTGTGTCTTCCAGTTCACTTTCCGCCTGAGAAAGGGTTTGTGCAGTTTGATTAGTTGTCAGTGCAAGATGATCTTGAAGTTCAGTTAGCTCACTAGTCGAAGTAGGCAATTGTTGTTTTTGTTCCATCTCCTCTCGACTCTCACTCAGGTCCATAAGCCTCTTTTTAAGCTCGCATGATCGCTTAGTTAGTGAGTCCAACCTCTCGTTTAAATCCTCATTAGCTCGAAGCGGTGATGCCCCTATCGCCTCCAACTGTTGCGTCAAAAGTATGCGTTGCTCATATCTTTGCTCGGCAACTTTCAGTGATGTCACTTTGAGGCTTGAGAGCGCACTATTAAGGTTTTGTTGGGCCATCTGAAATTTTCGTTGCAGATCATCCAGAGCTTCATGACCACCAGAGCTGATCTGCAAAGCAACACCATCTCCAATCAGCACCTCAAAGGTTTCGCTGAATTGTCTTTGATCCCCCGCCTCAAGAACTTCGTTGTCAACACGGATTTGCTTATCGGTTCTCAGCACTTTTACTCCTGTTGTCATCGCTTGTTGCCGAGTGCGAGCATCAAGTAGTAATTGCTGCAGGTCGCGTAGCTGCTGCAGTTGCTCTCGTCCAATCGGTGCCAACTTGGAGAGTTGTGCAGTCAACGTCTTTCGCTTATTGAGCTTGGCAATGGCTTCGCCTGTGCGTGCTTGCTCAGATAGTGCTTGTAATAGCTGATTGCGTTTATCTAGTTGTTGTTTCTGTGCAGCAAGCTGCTGACGCGCAGTCTGTTTGCTCTGTAGTTCTTGCGCTAATGCTTGTTCTTTGCTTTCAGCCTCGGCTTCGTCTTTTTGCAGTTGGCTCTGTCGTTGCTCGCGATTCTTGACTTCTACCTTGAGGTTGTCGATATCTTGCATTGCCTTACCCAATCCTTTACGGCGTAGCCGTATTGGTTCGAGTTCTTTGCTGGCTAGTTTGATTGCAATCTCAAGTTTGCTGAGCTCCTCAGTGCTTATTGCGATCCTCTTTTTGCGTTCTTGAAGTGCTGGTAGATCTTTGTTTTGAAGCTTTTCAAGCTGCTCATTGATTTCTACTAACTCTTCACTTGCCTGCTCATAAGCCAGGAGTTTTGCTTCGGCCTGTTCAAGCTCGCTTTTGGCAGTATTTAGTTTTTGCTCACGTAGCCATAGTGCTGAATTTTTCTTTAACCCACGTGTAGTGAAGTTCTCCTCGATCGCAGTATTGATTTGTTTAGCTACGTATTGATCATGAATCGATTGCTGCACAACGGTTCCACCGCCATGTTCTAACTGCTCAACCAATGCATCGAAGTCGTAGCTCGCTTTGCCTGCATCGAGCAGGTTATTGCCGGCAGATCCTTGCATTACCCAGAGGTGGGCCCAACGGGTTGGCAACACTGAGCTTGCTTGCTTACTGCCTAAGCTTTTTTTTACGCCAACTAGTTGAGCGAGCAGGTCTTCTGCATCATCACCTGAGAGCTGTTTTCCGCTGGCCTCAGAGCGGAGTGTTACCTGGCCAGTGGTACCGCTGAAGCGCTTATGCAAGAGCCATTTATCTCCCTTTGCCTCAAAATTAACTTGTACTGTGGGCTGTCCAAGAGAGAGGCGCGATCGCAAAGCCTCGACGGGTGCACCGCTCGCTGATGCTCTGAGGAATAAGCCCCGATGCAGCGCTTCCACCAGCGTGCTCTTGCCAGTTTCGTTTGTGCCGCCGATCAAAGTAATACGTGGCGAAAACTCCAGGGCAAGATCCCTATGCAAGCGAATGTTTTGGAGCTGGCAGCTAAGAAGACGCATTGATACTCAGCGGCTGCCGGCAAAGCGGAACAACTCACAGAGAGCAACCCGCGTGATGGCAGCTTGCTCGGAATCTGGATTGTCGTCGTGATCGATGCGCTGCTTCAGTTGATTGGCAACAAGAGCTATAAGTGGATCATCGATGCGACCTGTGAGCTGTTCAAGTTCCTCTGCTTCAGGCGCCTGTTGACATACGCCTTTTAGTCTTAAGCGCAGTAGTTTGTTATTCAAATCAGCCACTATTTTTTCGTAGCGATGGTGACCTGCCAGGCTGAGGCTTCCACTTACCTCAACTCGTAGTAGATCTCTCGAGATACGACCGGCGGTGAGCTCCTCAACCTGACGTTCGAAACGATCTAGGTCTGCATCGTTGTTGAAGTTAAATTTGATGTTGTGCCAGCGAATTCTTCCCGTTGAAACTGGTTCGACCTGGGGCATACCACCGCGGCTGACCTCTACTCGCAAGACTTGTCCTCTTTGGTTGTTTTCCCCTTGATCAAAGCGATCTGCTTCTGGCGTGCCTGGATACCAAGTATTGACATTGACTTGTTTGAGATTGTGCCAATCTCCCAGGGCGATGTAGTCGATCTCCTGCGCCGGTAAACCATCTAAGTCGATCAGATTGTTTGCATTGCTCTGAGCTTCACCATCTAGGTCGTAATCACGCCCCCCAAAGCCATGCACCCCCCCATGAGCAAGGATGATTCGAGGCTTCATCTGCGGTAGTGAACTCCAGTTGAAGCTGCGCAGCCAGAGGGTGGGGTCGTTGTTGTCTTTATTGCGCAGCAACGGGCACGGCAGTATTACTGCCTGATCAAGTTCTACTGGTTGCCGTTCCAGCAGCAGTTGCAAGTTGGGAGCCATTTGCTGTTGATGGCGTTGGAAGTCGTCGCGATGCCACACAGTGCCAAGTGCACCGTGATCGTGGTTGCCGGGTATTACCAGCACGGGTAGTTCCATCTCTGCGATGGCTTCCAGCACCTTTAGGACAGTATTGGTAGGTGGTGTTGGCGAGTCAAATAGATCGCCGGCCACTAGAACAAATTCTGCCGACTGCATCCGAGCAATATCACGGATACGTCCTATGGCAGTGAGTCTTTCCTGCTGCAACTCGAAACGTTTGTGCTCATCAGTGATCGTCTTGTAGGGCTTGCCGATCTGCCAATCAGCGGTGTGGATGAATCTGGTCATGCTCAGGATTCCACCACAGCAGGTAGAAATTCTGCCTGCTGTGGTCGCTAATGGCGATTGAGTCGTCGCGTAGCTTCTCTGCTTGCACTTATTACTGTGGTCAGTCTGATTCCTACTCAAAGAGCAGCTTTTCAGGAGTCGCTCTTGTTTTGATTGTTGAGGTTAGTTGCTGTTCAAAATTAGCTAGCTGGATTTGCTTGTTGCTGCTGATTGGCATAGAAGTTGCTGGGCACTAGATGAAGCTTGATGCCTGTTCAAAACTGATGCCTGTTTAAAGCTTGATCGCTGCGTTGTTGCTGCGTAGAACACAGTGCTGAATTGACCAGTCGTAGTTGTCCCAGATACTCGTGGGGAGTTTGTAGTTCGCGCCAGGGAAGGCACCTAGTGCCACCTGGGTAGGCATGGCAGAGCAGTAAGGACGACTACCGGGTTTTGCAAGGTATTGCTGGTGGTATGACTCGGCGTAGTGGAATTGTTGATCGGCTTTGATTTCTGTTGTGATTGGCCCAAGGCCTTGTTGGCTTAGGAGTTGCTGGAAGCTATCTCGACTGGCCTGGGCCAGCTCTGCTTGCTGTGCTGTGGTGGTGTAAATAGCCGATCGATACTGACTGCCACGATCGTTACCCTGTCGATCACCTTGGGTTGGGTTATGGCATTCCCAGAACAGTTTCAGCAGGTCGCTGAAATCAATAGTGGTTTTGTTCCACACCACCCGTACGGCCTCCGTGTGTCCAGTGCGTCCTGAACAGACTTCCTGGTAGGTCGGTTTATCTTTTTGACCCCCGGCATATCCCACTGCTGTGGTCACAACCCCAGGCAATTTCCAGAAGCCTTTTTCGGCGCCCCAGAAACAGCCACAAGCAAATAGCGCAACTTCTTGGTCTGTTGTGATTTGAGCCTGCAGCGCTGTACCAAGAACGGCATGTTGCTCAACTGTTGAGTGGCCTGGTTCTTGGTTAGAAGCCTTGGCTGACAACCAGGAAGGGAACATCACATTTTTGAAAGTTTGCCAACCCTAGGCAGTTCCTTTTGGTTCCAGCTGGATGTGGTTGAGCAGCGTTGTGACGAATGCAAATAGGAGGAAGGGCAGACTTAGCACCAGGATCAACCCCACGCCGACAAGAGCGAAGAGTGGCCTGCTTGAGCCCATTAGGCCTAGCCCTGCGGCAAGGCTTACGAAGATCACTGCCATCCAGGCCAAAATCTGGCCGTAGATGTCGCCAAAGGTGAGGGTGCAGCGTAAGGAGTATCCGGTTCCGCCTGTCATGTCATGTCCCTCTAGCTCACCCTTATAGCTAAGCCGCTTGCGATGTAATTGTCTTGCATTTGTGCTTAACCGTTTCAGTACTTAGGTATTTGTTACCAGTTGGTTAGGCAACGGCATCTAGCTTTTCATTGGCTTGCTCTCGTTCCCAAAGACTTCGGTAGAGCCCCTGGATATTTACTAGTTCGGTGTGGTGGCCCTGTTGAACAAGGCGCCCCTGCTCCATAACCAGAATTCGATCACAGGCTGCAGCTGCAGAGAGTTGGTGGCTGATCATCAGGATTGTTCGACTCTGTTGGCTTCGAATAGAGCTGAGGATTGCTGCAGCTGTTTTGTTGTCCACACTTGCTAGTGCATCATCAAGTACCAACACAGGTGCTGGTACCAGAAGGGCTCTGCCAAGTGCCGTGCGTTGGCGTTGGCCACCACTGAGTGTTATGCCTCTTTCCCCTACCAGCGTGTCGAAGCCATCTGGAAAGCCGCGCACATCGTCCATCAGGTGGGCTTGCTCAGCAGCTTTCTGAATGCGCTCTATAGAAGCTTTGGGATCGCCATAGCGAAGGTTGTCGGCGAGGCTGCTCGTGAACAGATATCCCTCCTGTGGGACAAGGGCCACGCTGCTGCGGAGATCTTCAAGCAGTAGATCATTTACGTCGTGGTTATCTACGAATAGTTGGCCTCTTGGAACCGCCACCATGCGTCCTAGGGCTCGAGCCAGGGTTGTTTTTCCACATCCAACTGGTCCCACTACAGCAACAAGTTCCCCTGGTTTGATTACAAAGCTCAGTCCCGCAAGTGTGTCGCGGTTGCTGTCGTCGTATCGCACCCGAAGTTCACGTGCTTCGATTAGCCCCTGAAGTGGTTTTTCTAGAGTTAACGGGGAGGCGGGATTGCCGATTATGGGTACGCGCTTGAGCAGTTCTTCCACACGCTCCAAACTCACCTGGCCGATTTGAAAAGAGTTCAGGGTGAAACCCAGAAGAGCGGTAGGAAAAACTAGACGCTCCACAAAAATGATCAAGGCCACCAATCCGCCGACGGTGAGGCTGTCTCGCTCTAGTTGGCCACTGCCTAGAGCTAATAGCGTTAGTAGTGAAAACGAGGAGATTCCCCCTAATAGCGGGAATAAGGTGCTGCGTGTACGCGCCAGGCGAATGGCCGAGTCTCTATAGGAGTTATTGAGCTCGGCAAACGCCTCCTGCTCAGGTTGCTCTTGGCCGTAGATCTTGATGGCCCCTATGCCTGAAAGGTCCTCCTGAATTAGTTCGCTGAGGCTTGAAAGGGCTTCTTGCTGGCGTTTTTGTTGCCGCATCATTCGCCCCCCAAAGAGGCGCACTGTGCCCAGCATTACTGGGTAGAGGGAGATTGCCGCCAGGGTTAGCCATGGGTCGATGGCCAGCATTGCCGGCAGAGTGAAGCAGTAGGCCAACACAGTGTTGGTAAGGCTCAGAATCGCGAATCCAAGTAAGCGGCGAATGTTCTCCACATCGCTGGTTGCTCGGCTAATAACTTCACCGCTTCCGGTTTCCTGTACCCAGCTAGTTTCTTGCTGGAGCATGTGGTCAAACAACCGCTGGCGCAGTTCCACTTCAACCTGACGCCCTACTCCGAAAACCATTTGTCTGGAAATCAGGCGCACGATCGCCATGGCGCTGGCTAGAACCACAATCAAACCCGCCTGACGCAGTACTTCTGTTATGGCAAAGCTTCCTTGAAGCTCATCGACAATGCGCTTCACTTCTAGAGGGATGATGACGCTTAGAACGTTCACCACCACAAGAGCCATTGCTCCCATCAGCACAGTGCGGCGATGGGGCTTCAGGTAACGGCCAATTAGATCGAGGCGGAATGCAGCCATGCCGGTATCGCTACATGGTTCAACCTATGCAGCCAGTCTGCAGCGCGAGCCTAGAGGGATTCTTGGGAAGCTGTGATCATCAAACATTGCGCTAATAAAAAAATAGAATCGGCTTGTTGTAGTTCTCGCCAGCGGCGATTTTTTAGGTGATAGTGGTGTCGTCCCCATCACCCGGCCCGGAGTGCATCGCACCCGGGTTTTTTACTGCATCGATGTCTGCTTCTACTGTTGCTTCTCCCTCATGGCCGCAAATCCTCGAGATGTTGCTTGAAGGAGAGAACCTTCCCGCTGCGGAAGCTACTGCCTTGATGAAGGCATGGCTGGCGGAACAGCTAACCCCTGTGCAGACAGGGGCATTCCTAGCGGCTCTAAGGGCAAAGGGGGTGACCGGTAGTGAGCTGGCTGGCATGGCTCAGGTGTTGAGAGGGGCTTGTCCTCTGCCATGTCCATTGCCGGCTATCCCTACGGTCGATACCTGTGGGACTGGTGGCGATGGTGCTGACACGTTCAATATTTCAACCGCTGTGGCTTTTACAGCCGCTGCTTGCGGGGTAAATGTGGCCAAACATGGAAATCGCAGCGCAAGTGGCAAGGTTGGTTCCGCCGATGTTCTCGAGGGTTTGGGGCTGCAGCTAAATGCACCTCTGGCCACTGTGGTGGCGGCGCTCTCTCAGGTAGGTGTCACATTTTTATTTGCCCCTGCCTGGCATCCAGCTTTGGTCAACCTGGCGCCTTTGAGGCGAAGCCTTGGAGTACGAACTATCTTCAATCTTCTCGGCCCATTGGTGAACCCTTTACAGCCCCAGGCTCAAGTGCTTGGGGTGGCAAAGGCAGAGTTACTAGATCCGATGGCGGAAGCGTTACAGCAACTTGGTTTGCAGCGGGCCGTTGTTGTTCATGGTGCTGGTGGTCTTGATGAAGCCTCCTTGGAGGGAGTTAATTCGTTGCGTTTACTTGAGAATGGTGAGCTAAGGCAATCTTCGATTGATTCGGCGGAACTCGGGCTTGAGGCCGCTTCTCTGCAAGCACTTAAGGGTGGTGATCTGGCAACGAATCAAGCGATTCTTACCGCTGTACTTCAAGGTGGTGGAACCAATCCCCAGCGGGATGTGGTGGCATTGAATACTGCTCTAGTGCTCTGGGCTGCTGGACTGCAAGATGATCTAAAGGTTGGTGTATCTACTGCCCAGGACTGTTTGCAACAGGGTCGCCCTTGGCAGCGGCTACAAGAGCTTCGTGGTGCACTTGAGCATCAAATTGGAGAATGAAACTGCGATGAGTTCGGTGTGCTTCCGCTGATGTCTGCTTCATCCCGAAATTCGGCGCTATTGGTGCTTGCTGATGGCACGGTGCTGGAGGGAATGGCCTTTGGATATCGCGGTAGTGCGATCGGTGAAGTGGTCTTCAACACAGGCATGACGGGTTATCAGGAGGTGCTTACTGATCCCAGTTATTCCGGTCAGTTAGTCACGTTCACCTATCCGGAGTTGGGCAATACAGGAGTCAATCTTGATGATCAGGAATCTTCCTTTTCCCATGCCAGAGGTGTCATTGCTCGTCAGCTTTCTCCGCTGCCCAGCAGTTGGCGGTGCCAACAGTCGCTGCAGAGTTGGCTTGAGCAGCAGCGGGTTGTGGGCATTTCTGGCGTTGACACCAGAGCGCTTGTAAGACATCTTCGCGAGGCTGGAGCCATGAATGGGGTGATTAGTGGCGATGGCTGTTCTGCTCAGCAGCTACTTGAGCAGTTGCAGCAGGCTCCATCCATGGAGGGGTTGAACCTCGCCGAAAAGGTTTCCACAAAAGATTCCTACACCTGGACCTCGACTTGTGCTGTGGCCTTTGACCAAAGGCTTAAGAGACGCACTGATTCGCCCTATCGCGTTGTCGCAATTGATTTCGGTATCAAGAGGGCCATCCTCGATCGTTTGGTTGCTCACGGTTGTGAGGTCACCGTGCTGCCAGCTAGCACCGACTTGACCACTGTGTTGAGCTCAAATCCAGAGGGGGTGTTTTTATCCAACGGACCAGGTGATCCCGCTGCAGTGTCTGCTGGTATTTCCTTGGTTGGCGACTTATTAAATAAAGTTGATATACCACTGTTTGGCATCTGCCTGGGGCATCAGATTCTTGGCCTAGCAATGGGTGGACGCACTTTCAAATTGGCCTATGGCCATCGAGGACTTAACCATCCTTGCGGCACCACTGGTCGTGTGGAGATCACCAGTCAGAACCACGGTTTTGCGCTTGATGCTGAGTCTCTGCCGCAGACCAGTGTGGTTGTGACCCATCTCAATCTCAACGACCGCACTGTTGCAGCGATAGCTCATCGGGATCGACCGATTTTTGGTGTGCAGTATCACCCGGAGGCCAGTCCAGGCCCTCATGATGCCGACCACCACTTTGGTCATTTTGTGGAGCTGATGGCAGAACGTCGCTGAAGCGTGGTGCGCATCGAGCAGTATCACTACACTTCGTGCCATTAGCACCCGGGGGACTGGTCCCATCACCGAATTGCAGCGACTGACCGTTTCACTAAGAGGTGGTTTCGAACGGCGGCAGGGCTGTTTGGTGTTTCAGTTCACTGGCCAGCTAGATGCTTATTCCGAGAAGCAGTTCATGACCTATGTGGCGGATGTGCTCCAGTCCAATCCCTCTCCCATGGTTATTGACTTGAGCAAGATCGACTTCCTCGATTCCTCTGGCCTTGGCGCCTTAGTGCAAACTGCTAAGCAATGCATTGATGCCAAGCGTTCGTTTGCGGTAGTGGGCAATGCGCGGGTAGTCCAGACCGTGAAGTTAGTGCGGCTTGAGGATTTCCTTCATCTGGCAGCTGATTTGCGCGCGGCTCTGAGTCAGTTAACAGCTTGAACGACTGGATTCGTAGTCAGTCGGTTAGCGGTGGTGCTGATGAACTGGGACCGTTGCAATTGGCATGGCTTGGTGATGCAGTTTGGGAATTGCACCAGCGCCTGCGACATTGTCATCAGCCTGGGCGCTCAGTAGATCTCCATCAGGCTGTTGTGGCAGAGGTGAAGGCTGCTGCGCAGGCGGAAGTGCTGCTTCGCTTGGATGTCCATCTCTCCGATTTTGAGAAGGACCTAGTGCGGCGAGGTCGCAACAAGTCCGGACGAGGACCACGTCGGGGTGATGCCGCGACCTATGGCAAGGCCACGGGATTTGAGACAATGGTTGGCTGGCTCTTTTTGCAGAATCCGGCGCGGCTCGCGCAGCTCTTGGATCGACTGGATGAGACCGAAAACGACCTGACATAGCTTCTCTTCTCGTCATGAGCTCCCGCTTCGATCGCCGTCCTGGCAAATCCTCTCCTGGAGGCCCTTCTAGGGGTGGTCCTTCTAGGGGTGGTCCTTCTAGGGGAGGCCCTACTAGGGGCGGTGGCCCAGGTAGCAGCCGTCGAGATGGTGGCCGACGTGATGGAGATGGGGCTTCCGGCCGATCTGGCTACAGCAGTCGATCATCCAGCAGTAGTTCTTCTAGTGGTCGCGCTTCAAGACAGGGCAGTGTCTATCGCATCGGGCGTGATGAGGATGCGGGTGATGGCTCTGCAGGCAGATTTGATACTGGCCGCTCCCAGCAGGGTCGTTTCAGCCGTGATCGTCGTGATCGCCCTCGTTCTGATCAAGGCCGTCCAGTTAGTAGGGAGGGGTCTCGTCAATTCCGAGGAACCAGGCCATCAGATCGCACTGAAGATGAACGGTTTGGGAAACGACCCTCTTGGGGAGGAAGATCGCGTTCTCCAGATAAACAGCCACCTACACCCAGGCTGGAGCAATCAACATCAGCTCGTGCTCCAGAGGCTGAGGCATTTGGTCCAGCCCCTGCTGATGATTTGCTTTGGGGACGCCATGCCACTCAAGCTGCACTTGAAGCTGGGCGGCCCATACATCGCATCTGGTGTACATCCGACTTGCGAAGCGCGCCAAAGTTTCTGCGCTTGCTTCGCGAGGCCAAATCATCCGGAGTGCTTGTTGAAGAGGTCACCTGGGCACGTCTTGGTCAGCTCACAGGTGGTGCTGTACATCAGGGGATTGTTCTGCAGACTGCTGCCGCTGAGACCCTTGACCTTCAAAGTTTGATCGAGGGATGTGCGGCTCTAGGGGAACCACCCCTGTTGTTGGCGTTAGATGGTCTCACAGATCCGCACAATCTCGGCGCCATTGTTCGCTCTGCAGAGGCTCTTGGTGCTCATGGTGTTGTTTTGCCACAAAGACGTAGTGCTGGCCTTACTGGTTCAGTCGCCAAGGTGGCGGCAGGTGCTTTGGAGCATTTGCCAGTCGCACGTGTAGTAAACCTCAATCGCTCTTTGGAAGCACTTAAGCAGGCGGGTTATCGCGTTATTGGCCTGGCGGATGAGGGGGATATCACTCTTCCTGATGTTGATCTTGAAGGACCTTTGGTGGTGGTAACAGGATCCGAAGACCAGGGGCTCTCTTTGTTAACTCGCCGCCATTGCGATCAACTTGTACGCATTCCTTTGCGGGGGGTTACCCCCAGCTTGAATGCTTCTGTTGCTACTGCGATGTGTTTGTACGAGGTGGCTCGTCGCAGCTGGATGGAGGGGGTTCATGGCCAGGCTCCATCCCCCAGGATCGTGCGCCCTCAATGTGCTGCGCAGGACAGCTCTGAGGATTCAAGTCCCATGGAATCAGAGCTCATTGTTCAGGCCAGCGATTCATCAAATTCTCTGCAGGATGATTTTGAGCTGCCTGGGAAGGAGTTGTCTTCCACACTGGTCGACCAGCAGGGTTGTTCCGAAGATGTTCAGCCGGCTACGGATCTCAAGACAGGTGAGCTACAAGTTGATCTGACACCTATGGGGGATGAGGATTCGCTGACTGATCAGAGTTGAGACTTGGATGCTCTGGAAGATCAATCTCCTTGCCTGGGAATGGTTTAGCGTTGATCCAAAAGTTTCCTTTACAAGCGTTAGGGGAAGGCAAATTGGAACTCGGCAAGGCAAAATGTATGCATTCGCCAGCTCATCATGGGCCTATTGATCAGGCCGTTACGTAGCCTCGTCAATAACCTTGGCTGGGCTTGGTGGGCCAGGGTTGAAACACGAGACCCAGATGTCACCTATTGGTACGGGCCTTTTGTGACTAGAAAAAGTCTTAAAACCCAGCTGCCAGCTTTCCTTGCGGATTTGTCTGCTGAGGGTCCTGCTTCGGTTAATCAAACCTTGTTGCGTTGCCGTCGTTGTGAGCCTCTCACGATCTCTGTCGAAAGCTGATCGGACGGCTGATAGCGTCGCTTCTGCATAGCACCGTAAGCAGATGGCCATCGCCGAATGGCGTCAGCAATTGAAGCTCGGCGAAGTTTCCGCCCGGGAGCTTATAGATCACCAGTTGGCACGTATTGCAGCGGTAGATCCTTCGCTGCACGCTTATCTGGATGTAACTGCAGATAGGGCTCGCGCCGATGCCAATCGCATCGATGAGGCCCGGGCAGCAGGTGAGTCACTTCCGCCTTTGGCAGGAGTGCCTTTGGCGATTAAGGACAATCTCTGCACGAAAGGAATACGCACCACCTGTTCCAGTCGAATGCTGGAGAACTTTGTGCCGCCTTATGAATCCACTGTCACCGAACGACTTTGGCAGGCCGGTGCTGTGCTTCTCGGCAAAACGAATCTCGATGAGTTCGCGATGGGTAGCTCAACCGAAACATCTGCGTTTGGGGCTACTTCTAATCCCTGGGATTTAAGCCGTGTGCCGGGTGGTAGTTCCGGTGGCAGTGCCGCAGCAGTTGCATCAGGTGAATGCATGGCCGCTTTGGGTTCGGATACAGGGGGATCGATTCGTCAACCCGCTTCATTTTGTGGGGTTGTGGGGCTTAAGCCCACTTATGGCCGTGTCAGTCGCTGGGGTTTGGTGGCCTTTGCGAGCTCTCTAGATCAGGTTGGCCCTTTCACTACCAACGTGGCCGATGCGGCTGAGCTTTTGCAGGTAATAGCAGGACCAGATCCTCGTGATACCACTTGTTTGAATGTGGCTGTCCCTGATTACTGCTCTGCCATTTCGGAGCCTCTATCTGGAGTACGCGTTGGTTTGATCAGCGAATGCTTTGAGCAAAACGGCTTGGATTCACAAGTAAAGGCATCGGTTCTGGCGGCTGCCGAACAGTTGCAATCCCTGGGAGCGGAATTGGTTGAGGTGAGTTGCCCACGCTTTAGTGATGGCATCGCCACTTACTACGTCATTGCACCGTCGGAGGCTTCCGCCAATTTGGCCCGTTATGACGGCGTGAAGTATGGCTACCGAGCGCAAGGAGCAAAGAGCCTGGCTGCGATGACAGCGCTTAGTCGTGCTGAAGGTTTTGGTAGCGAAGTTCAGCGACGCATCCTGATCGGCACCTATGCCCTATCTGCTGGTTATGTAGATGCTTACTACAAGAAAGCTCAACAGGTCCGCACGTTGATCCGCCGAGACTTTGAGGCTGCGTTCAAGACGGTTGATGTGTTGCTCACACCTACTTCGCCTACAACTGCTTTCTCAGTGGGAGCCCACGCGGATGACCCCCTGGCCATGTATTTGGCTGATCTACTCACCATTCCAGCCAACTTGGCTGGGTTGCCTGCCATCAGTCTTCCTTGTGGTTTTGATCACGCTGGTCTTCCGATCGGTGTTCAGTTGATTACCAATGTTTTGGAGGAGTCGCGACTTCTGCAGGTGGCTTTTCACTATGAGCAAGCCGCCGATGTAATGGCAGACCGGCCGCAGAGCGACCTCATCCCCTGAACCTGGCAGCGCTATATGTAGCGTTTAACTTCTTGCCACACGCCCTATCTTGCGCCTGCCTTTAGGCTTGGGTATGGCATTCGTTCCACTCCACAATCACAGCGACTACAGCCTTCTCGACGGAGCCACTCAGCTACCGCAGATGGTTGAGCGGGCTAAGGAGTTGGGGATGCCTGCTTTGGCGCTCACCGATCACGGGGTGATGTATGGCGCCATCGAGCTGCTAAAGCTTTGCAAGAACGCTGATATCAAGCCGATTATTGGCAATGAGATGTATGTGATTAACGGCTCCATTGAGGATCCGCAGCCGAAGAAGGAGCGTCGTAATCACCTGGTGGTGCTGGCTAAGAACGCTATTGGTTATCGCAACCTTGTAAAGCTAACTAGTATCAGCCATCTGCAAGGGATGCGCGGTAGGGGCATCTTTGCCAGGCCCTGCATTGATAAAGAAAAACTTAGGGCCCACAGCGAGGGATTAATTGTTGCTACCGCCTGTTTGGGAGGGGAGGTTCCTCAGGCCATTTTGCGCGGTCGTCCTGATGAGGCAAAGGATGTAGCTAGTTGGTATCAGGAGGTATTTGGTGACGACTTCTACCTCGAGATTCAGGACCATGGCTCACCAGAAGATCGCATTGTCAACGTGGAGATTGTCAATATCGCTAGGGAGCTAGGCATTGGCTTGATTGCCACCAATGATGCCCATTACCTAAGCAAGAACGATGTAGAGGCTCATGATGCGCTGCTTTGTGTGCTTACAGGCAAGTTGATTAGCGATGAAAAGCGCTTGCGATATACGGGCACTGAATACATCAAGTCTGAGCAGGAGATGGTAAGGCTGTTTGTTGATCATCTTGAGCCTGAGGTAGTCAAAGAGGCCATCGCTAATACAGCAGCCGTTGCTGAAAAGGTTGAGGAATATTCGATCCTCGGCGGTTATCAGATGCCCCGTTTTCCGATCCCGGAAGGATATACATCCGTGAGTTACTTGCAGGAGGTGTCTGAGCAGGGGCTACGCACAAGGTTGGAACTTGGGACAGCAGATCAAATTGATGAGCACTACAGCGAGAGGCTCACTTATGAATTGGGCGTGATGGAGCAAATGGGTTTCCCTACTTATTTCCTGGTGGTTTGGGATTACATCCGCTTTGCTCGTGAACAGGGAATACCAGTAGGTCCTGGTCGTGGTTCGGCTGCTGGTTCACTGGTGGCATACGCGCTTGGGATTACCAATATTGATCCAGTTCAAAACGGCTTGTTGTTTGAGCGATTCCTCAATCCTGAACGTAAGTCGATGCCTGATATTGATACAGATTTCTGCATTGAGCGTAGAGGTGAGGTTATCGATTATGTCACCCGTCGTTATGGAGAAGACAAGGTTGCTCAGATCATCACTTTTAATCGGATGACCTCAAAGGCTGTCTTAAAAGATGTGGCACGAGTACTTGATATTCCCTACGGAGATGCTGACCGATTAGCCAAACTTATTCCGGTTGTACGGGGAAAACCAGCAAAGTTGGCGGCGATGATTGGTGAGGAATCTCCGAATGATGAATTCAGGCAGAAGTATCAAAACGATCCGGTAGTTACTAAATGGGTAGATATGGCGATGCGCATTGAAGGTACAAATAAAACCTTTGGTGTACATGCGGCAGGGGTTGTGATTGCGGCTGAACCGCTTGATGATTTTGTTCCGCTTCAACGTAATAATGATGGGCAGGTAATTACTCAATACTTCATGGAGGATGTGGAGTCGATGGGGTTGTTGAAGATGGATTTTCTTGGTCTCAAGAATCTTACTATGATTGATAAGACACTTGAGCTTGTTGAAGTTAATAGTGGTGAGCGCATTGATCCAGATCGCTTGCCTCCAGAAGATCCTGAGACTTTTGCTTTACTTGCAAGAGGTGATCTTGAAGGTATTTTTCAGCTCGAATCTAGTGGCATGCGGCAGATCGTGCGTGATCTGCGTCCCTCATCTTTGGAGGATATTTCCTCGATTTTGGCGTTGTATAGACCGGGCCCACTTGATGCTGGATTAATTCCAAAGTTCATCAACCGAAAGCATGGTCGAGAGGCGATTGATTTTGCCCATGCAGCCCTTGAACCAATCCTTAAGGAGACTTACGGAATTATGGTTTATCAGGAGCAAATCATGAAGATTGCTCAGGATCTTGCTGGCTATTCCCTTGGTGAAGCTGACTTATTACGCCGTGCCATGGGTAAGAAGAAGGTTTCAGAAATGCAAAAACATCGCAGTATTTTTGTTGAAGGGGCAAGTCGTAGTGGTGTTGATACGAGAGTTGCTGATGAACTCTTTGATCAAATGGTTTTGTTCGCTGAGTATTGCTTCAACAAGAGTCATTCGACGGCTTATGGCGCAGTAACTTATCAAACTGCCTATCTGAAAGCGCATTACCCAGTCGCCTATATGGCGTCATTGCTCACAGTTAATGCTGGCTCAAGTGACAAGGTTCAGCGCTATATCTCTAATTGCAATTCGATGGGCATTGAGGTGATGCCACCCGATGTGAATGCTTCAGGTATTGATTTCACTCCAGCTGGTGATCGCATCTTATTTGGTCTTTCTGCTGTGCGTAATCTTGGCGATGGTGCAATCAGGCAGCTGATCGCTAGTCGCGATAGTGATGGTCCCTTTCGATCCCTCGCCGATCTTTGTGATCGCCTTCCTTCCAATGTTCTCAATCGTCGGGGGTTGGAATCGCTTATTCATTGTGGTGCCCTTGATGCCATGGATCCTGAGGCGAACCGGGCCCAGTTGATTGCCGATCTCGAGCTGCTGATCAACTGGGCGGCTTCTCGTGCTCGTGATCGGCTCAGTGGCCAGGGCAATCTGTTTGATCTGGTAGCTGAAGCCTCAGATGATCAGCAGCCTGATGAGCTCAGCACGGCTCCCAAGGCGGCACCTGTTCCTGATTATCCACCGACTGAAAAACTGCGACTAGAGAAGGATCTGGTTGGTTTTTATCTTTCCGATCACCCTCTCAAGCAGCTCACTGCTCCAGCTCAATTGCTTGCGCCCATTGGTTTGGCCAGCCTTGATGATCAGGCCGATAAGGCCAAGGTCAGTGTGATCACGATGGTAACGGAGATGCGACAAGTGACCACGCGTAAAGGTGATCGTATGGCAGTTCTACAGCTTGAGGATCTCACCAGTAGCTGCGAAGCAGTGGTTTTTCCCAAGAGTTACGCGCGCCTATCAGATCACCTCATGTTGGAAGCACGATTGCTTATCTGGGCTTCTGTTGATCGTCGCGACGACCGCACCCAGTTGATTATTGATGATTGCCGCGCCATTGATGACCTGAGATTGTTATTGGTTGAGTTAATGCCAGATGAAGCTTGTGATATCACCGTGCAGCACAGGCTTCGGGAATGTTTGCAGCAGCATCGACCCGCTAAGGATGAGTTTGGTGTGCGAGTGCCTGTGATTGCAGCGGTTCGTGATGGCCCTCAGGTTCGATACGTATGCCTAGGTCAACAGTTCTGCGTTCGCGACGCTTCAGCTGCAGTTAGCTCTCTTCATCAGCAGTCTTTTACAGCCCATTGCAGCGATCGACTACTGGTCTGAAGTTTGTTCTGATGGTTTTGATTCAGCTGTTGAGCTGCGCTGATTGCTTTTGAATGAATCTCGCATCCTGCCCAGGTTTGGTCGAATGTGTTCTAGTCCAAGTAGGCTGCCAGGCGCTTCTTCCCAACTGGCAGATAGAACGCCGTAACTCAGTCCCATCAAGCCAACGACGAAGCAGGCAGCTGAGCTGATCAAGGTGATGAAAGGTGAGATTTCAGCAATGCCGCGGCTCACGATCAGATAACTGGCTACAAAAACTCCCATCCCTGAAGCAGTGGGCAGACCTGAGGCGAAGATCACCCGCCGCAGCATGCGATTGGCAACCGGTTTTGGAATGCCATTTTGCGACTTTGCAGCTGCTTTGTTGGTTAGTGGAGCTTTAGGTCCCTTTTTGGGTAGTTTGGGTGGTTTTTTTTTGGCCGTTTCACTCTTTTTTGGCTCGAAAGGGATAGCACTGCTGCGTTCGGCCATATGCAAAAGGTTTAGAGGGAAATCGCCAAAAGGGTTCAGCCGCGGATACCTAGCTTGGTGATCAGGCCTGTATAGCGCTGTTCGCTTTTTTCGCGGACATAGCTGAGTAGACGCTTGCGACGACCAATCATCTTGAGCAGTCCCTGACGAGAGGAGAAGTCTTGCTTGTTCTCCTGCAGGTGCAAGCTGAGCTTGGAAATACGCTCGCTAAGCATTGCTACTTGCACCTCCACAGAGCCCGTATCGGTGCCGTGGGTTTGGTGAGCATTGATCAGTTGTTGCTTTTCTGTTGTATCGAGCGACATGCGTGGCGTTTAGCCCAATTAGAGCAAACAACCACTTTAACTCCTTACGATCCCCTTGTTAGGCGGCCTCCTGACTCAGCCAGCGCAGGCTCGCTTTCAGCCAGGCATCAGTGTCATCTGGAGAGGGAGCAGTCGCAGGCTTGTCCTTGGTTCCTGATGCTGCACCGTTGGCTACAGCCCTTATGGCTCGACGGATTTCAAGATCTTCGTAGCCAAGAGCTTCGAGGGTGGTTTGCAGCTCTTGCAAGCTTGATTCCTTGATCTGAAGCGATTGGATAACACCGTTGTCCACTAGGGACATCCCAGGATCACTGCCACTTAATTCGGCCAGTTTGGTGCGTAATTCCACGGCAAGTCTTTCGGCTGTGCGCTTGCCTACACCTTGAGCTCTACAGAGCTTGCGGAGGTCTCCTTGCACGATGGCCTCGATCAGTTCTGCGACTTGGCATTCCTCGAGAAGGGCTAGAGCTACTTGAGGCCCTACCCCGCTAACCCCGATCAGGATGCGGAAAATGTCCCGTTCTCTTCGTTCTGGGAAGCCAAACAGGCTGGCTCCATCATCACGCTGCACTTGATGAATCCAGAGGATGAAGCTGCTATGAGCTTCCTCCATCTGGTTTAGATGGCGCTGTGCAAGCTGAACTTCATAGCCAACGCCGCCACAAGCCAGCACTACTCCCTGCCGAGTTCCTTGCTGCCAGGCGTCCACCTTTTGCCCTTGCAGCCAGCCGATCATGGGATTGCTCCTTATCTCTCCCATGCTGCCGGATACGTCCAGCCTTTGCTCTGAACTTTTGGCGGGTGTCAAGCCGCTCCTTCTCCTGCTTTTTTTGGGTTTTGTGATTTGTTGAAGGTTTTACTCTCCTCAGTTATCAGCAGCGCCTGATCATCTGCTGTCTTTGGATTGTTCGTTTTAATTGCTAGTTGAGTTTGATGAGCAGCAGCAGATTGGGTTTTTGCCTGAGCCTTATGGATTCTGTTCAGATGTAATCACTCGCAGATAGGCCGCTCACACCTCGCAGTGCATTAAGCAGCATTGAGTCCGCCGCTTTTTTCAGCTTGGTTGATTCTGGGTCTTGGCTTGCCTTGCGCTCAGGCTGATTAGGGTTGCTCCCAGCACAAATAGTGCGCCAAGTGCAACTCTGCTATTTACAGGTTCAGCAAATAGAAGCACGCCCCAGATAGTTGCGAATAAAACTTGGATATAGCCGATTGAGCTAGCTCTTGCTGCCGGCAAAAGAGTTAGCCCCTCGGTGATCCAGATCTGGCCAAGTTGGGTGAATAATCCAACGCCCAGGATCCAGATCCATTCCATTCCCATAGGCATTATTCCTTGATTCCAGAGGAAGGGCAGGGTGATTGGCACTGAAATCAAAGGGAAGTAGAAGACGATGACCATTGGATGTTCCCGCTTTGATAGTTCACGGACGCAGACGTAGGCCAAAGCTGTAAACAGGGCCCCCGCCAGGGCGATTGAAACGTCTAATGAGGGCAGCCCAACGATGCTGCGGCCCAACCATTCCGGCTGCATAACCATGGATACTCCTAACCAGCCGAGAAGTACGGCTATGCCAATGCGGCGACGAACCCCTTCTCCCAATAACAGCCAGGCTGAAAGGGTCGTGAATGTTGGATAGGTGTATTGAAGGATGGTGGCGGCGGCTAGGGGTAAAGATGCCAGGGCATGAAATACGCAGAACAATGCTGCGGTTCCCAGTAGACCGCGCACTAAAAGCAAACCTTTGCGTTGTCCCCAGGGTGAGATGCCAACTCGCCTCAGCATGAACCAGGTAATTACAAGACTGACTAGGGACCTTGCCAACACAATCTCTGCTACCGGCAAACGACCATCAAGGTGTTTGACGCAGACAGTCATCAGGCTGAAGGCCAATGCAGCAAGTATTAGGGCAAGGTTGCCTCTGCCAATATCAGGCAACTTTTTGCCGCATAAATTCCCCTAAATCTTCTAGTGAAGCAGGTTAAAGACCAGGGAGCTGAGCAGGATTGAATTACATCCGTGCTGTCTATTGGTCTGCATTTGCATCCTTGAAAACAACTAGGCCGTTTGCAATTGACCTGGACCAATTTCGGCGTGACCTACAGAATGCGTAAATGTCCTTTCCTCGACTCCATCCTCGAACGATAGAAGCCGTCAAGGAGAGGGCCGATATCGTTGATGTGGTCGGCGAGCACGTAGTGCTCAAGAAGAAGGGACGTGAATTCGTCGGCATTTGTCCTTTTCACGATGACAGCAAGCCGTCGATGACGGTGTCGCCCGCAAAACAGTTTTATTACTGCTTCTCCTGCGGTGCTGGAGGCAATTCCATCAAGTTTTTGATGGAGTTTCAACGCCTCAGCTTTGGTGATGTGGTGCTGGAGCTGGCACGTAAATATCAACTGCCCATCGAGACGATGGACGGGCCTCAGGAGGAGAGGTTGCGGCAGCAGCTAACGCGCAGGGACAAATTGCATCATGCTCTTGCTCTTGCAAGCGGTTGGTTTCGCAGCTGTTTAAAGCGACCGGAAGGTGTTGCAGCACTCTCTTATCTCAAGGAAAAGCGAGGTCTTAGTGAAACCACCCTGGAGAGTTTCGAACTCGGCTATGCCCCTGAACAGTGGGATGGTCTGCTGCAGCATTTGCAACAGGTTGAGGGGGTGACGCCAGAGATTCTCGAGGCCGCTGGTCTTGTGGTGCCTCGCAAGGGGGGTGGAGGCTTCTACGATCGCTTCAGGAATCGGGTGATCGTGCCGATTCATGATCGCCAGGGGCGGGTGATTGGTTTTGGCGGGCGCAGCCTCGATGGCAGCGAGCCTAAATATCTCAACTCACCTGAAACCGAGGTATTCGAGAAGGGTAAAAATCTTTTTGGTCTAGATAAAGCTGCAAACGTTATCCGCAAGGTCGATAGGGCTGTTGTTGTTGAGGGCTATTTCGATGTCATCGCTTTGCATGCTGTTGGGATTACCAATTCAGTCGCTTCGCTTGGCACTGCTTTAAGCAGTCAGCAGATCACACAGCTATGCCGTTGCACTGAAAGCAAGCGGATCGTTCTCAACTTCGATGCCGATGGTGCAGGTGTTAGGGCGGCAAATCGAGCCATCGGTGAGGTTGAGCAGTTGGCACTGCAAGGTCAACTTGAATTACGCGTGCTGCACCTGCCTTCAGGCAAGGATCCTGATGAATTCCTCTCCGACCATGGGGTCGGCGAGTATCGGGCGTTACTGGATCAAGCCCCGCTTTGGCTCGACTGGCAGATTGAGCAGGTGCTGGATGGCCGTGATCTGAGTCGAGCAGATCAGTTTCAACAGGCGGTCAGTGGTGTAGTGGCTTTGCTGGGCAAGCTGCCCCAGTCTGCAGTGCGCACCCACTACCTGCAGCAGGTTGCGGAACGGTTGAGCGGTGGGCAGGGTCGATTGGCACTACAGCTCGAGGAGGATCTGCGTCAGCAGGTGAAGGGTCAGCGTTGGCATGGCCGCTCTAGTCGTCATGAACAACCTGGAGAAGCTAGTCAGAGAGAGCGCAGTGAGGCGGAAATTTTGCGCTTATATATTCATTGCGCCCGTCATCGTGCTGCTATTCGTAGGGAGTTGCGACAGCGGGAGTTGGAGGATTTTGCCTTGCAGCATCACCGTTTGCTCTGGGCGGCAATTACTGATCTAGAAGAAACCAATCTTGGTGCTGGCCGTTTGGAGGAAATCACTCGAGGTAAAGACGCTGGCGATGATTTGGAGCACATCGAATTATCACGGCTACTAACGGATCAGTTGTTATTGGAGAACAGTGCTCTTGTGGCTCGTCTTACACCTTTGTTAGAGCCCGGCGAGGTTCAGTTGGCGGCTATGGCAAAACCAATGCTTCAGTTGCGTGGTACGGCAGCAGTTCTAGAACGCCAGAAATGTCTTAAGCGTTGTCGCCATCTGCTTGAGGCTTGGGGAAGTCAGCGGCTAGAAACTCTTGAACGTTGCATTGCTGTTCTGATTGAAGAAGAGCGTCGGCAACCTGCTGAATCGGTTGATATGGAAATGCGTATAGAAGCGATGTTCGAGGAGCTCAACAGCGATGCATTGCGTTTTCAGGAGCTTTATTACAGTGAACGCAAACACATTGGCCACCTAGATCAGCAACGTTGTGGTGGGTTTTCGGGTCAGGATGCCATCCCCGCTTAGGTAATCAACCTGACGCCACTTTTAATAGTGATCAGCTAAGTAGTGATGCCTCCACCAGCTTCACGATTGGATTAGTTATGTCGAGAACCTTGTTGTAGTGAGTGAACACTATGTTCCCCGCTTGTTCTTCCTCGGCCGGCTTCTGGAATAGATCGACTACGTATCGCTTGGAGGCTTTATTTAGTGCAGTGGTAGGTTCTTCGATAAGCAATAGCTTGGGCTAGCAGCTAAGGCTAGGTGTAATCGCGACTCGTTATTTTTGGCCACCAGAAAGTGTTGCTTGAACAATCAAAATCCTTTCTTTAATGATCACAAATACCCAGGCTTCCCTGCACTGCTCATTCAGGGTTGGTTTTCACGTATCAGCTAGTCGAGCGCAACTTCAATACCTAGTCGGATGTTCTGTGGGGTAGTGGTGACAATGCATAGGTTTTGGCTATGAAAGATGAAATCAAATTTTCATCAGCTTCGCTTTACTTCTTAAGCTGATGAAATCTGCTTACACTTGATCACATGGGCTTTTACGAAGCGATTTGGCACGGTGAGGGTATTGGTGATGGTGGTGATCTAGAGGAGGCTCTCCAGGCATATTTTGTGGTGAAGCCTGAAGATGGCGATTGGATAAAGGCCTGTGCGGTGGATGGAGCTAATCCCCATATTGATCACTACACCTCTTTTGACGCCTACCTTGATAATGCCGATGCCATCGAGACAATTTCGGTGACTCCGGCAATGATCACTGGAGCTGTAGAGCAACTCTCTTCATGAATGTCCTTTCAAACCGAGGACCGCTGCAATCAATGTGTAATGAGTGAAACGTCTATTGATTTTGTGGGGTACACCCCGGTGAATCATCTCTGGCCTCAGCTTGTTGAACGGCTAGGTATGGATAAGGCACAACGTGCCGTGCATCAGGCGCTTGATTTGCAGAGCATGCAAGGTCATGTCGGAACTATTCCGGTGCTTTTAGTTGAGACCTGTGGCATGGCCCTTGCCAGCTCTGAATTGTTGCGTCATCAGATTGGTTTTGCTGGCCATGGTGACCGTATGGTGTTGCTGTTGAGCCGCCGGGAGGAAGCGGTGCAGCTTTTGCAGCAAATTTAGGATTTTAGCCAACACCAGATGCTCAAACAAAAGAGCCATTCTTCTTTTTTTGTCTCAGTACACCAGTTATTTCTTCTAAGTTTGTATTGATGTTATTTAGGCATTTCTGCAGACTTTGTGGTAAGGCTGTTGGAATTTCTGAAGCATTTGCGAAGAGTGTGCATCGAACTGGAGGGACATCAATAGTTTGCTCTGCTTGTTTGATTCATGAGAAGCCTCAACCCCTTTCTTTTGGTTTATCTAGAGAGGTTGAAGTTATTCCTATTATCTCCAAGATTCTGTTTTTAGTGATAATTCCGTTTTTTATTATTTCTGCTCTTCTGCATTTTTCATCCTTCATGGTTTAGAGGTGTGGATAGAACCCAGCAAGCCAAATCTAGCTGGAATATCTAAGTAATTGGAGCGACAAGATTGGTTTTGATTTTAGGCCAGAACTAATGGCAGGTCATTGAGGCGGGTTGTAGCAGCGCGGCTGAGTTGGTCACGACGCATGCTCCATCTTGGCTGCATGCCGCAGGCGGCCCAGCGCACAGTTCCGCTGCCGTAGCGACAGTTGAGTTGGTCGATGACGCTCATTAGTCGATCACGGCGTTGCTGTGTATCGGTGCTGACTGCTGCCAGTAGGTGTTGTTGAAGATGGTCTGTGCTCTGTAGGTTTTGCATCAGCACCCCGGCTTTACTTAGGCGGCGATGGGGACGAAAGATTCGCTCTACCAGTGGTAGCGCTGCTGCTAGTAAGACCGCAGTGTCGTTGCTCGGCAGGTCTAGTTGGGTCGTAGCTGCTTGGCTATAAAACGATGGTGCGAAGGGGCTGGTGCGTGTGAATACGGTTAGTGATTTGGTTTGTTGCTGTTGGCGCCTTAGTTTTTCACTGGCTCGCACCACGTAGGTTGCAACTGCCTGTCGTAGTTCCTCCAGGCTTGTGATTGGGCTGCTGAAACTACGGCTAACACAGGTTTCTTGTTTTGGCGACGGAGCCAGGGCTAGAGGCAGGCAAGCGTGGCCTTGTAATTCTCGTTGTAGACGTAAGCCGATTACGCCGCAGTGGGAGTGAAGTTGGCTGCGTGGCATATCACGTAGTTGTCGGGCATTGGTTACGCCCTTAAGTCGACACCATTGGGATAGTTTGCGGCCAATGCCCCACACATTTTCGATAGCGATGCTTTCGAGCCATGCATCTGGATTGTTAGTAGTGGTTAGGTCGAAAACACCGGCATGAGCAGGTATTGCCTTGGCTAGGTGGTTGGCGAGTTTGGCTTGACTTTTGCTGGCACCAAGACCGATGGCTATTGGCAGCCCAAGGTTGTGATGCACTCGGGCCCGTAGTTGACGAGCCCAGGGCTTTAGGTTGCAATCGGCGGGTCGACTGATGCGGGCGAAGGCTTCGTCAATGGAATAGATCTCTAGTTCTTCGCAATGAGCTTCTAGCAAAGTCATCAGCCGTTGGCTCATGTCTCCGTAGAGGGCGTAGTTGGAGCTGCGCACTACTACGCCCAATCTCTCCAGTTCACTTTGAACCTTGAAATAGGGCGTACCCATGGTGATGCCGAGAGCGCGGGCCTCGGCGCTGCGGGCAACAATGCAGCCATCGTTGTTGGAGAGCACTACCAAGGGGCGATTACCTAGTGAGGCATCAAGGCTTTGCTCACAGGCGGCATAGAAGTTGTTGCCATCGATCAAGGCGGTGGCCTGTGGCATGGCGTTGAGCGGAAACTAGCCAAACAATGCTTATGGATAGTGCAATTGTACTATAGACCGACTGATGGCGGGTTGCCTGATGGTGGAGTGGCGCTCTGCTGCGGTGCCCTTCGTGATAGTTGTCGGTTATGTGGCCAGAAGAATGCGTATGCAGGTTTGTGCTCAATAGTGCTCTCGATTAGTTGTTTGATTGTTTTGTTATTACTTGTTTGCATCAAGTCCGCCATCATCAAGTCCGCCATCATTAAACCCGTTGTTGTGGCCTGGTGACTTCTTGGAATAGAGGATGCCTGCTCGGTGTCAAGTTTGACTTAGGTGAATCCAGGCTTATGTCTACATTGCTAGTGGTGTATGGCGATCTAGGCGTTGCTTCGCTCTCTGCTCCACTCAACTATTGACTGGTTTATCCTTTGCACATTAATGCGGTTGTGTCTGATCTCGAAGTAGTGTGTGGCTAATGTGATTAGCCTTTAGTAGCTTTTCTCGGGCGGAGGTGTTCGACGGAGCTGATGCAAAAACTGACAAGACAAAAGGATTAAGATGACACCAACTTTGACTAATCATCAGCAAAACATTATCCAAAGAATTAATAAAACAACCTTTTCTGAATGGCTATCTAGAGGAGATAAGCAAGAGATCAAGGAGTTAATGGAAGAAGCGTGGATAGAATGGCTTTGTAAGGAAGACAATCAGTTCCGTGAACGTTATTATGATCTTCAATTAAGGGGTGATTGCGAGTGGCTCGATTTAAGGGAGGAGATCTTGGCTGTACATGGTCTTATTGAGTCGCCTGATGGAGCTTCGGCGCTCCAGCAGAAAGCAATTAAAGCCAATGGCAGTAACCGTTTGCAAGACTGGTTTCTGTTTGTAGATGAGTGTGTTCATGATTATCTTAAAGACCTTGGTTGGTTGAGGGGGCCTGATGAGGCGTGCTCTGCCATTTTCCATCACTCTATATCTAGTTGGGCTTCAGATAAAGAGGCGGATGAAGAACGAGTGAGGCTCCAATGGCTTAGTCGGTTAACTAACAAGCTGTGGGATATCAAAGATTCTTCTTGTTGATATTGATCTGATCGTGCAGTTGCCTTCCGCTATTTAGGTGAATAAAAGTTATGCGTTATGCATTGGATCTGTTGCATTTTTCCTTTTTATTATGGAGATTCAAAATGACTATCTTTGTGCTTGGCGATAATCTCATTGCGCTTTTGAATAGTGTAATTATGCGCAAGTTTGCGTCAAGATTTAGTGAGAAGCCTGTCGAGCTGTGCTGAGGTTATGAATGGAATGCACTGCTACTCCCCAAATCTGCACGTCGCCGAAGTGAACTAGATCAAGTGGTGGGTATTTGGAATTAGCAGCTTCTAGGCGCAGTACGCCACGGTGGCGTACAAGTTGTTTGACCGTAAAGGCGCCATCGAGAATTGCTACCACGATGTGCCCGGGTCGTGCATCCAGGCTACGATCTACAACCAATAGGTCGCCATTGTGGATGCCGACACCTGTCATTGAGTGGCCGCTAACACGCAGGAAGAAGGTGCTGGCCGGATGGCGAATTAGTTGTTCGTTAAGGTCGATGCCGATTTCCATGTAATCCTCTGCAGGCGAGGGAAATCCCGCTGCCACGTCCTCTCCTGCTAATGGCAGGGGCTGTCGCTTGCGCTCAGAACGCAGAGGCAAAGGGTGCTGCGTGAAATCCATTGCGACACGCAATAGCAGCCTTGATAGTACATCTGTTCCAATTCATGTGTTGAATTTTTGGGGCTGTTAGCGGCGGTGATAGCTGCTTCCTTGTGTGATGCTTTGCGCTCTATAGAGCTGTTCCGCAAGCAGCAAGCGGGCCAGTTCGTGCGGGAGAGTCATCGGTGACAGGCTGAGTTGCCAGTGGGCTGAGCTCTTCAGCTCTTTGCTCAGGCCATCAGCGCCACCAATCACAAAGGCAATACGCTCAGAGCCAAACTTCTGTAGACGTTCGGCAAAGGGAACTGAGGCCAATGCTTCTCCTTCTTCGCAGAGAGCTACCACTAATTCCTTATTGTTCAGTGTTGCCCGTATTGCTTCCGCCTCTCGTAGGGGGTAGGTGTCACGAACTTCTGTGATCGTTATGCCCGGCAGGCGCTTTAGATACATCGACAAGCCGTCTTGAATCCAGCCCTTGCGCACTTTGCCCACGGCTATGATTCGGCAGGATAAGGCTCTTCTCAAATCCCTTCTACTGACTACGGTTTTAGCAAACCTTATCCTATGAAATCCTGACCATAGCAATGATGCGTAAAGCTGTGGTGTTTTGCTCGTCCGATGCAGTTTGAGCAGAATTCAAGTCTCGTCCTCATCTTCTAGTAGCAGTTGCCCGAAGGCTACGTAAAGACTTTCTTCCTCGCTGCCAGGGGTCGATCTAGGTCTCTGTGGAAGGGTGGTTTTGCCCTTGCCGGCATTGTTGGTTGGCGTGTTAATGCCCTGAGCAATTTCAGTTGTTTGTTGGCTACTTCGTTCGCGCTGTTCCTTGTTCTCTTGCTTCGTTTCAATCTCTCTGAGACGTGCCATCAAATGGGTTGGAACATTCCCATCAGGGCTTACTTGCATCAGTTCCTTGAAAAGGGCCTGGGGATCTTCTTCGGTTTCGATGCGATGGCGACGTTTGTTGGCTGGTGAGTTTTCGCTGATTTGGACGTCTGGGCTTGGTAAGGGCTTTGGGAGTTGCCGGCCTAGTTCACGGAGACGTTCAAGACTGTGGGAGTCAAAGCTCATCGAGGTGGTAGGAGAGGTACATTCAGCTGCAATCAAGGCTGTCGCGGGTGTCGCGACCGGTGATTGGGTTGGTTCCTTCAGCGGCTGCGCAGAGCGTTGTCAGCACATCGCCGCGTAGAGGCACGTTGGTGAAGTCGGCACCTGTGATGGTTACGTTCTTGAAGCGGGTATTGAAGGCAAAGGCGTCTTCAAGAACTGCATTAGTGAGGTCGGTTCCATTGAATATGGCGGAGTCGAGAGTTGACTCCCTCAAGTTGGTGTTACTGAGGTTGGCATCGTCAAGCTTGGCGCCAAAAAGGCTTGCCCCCTCGAGGTCACTTCCGGATAGGTTGGCTTCGCGCAGGTTGGCGAGATTAAAAGTGACGCCTCGGAGATCTTGATTAGAGAAGTCTGAATTGATCAGCACTTGCTGGGAATGATTCATGGTTGCCCAGCTGGGTTGCAAAGGCACAAGAAAAACAAGCGCAGCAGCGGCCAAGGCCAGTAGGCGGGCACGCATTGGAACAGAAACGCAATAAGCAAACCCTAGGTCTGCTGGCATTGGAATGCTGGCTTATTTGGGGAGAAGTAGCACTCTCTGCGGTAATGGCTTTCTGTTATTGATCTGATGGTGGAACTCTCATCTTGTGAGTAGTTCATGAGGATGGATTCAATACAGCAGGGGCGTTTGGCGGAGCAATTGGTATTGCGTCTGTTGCATAGAAGTGGCTGGCAGTTAGTTAGTCAGCGCTGGTTTTGCCGGTATGGAGAAATTGACCTTCTCTTAAATAAAAGAACGCGACTGTTACTGGTGGAGGTCAAGGCCCGACGTTGTCGTGGATTGGATGACTGGGGATTACGGGCGTTTGACCAGGCAAAGCGCTTGCGGTTGTGCCGTGCCATGAACTGTTGGTCAGCTGCGCATCCCCGCTTCAGTGAACACACTTTGGAGGTGGTTTTGGCTCTTGTGCCTTTACCACTCCACTCAAGACCACTCCACCAGAGGACACTGCGCAGTCGACCGGTGCGCTGGATTCGTGTTGAGACGTTGTGTCTGAGTGGTTGCTCCTGTTAATCGCACGCTGCCTTGGCATGCTCGGGCAGAGTTGGGCGATGGCCTTTCTCGGACATCAACCACGTAAACGCTTTGCTCAGCATTGGCTCATCGATGCGGCTGTGTTGGATCGGATTCTCGATGCGGCTGATGTGCAGCCCCATGACCAAGTGCTGGAAGTAGGTCCAGGGCGAGGTTCGCTTACGGAACGCCTGCTGGCCTCTCCTGCTATGGCGGTTCATGCCATCGAGTTGGATAGGGATCTAGTCGCTGGCTTGAGACAGCGTTTTGTTGATCAGCCTCGTTTGACTTTGCAGGAGGGGGATGTGTTGTCGGTGCCGTTAACTTTTCCCGATGGCACTGCTGCTACCAAGGTTGTCGCCAACATTCCATACAACATCACAGGTCCTTTGCTTGAGCGTTTGGTTGGTCGTTTAGATCGACCTGTTGAAATGCCTTATCAACGGCTTGTACTGCTTTTGCAGAAAGAAGTTGCTGAACGGATTCGCGCCCGACCCGGACAGAGCTGTTTCAGTGCTCTAAGCGTGCGACTTCAGTTACTGGCTCGTTGCACAAGTGTTTGCCTTGTACCACCACGCTGTTTTAAGCCGTCGCCAAAAGTTCAGTCCGAGGTCATTTCCTTAGAGCCTCTTGAACCCGATCAGCGTCTTGAACCTCTTCTCGCTAGGCGAGTTGAGGCATTGTTGCGGCAAGCTTTCCTGGCTAGGCGAAAGATGTTGCGCAATACCCTTGCTGGCTTGCGTCCTGCCGCCGAACTGAACGCTCTGGCACAAGCTATTGGCATCAGCCTGCAGCAGCGACCTCAAGAACTGTCCCCTGCTCACTGGGTGGAGTTGGCTAGGGGTTTGAATCGGGCTGATGACGTCGGCCATGAGTCATGAGTATCTCGATGCGGTCTGATGCTTTAGGGCATTCCGTCAGCGTTACGGCTCCCGCAAAGATCAATCTGCATCTGGAGGTGCTTGGACTCAGGCCGGATGGCTTTCATGAGCTAGCGATGGTGATGCAGAGCATCGAACTTGCTGATCAGCTTCAATTCACCAGCACTGCTGATGGCACCATCAGCCTTGGCTGTGACGATTCGAGCCTTAGCACTGCTGGCGACAACCTGATCGTGCGGGCTGCTCAGTTACTACGTGATCGTTCGGCTTTTCCTGAACTTGGAGTGGCCATTGATTTGCAGAAGCGCATCCCGATTGGAGCTGGTTTGGCGGGCGGCTCCAGCGATGGTGCTGCAACTCTGGTGGGGCTCAATGCCCTCTGGGGGCTCGATTTTTCTCAGCATCAGCTTGAGGATTTTGCGGCTGAGCTTGGCTCTGATATGCCTTTTTGTCTGGCAGGCGGCAGCCAATTGTGTTTCGGTCGTGGTGAACGGTTGGAACCGCTGCCAGCCCTCAAGGCACCCATGGCTGTGGTGTTGGTTAAGGATCCATCAGTGAGCGTTTCAACTCCTTGGGCTTATGGCCTTTGTCGGGAGCTTTCTGGCAGTCGTTACCTTCAGCAGGAATGCGATTTCGAGCAACGTCGTCAGGCCCTTAGAGATGCGTCTTGGTTGAAACCTTTGCGGGTAGATGATCCACCTCCTTTACGCAATGATCTGCAAGAGGTGGTTGCACCAGAGGTGGCTGCTGTTCAGGTCTCGCTGAAATTGCTTTCTGATTTGCCTGGATCTCTTGCTGTGGCGATGAGTGGATCTGGTCCGAGTTGCTTTGCTCTTTTTGCTGATTTCGACTCAGCTCAGACTGCGTTGGCTTCACAACGGCAGCTTTTCACTGAGGCTGGTCTAACTAGTTGGTGCACTGCTCTGCGGGCGCAGGGAGTCAAACTGGAGCAATGAGCGATTCCAAACCCAGGTCGTTCGAGGCCGCAGATTCACTGTCTTCAACTACATCAGATGCAGATAGTCCTACGACTCCTCGCAAGGGGCCGCTGAGTTTTCTTTCCGGGGCGATTACAAGTGGGCTTTTTGCTTGGCTGTGTTTGGCCTTAAGCCAAAAGGTTGTGGTCTATTTCAGTCTTCATTCTCCTAACTACAGCTCGGCGATTGCTCAGAGCATCGCTTCAGGCTTTAAAACACTGGTGATTGGCATGTGTTTTCTTGCCACATTCAGCTTTGCTTTTATTGGCTTTGGCTTGACCCTTGTGTTTATTCGCAGTTTGTTTGCTGGCAAGGAGCCAGATGCTGCCTAGGGTTTAGTTATCTCCGGTCTGCTTTGTGATTCAGGAGTTTTGCTGATGACGCCTCACGATCTAGGTCAGTTAGTGCTGCTGCTTTGTCCCGGGCTGCTGCTGTCCGTGCTGTTGCTTTCAGCATTCGCCGCAGGGGGCTAAAGCTGCTCAGGCTGAGATAGCTTGGCGGTTTCTGCCGGCAAGGCCGGGATTGCAGCGAAACGTGGCAGGTACGCTTCTTTTTAACGCTCTTCGGGAAGCCATCGATGAGGAGATGGCAAGGGATTCCCTTGTATGTGTGATGGGCGAAGACGTGGGCCAATACGGTGGCTCCTACAAGGTCACCAAGGACCTCTTCGAGAAATATGGCGAGCTCAGGGTGCTTGATACACCCATTGCCGAGAACAGTTTTACGGGTATGGCTGTGGGGGCTGCAATGACAGGTCTACGGCCGATCGTGGAGGGCATGAACATGGGATTTTTGTTGCTCGCCTTTAATCAGATCTCCAACAACATGGGGATGCTTCGCTACACCAGTGGCGGCAATTTCACGATGCCGACCGTTGTGCGCGGACCCGGTGGTGTTGGACGTCAGCTTGGCGCTGAACACAGTCAACGGCTTGAAGCTTATTTCCATGCTGTGCCTGGGATCAAGATCGTTGCCTGCAGCACACCAACAAATGCCAAGGGTTTGATGAAGGCTGCTATACGGGATAACAATCCGGTTCTCTTCTTCGAGCATGTTTTGCTCTATAACCTCATTGAGGAGTTACCTTCGGGCGAGTATGTCTGTGCTCTAGATCAGGCCGATCTGGTTCGTGCTGGCAAAGACGTGACGATCCTCACTTATTCGCGCATGCGTCATCACTGTCTGAAGGCTGTTGAGCAATTGGAGGCTGATGGTATCGATGCAGAATTGATCGATTTAATCAGTCTCAAACCCTTTGATATGGAAACAATTGCTCGCTCTATTCGCAAGACTCATCGGGTGATTGTGGTGGAGGAATGTATGAAGACTGGTGGCATCGCTGCTGAGTTGATCGCATTGATTACTGAGCAGTGTTTCGATGAACTCGATGCTCGGCCTGTAAGGCTCTCCAGCCAGGATATTCCAACTCCATATAACGGTAAGCTTGAAAATCTCACGATTATTCAGCCCCATCAGATTGTTGAGGCAGCTCAGCAGATTGTTCGTAAGGGGCTCTGATTAATGGCACGTCAACAGGGCTGGTTTGCACTGATCCTTGCTCTTGCAATTGCAGCAGGATCTGTATGTGCCAACTTCCCGCTTGAGTTGGGTCTTGATCTTCGAGGTGGCAGTCAACTCACTCTGGAAGTGCAGCCCGCTGGCGAGATCACTCGCGTGAAGTCGGAGCAGCTTGAGGCGGTAAAGGCGGTATTGGATCGCAGGGTAAATGGCTTAGGTGTTGCCGAATCCACCCTTCAGACCATTGGTGATGATCAGTTGGTTTTGCAGTTACCAGGAGAACAAGACCCCTCCCGGGCTGCCAAGGTACTAGGCGAGACGGCTTTGCTTGAGTTCCGTGCTCAAAAGCCTGGCACTGAAGAGGAGGTTCGCAATTTACAGAGGCTGAGGCGACAGGTTGAAAGCATTCTCAAGTTGAAGCAAGAGCGAGCAAAGTCGGGAGAATCTCGAGCTGAGGATGAGCCAGATATCGAGCAACTTGCTGAGGAACAGAAGGCTTATGGCCTGCAGAGCAGTGCTGGTAGTGAGATTGAGCAGTTGGAACAGTTGGAGGAGCAGGCAAGCATCAAGATTGCTGAGTTGTTTAAGCCCACTTCGTTAACAGGAAAGGATTTGGTTACAGCTGGGCGTAATCAACAGCAGAACGTCGCAGACAGTTGGGAGGTGACACTCTCCTTCAACCGTGAGGGGGCAGATAAGTTTGCTGAGTTAACTCAATCGATCGCTGGTACAAGTCGTTTGCTCGGCATCGTTCTTGATGGAAGGTCTATTAGTGAGGCCAGTGTTGGGGATCAGTTCAGAGCCGCTGGTATTACTGGCGGGGCGGCCACGATTAGCGGTAATTTCAATGCAGAGGAAGCTCGCGATCTGGAAGTCCAGTTGCGGGGTGGGTCGCTGCCATTACCCGTGGAGATCCTCGAGGTGCGAACTATTGGTCCCACCCTGGGCGCCGAAAACATTCGCCGTAGTTTGATCGCGGCGCTTTCTGGTCTGGCCTTGGTGGCCATTTTCATGGTCTTCACCTATCGCCTGCCGGGTTTGGTTGCAGTAATGGCCTTGAGCCTTTATGCCCTATTCAATCTTGCTGTTTATTCCCTGATTCCTGTAATCCTTACCCTCCCAGGGATTGCTGGTTTCATCCTCAGTATTGGGATGGCGGTAGATGCCAATGTGCTGATCTTTGAGCGTGTCAAGGATGAATTGCGGCGTGGCAATACCCTGATTCGCTCGATAGAGACAGGCTTCTCAGAGGCGTTGTCGTCGATTGTTGACGGTCACCTCACTACTTTGATCAGCTGTGCAGCACTCTTTTTTCTTGGTACGGGTTTGGTTAAAGGGTTTGCCGCCACCCTTGGTATCGGCGTATTGCTGAGTCTGTTTACGGCGCTTAGCTGTACTCGCACACTGCTGCGTTTCTTGATGGGTTATCAGGCTTTGAGGCGTCCCACCAATTTTTTGCCTGCCAAGCAGTTGCCTTCTTCTTTCGCCTAAATCATGGCAGTTTCATCTTCCATAGGGTCTTCCCAGCGACCACTCAGATTTCAACTTTGTCGTCAACGAGGTCGGGTTTGGGGGATCTCTGCTGTGGTTGTGGTGATCAGTCTTGTGGGATTGATTCTTTGTTGGCGGGATCCCTCGATTGGAGCTCCGCTTCGGCCAGGCCTCGATTTCACTGGTGGAACTCAGATCCAGTTAGAGCGTAGTTGTACCAAGAGCTGTCAGTCACTTAATACCGTCACTGTGGCCAAGGTTTTGGCAGGGCTGGATTTGCCTGATAACAACAGCGAGGCTGCTCCAAGCCTTTCTCGAGCCAGGGTGCAACTTCTTGATGGTGGTCAGTCTCTGGTATTGAGATTGCCTTTCCTTTCTGCCGCTCAAGGGCAGGCTGTGATCGAGGGGATAAATCAGGTAGCAGGGCCGCTTCAGAGTGGTGGCCAGTCGGTAGACACCATTGGCCCCAGCCTGGGTGGTCAATTGCTGCGCAGCAGCTTGATATCTCTTTTGGTGGCGTTCACGGGGATCGCTATCTATATCAGCTTTCGCTACGACCGTCGTTATGCCTTGCTGGCTCTTGTAGCACTTGCCCATGATGTGATCATTGTTTGCGGTGTATTTGCTTGGTTGGGTTTGCTGCGGTCGCTTGAAGTAGACAGCCTTTTCGCTGTAGCTCTGCTCACGATTGCTGGCTATTCGGTGAATGACACTGTGGTGGTGTTTGACCGTATACGTGAGCGCAGTCGTGTGGATTCCACCTTGCCACTGACAGAACAGATTGATCGGGCCGTGTCTGCAACCCTGACAAGAACTCTCTATACCAGCGGCACCACCTTGCTTCCTCTGCTTGCTCTGATCATCTTCGGTGGGGCAACGCTTTATTGGTTTGCTGTAGCGCTTGCTCTAGGGGTAATAGTTGGCAGCTGGTCAAGTATTGCCCTGGCTCCTTCATTGCTGAGTCTCTGGCAAGGGGGTGGTCCTCCTGCGACAACTTTGAAAATCACTCCAACCCCTGCTTCTCAATCTTCTCCTTTGTCTGAGTCTCAACCTCCGAGTGAGGGGGCAAGCTGAGCTCTGGTGGCTGAAACTGTTCGCTCTCGTGGCTTTTCTGGCGAACGTTGGTTGCCACTAGTTCTTTTGGGTCTTTCCCTTTGGGATCTGCGAACAGAGTTTCGCTTGCTTTTAGAGCATTTCACATTTACGCAGTTGATCTTTGCTCTTCGCCACCATTGCTTGGCTGTAGTCGTGTTGTTTTGCAGTCCATCGCTTTGGCGGCGGTATAGGCCCTCTCGACGGATATCACAGGATGGAGACGGCATTAACGACTCACCTTGAATGAATCGGATTTAAACCCACTGCTCTATTAGCTCATTGCTGCGCTTTTGATTCTGCTCAGATTGATTGTCAGCTAGTGATGAAAGGTGGAAAATTATCAGTTCCGCTCTGATGCTTTCGTCTTTGAGGTTCTTACTACTTATTCCGTTGCTTGGGTTGGCTATTTTGTTTATTCTCTGATCCCTGATAAATAATAGCCAAATCTCATTATAGCGGGCCATTTTGAGTATAGGCTTTGATCAATACGCTGAGGTAAGAGATGTGTTGAATATCAAGTTCGCTTTAGGTCTTGGTTTTTTGCATAACAAGGCCCCGCTGCCGAGCGGGGCTTTGTAGTTAAGATGATTTGTTATCTATCTATCTATAAAAGATCGCCGAACCCAGTTCTGCCAAGTTGCCTGGTGGTTAACAAGACGAGCAGCAGGAACAGCCAATGTGGGGGTTGACAGCGGCCATGAAGTTAGTCTCTAGAGCAGTGGCGACTTCACTTTTATTTGCAGATTGCATGGCGAACATACTGCCAGCTTCTTCAGTGAATAGAAGTTCGCCTGCTTGTGCTAGCTCTTTGTAAGATCCACTGTAATCATCCTCCACTCCCCAGATTGCTTGAAGGGCAGCAATGTCAGAATCGCTAAACCAGTAATCCCAACCATCAATGCTCTGGTTGTATGACATCACTGTGTCATCAGTGTCCCAGTTTCCATTTGTGGGATCTTCATAGGGGTGAGAAAGACCTAGTGCATGACCGATCTCATGGATGATTGAGTTTCTGTCAAAATCATTTAATGAATCTTCCATATCCGTGTCCTTCCAGACGACATCCCAATACTGACCTGAGTCGTATTGATTAAAAACCTGCCCCACAATGCCCTCAGTCCAGCTGCTGACATAATCAACAGAATAGATGTCAATCTGAGTTTCTTCGTAGGTAGATTGCTGTACAAAGTCTAGGTCGATTAATGGATCAAGATTGTTGAAGACACCCTGAATGAAGACATTGTCTTCGAAGGAATGACCAACGCTATTTATACTTGTTGAGTAATCAAGAGCGAAACTTTCTTCTGCTGTTTGGTGAATGTAGTAGTTGAGAGTTTCAGAGCCATTGAGTGCATTGAGTGTGTGATTCCCAAAACTCTCACTGATAAGACCATTGGCGGAGATAGTCATTGATGCTATTGATTGTGGGGATTATTCCCTCGATGCAGATAACATCGCTTTTCTCAGCATCTAATGCGGTGATCTAGATCAACCACATCTGTGATCTTGCTCACAGGGTTTTAATCGCCAAGGCTTGGTAGCAGTTGTTAGCCCAAATCAATTGGTTAAGAGAAAAATGTGAAGCTTGAGTTTTATGGGCTCTTCACAGATGCCGGGAGGTTGTTTAAAGAAGGCATAGAAAGCTTTGGGCTTGTTTTTGTCTGTAGATCATGCCCAGCGATCCATGATCTGCTCAACAACGACTTGTTCCATAACCACTTGCAAAACCACTACAAGGGGTAGGGCGAGTAATACGCCAGGTAGACCCAGCAAGGCGCCCAAGCTCAGTTGAGCCATTAATGCCACAGTCGGCAGGAGATTTACTGTGCGACTCAGTAATAGGGGGGTGAGTAGGAAGGCCTCTAGGTTTTGCAAAATCAACCGCAGCACCAGCACCTGAATCATCAGCACGGGGGATACAGTCAGCGCCAGTGCGAGCGGCAGCAGTGAGGCGGCTGTCGGGCCAATGGTGGGAACGAAGGTAAGCAGGCCACATAACAAGGCACTTAATAAGGCCAGGGGGGCCTTGAGCAGTGCCAGTCCACCCCAGGTGAGCACAAACACAGTGCTTGCAGAGATTGTCATGCCAGTAAGCCAGCCACCTAGGGCCATTCGGCATTTAGTCAGCAACTCATTCATCGCTTGTCTTGCCGGACGTGGTGTCACAGCAATCACCATCTGCCGGTGGGAGTCAGGATCTAAGGCAAGCAACACTGCCAGCAGACTCATCAAAAGCAACTGAATCAGGCTGTTGGCCGCTCCGCCGGCAAAACCCAGCAATTGGGAACCCAAGGGTTGGATGCGTTCCCAGCTGAACAGTTCAGTAAAGGACTCTTCTAGATTGATTAGACGAGGATTGCTGGAGAGCATTGATTTCAGCTTCTCCATCGCAGTGGGTACGAGGCTGCCTAGCTGTTGCACCTGGGTGATCAACTCCGGCACTAGCAGTTGGAACACCACGCCACCGACAAGCAGCAGCACTAACAGCACCACTGCAAGCGAAAGAGGGCGAGGCCAGGAGGTCCGTTTCTGTAGCTTCTCGATAAGAACATCAAGCGCTACTGCCAATACCACTGCCCCGAAGAGCACTAACAGCACCCAGCGCAGCTGCCAGGTGAGCAGCGCCAGCATCACCAGAGTGAGTGCGACTAGCAGAGTGCGGGCATTCATCGAGCCAGGCGCTGTTTCTTCCAGGGATCAAGCAGATCGTGGATGATCACTTCGCGAATTAAAACCTGCATCACTACAGCTAGTGGCAGCGCTAGCAGTAGGCCGAGAGGGCCAAACACCACTGTGAAAACAAATTGGGCGGTAAGGGTGAGACCTGGCAGCAATTTCACCTGGTGGTGCATCACTGATGGCGTGATCACATAACTCTCTAGGTTCTGAATCACCACGTAGAGACCAAGCACTGCAACTGCTTTCCAGGGGGCATCAAGTAGTGCTACCGACATCGGAAAGATGGTGCTCAATGTGGGACCCACGTTTGGGATCACATTGAGCAGACCAGCTAGCAGGGCATTTGCCATTACTAGCTTTACCCCAAGAAGTGAAAGACCGATTCCAGCAAGCAGGGCTACACAAAAACAGCTGACCAATACGCCAACCATCCAGCTGCTTAGGGCTTCTCCACATTGGCTCAGGATTGAACGGGCCCGTCGTCTGTAAAACGAAGGCAATAACAAGATGGCTACTTCTCGGTATGCAGTTGGCTGCACTGCAATCATCAAGCTCATGGCCAACACAAAAAGAAGTTGCACCACGCCACTGCCGAGATTGCCTGCAAGGCCAAGAAGTTTCTGAAGACCTTCACTTAGGCCTGAGGCCAATCCCGAACCATCTTGTAGGGGATTAAATCCATCGGCAAACAGCTGCTTCTCCCATTCACCCTTGCTATTGCCAACTCCATAGACCATCTCTGAAGTTTGGTTGATAGCGCCGATGGCCAACTTCCAGAGCTCCTTTGCGGCGGCGGGAAGTTGTAATAGCAATTGGTGGAACTGTTCTGTAAATGGGGGAACTACAATCGCTATTGCAATACTCACGACAAGCGCAAGCCCTATCAAGCAGATCAGTAGGGCTACTGGGCGTGGCATCGATTTCTTTGAGCGCAGCTCACCCACCAAGGTGCACAGAGCCATGGCTAGAACAATGCCTGCAAAGAGATGAATTACTACTTCTCTAAGGCTCCAGAGCAGTACTCCTGAGGCCACTAGTGCAGTCAGAGCTAGCCATTGGGAGAATTTCACCCGTATTTAGCTGCAGTCTTTACATTCTCGCGTTAGTTCCCGGAGTAGCCCAGCCCGTGACAATTGGCATAGCGTTTGGCAAAGCGCATGAAGCGCTCAAAGTCCTCTTCTGATTTCCAGACGTATATGGCTTCTAGTGCGCTTGGTTGGCCGTTCACAAAACGAGCATTTACCTCGCGAGTAGAGAGTTCACCTTCTTCATCGATCATGATCATGCCGGTGATGCCAGCCCAAGTTTCTGGGGCCATAATCTCTGGTTGATCAAAGACGAAGAGAGCCCTACCAGTTCGACCGTCATTACTGCGTGTTACTCGGATGTCTGGTATGACCGGTTCATCGATGCCACGTGTGAACTGGATTGCCGCAGCTTTGTTCGCTTGAGCCATGGATCGCTGCGACAAAAAGTGAATCTTACGTCGACCGGATGCCCAGCCGTGGCTAGATGGTTGGTCTCACAAGCTGTTGGTCAATCAGCATCTCAGCGGCTTTGGTTACGGTGAGTCCGGAAAGATCAACGCAGTGGCGTTGAGGAGCCCTTGTCAGTTCGTGGTCATAGCAGCGGTCGTAGTAATCCAGCATGGCTCTACAGGCATGGTCCCAGTTTTCAAGAGTTAGTGCATCTAAGGCTTGCCTGGTGCGCTGTGGGCCCAAACGGCGGCTGATGCGTTCGGTGGCTTCCTTTAGAGCCTCACTTCCATGCTGGCTATAAACGTCAACGAGTTGATTTACCCGTTCCTTAACGGGCCTGCTGATCTCCAGTACTGGTGCCATTTGCATCTGTTGGAAAAGTGCTCGGGGGATCCGGCAGCGACCTACTAGTGAACTTTCCGCTTCCAGCCAGACTTCTGCATTAACAGTTTTTACGCAGCTGTTTAGGACCTCAGCAAGCTGGTTCTCGTAGTGTTCGCTGCTTGGTTGTGGTGGCAAGCCCAGACCCCCGAAGCTGCTACCTCGATGGTTCGCTAGACCTTCAAGATTGACTACTGCAACCCCTCGTTTTGCCAGGGCCAAAAGCAGATCAGTCTTGCCCGTACCTGTGCGCCCTGCCAACAGTCGCAGGGGCCAGGGTTTCTCAAATTGTTGCAGCACCCATCGCCGATAGGTTTTGTATCCACCCTCTAAAAGCACAGGCTTGAGATCAAGTAGATCAGCTAGCCAAGCAACGCTTGCAGAGCGCATGCCGCCGCGCCAACAGTAAATCCGCAGATCAGATGCACAGTCGTCTTGTGATTCAGCTGCTGTTGCTTTTTTGAGTTCTTCCAGGGTGTCAGCCAGTGTTGTCAGCTTTGGACCTGTGATCTCCAGTCCCAGTCTGATCGCTTGCTGACGACCTTTTTGCTTGTAAGTGGTGCCGACTTGCGCTCGTTGTTCGTCGTTGAACAGGGCAAGGTTGATTGCCCCTGGCCAATGCCCCTTGCTGAATTCAGCAGGACTACGCACATCCACGATGGGACCAGTGGCCTGACGGAATCTTTCGATCGAAAAAGGAGTTGGGGTACCCATTCCTGACATAGTGGGCCAGCGCCGAGCCAGAAGAGCCGGTTTAGATTCATGCTCTCCGGTCCCTCCCCTGTTAATAACCTCAGCGTTGATCAACTGCTTGAGCGATTCAGTAGTGGCTCAACGCGTCAGCGACTGAGCCTTATCAAGCCTGTAGAAGAAAGGGCTGAAGAGCTTGCAGCGTTAGGGAGTGCTGCCCTTGCCTCTTTTGACCCAGAAGGGGATGACTGGGCGGCTGGTTGGATATTGCAAGTGTTTCAGCGGCATCAGCCGCAGGCGTTAACCAGCTTATTGAGTAGCGATTCCAGTGGTTGGTTTGCGACTCCCTCTGCTGTCGGTATTGACTATGGAGCTTTGCAGCGCGATCTCCTCGAAGAACGCCTAGAGGAGGCTGATCGCTTCACCAGTGCAACGCTACGCAAGCTTGCAGGGCCTGGAGCTGAGCAGCGAGGCTACGTTTATTTCAGTGAGGTGGCTGCGATTGATGGCCTTGATTTGGTCACCTTGGATCGTCTATGGACTGCTTATTCCCAGGGAAGGTTTGGCTTTACTGCCCAGGCACGCTTACTCAATGCTCTAGATGGTAGGTATCACAGCCTCTGGCCTCGTATCGGCTGGAAACAAGAGGCTAATTGGACTCGCTATCCAGGATCTTTTACGTGGTCTCTCTTAGCTCCTGAGGGGCATATGCCTTTGATTAATCAGCTACGGGGTGTCCGCTTGATGGATGCGGTGTTGAATCATCCATCACTTGTAGCCCGTCGTTAGTTCAGGTTTTCAGGCTGAATTCAGTGGCGTTGAACTCGCTAGCGGTTATGTTCAAAGTAGGTCTAAGCAGTCTTGATGCCTTTCTGGTCCTTGACAGCTGCAAGGCATTTGTTTGGCGAAGGCCCGTCAGGGGTTGCACCACTTTTTCGTTGGGCCGAGTTCACGCTTCCTTCTACCCTGCAGCTCACTCCTTTGTTGGAGATACTGCTTGAGCCTGTTGATTGCCAGGACACCAGCCATCGCCTTCAGTTAGGCCTGCAGGAAGCTTTGGTGAATGCAGTGCGCCATGGCAATGATGGAGATCCAGACAAATCCTTGAGGGTTCGTCGGATTTTTACGCCTAACTGGATGATTTGGCAGATCCAGGATCAAGGGGCAGGCATGCCGGATCATGCTCGAGTGGGCTGCCTTCCAGCCCAGCTGGAGTCAAACAGTGGTCGTGGATTATTTCTGATTCATCAGTGTTTTGATGATGTGCGTTGGAGCCGTCGCGGTAATCGCCTTCAACTTGCTTGCCGTCGTCCCAGGGCGCTTAAAGCTGTCGGTGATCTGCAGCCTTGAGTTACTTGAATTGACTTCAAATCTGCCTTTGATTTTGCTCATAGTTTTATTAGGGCCTGCAAGTAAGGTCTCTTTAAGGCCTGGTTAATTAGGTTGGCCAAATGCCTAGTAGGAGAGCTCTTTCTTGTTAGGAATGGATTGCTTTGACCACCTTTGTTACTTGATCAGCATTTACGGTTTTGATTACACCTGTATCGATACATGCCACCTGGAATAGGGACGGTTCAGGCCCTCTAGCTCCAGCAACAATATGGATAATTTCTCCCATCCACCAGCTCTCCTTGGCATTCCCTTGATTGTCTTGAACAATCACCACATCTCCACTGGCAACAGCAAGGAAGATTGACTCTTCAGGCGAAATAACTGCACCTGCTTCTGCGGTTCTCGGCAGGGCACCCATCTTGCCACGGCTAGTACGTTAGTTCTAGCAAGCTAATGATGTTTTGTCTGGTTTGGCGCTTGGGGTTGCTTCGATAGTTATTGGCCAGCTAATGGATTGCGCAGGAGGATTGGATGCAAGTTTGAGACTGCAGTTGGGCCATTGCTTCAAATGCAATACGGCTTGGAAGAATCGTCTTATTCCCTGCCACAGCCTGGGGCTTTGAGTTCTCGTCTGATCCAGTGCAGGCCCTGATCGGTAAGAGCCTCAACATCTTCGCGCTTTCCGCCTTGAAGCAGTTGCACTAAGGCTGCTGCCAGGAGCTCTGCAGTGCGGTGATCGGCATCTCCTTTTAGTTGATGCCAGTTGTGATCATTGATGCTCAGCTGAGCATGAAGCTCTCTGGCCTGACGTTGGACTTCAAGTGGCCATTGAGGTTGTTTGCTTTCCATCGCTATCTGTGGATCATCTGGTCTATTTTGCTTGCGTTAATTCAAGCTGTCTGCATGGCGAGAAAGCCACGTCAGATTCCGCTGCGCTGGCTGCATGGAGTATCCAGGTTGATGCTTCAAGGGCAGCGCCAGGAGCGACTTGCACGTTCTTCTCAGGCGCTGCAGGCTCGGCGGAGCAGACAAAGGCAGCATTTGGCTCGTCAGATTCTGGAAATGCCTTTAGAGGGATGGTTGTGGCCACAACCATCCGGGGGATGGCTATGGCGCTCCTTGCGTTGGGGTGGCCCAGCACTTGCTCTTGGTTGGTGGCTCAGTCAGCGCTGATTTCTTTTAGGGGATTGGATTCAGACTCCTACTGGAACTTCCTGCTTCACCATAACTAGGGATCTAGGGCTATCAGGAATGGCTTGCTCCAGCGGAGGCAGCGTGATCTTGGCAGGCTGTTGAATTCCTTGACCGCGAATCCAAGCATTGCGCAGGCTGCGTCGTCGCTGATCTTCTGCAAGTACGAGTCGATCTGCCGCTGCACTTGGGCTTTCATTGGCTAGTAATGCTGTATGGAGACAGATACCAAAACCATGAGCTTCAATTTGCACTTTGCCTTCCATAAAAACAATTTGGAAGGTCCAACCCTCTAACCACCGCAACCGGAAGGGATTGCTCATGATGTCCCTTCAGAGAAGAAATGCACAGAGTTATGCAACGAATGTGCGCACCTTATGTGTTACGCACCCATAGGCATGAGTGTGTCAGGGAATCCGCTTAAGATTTGTCGTTGAGGGGTTTAAAGCCTGTCCAAACTCTTGTCATGAAGTGGGATTCGGCTGTGATGCCCTCAAAACCGCTGCTATGTAGCCGCTCATCAATATTGTCGGAGATGTAATCGCGGTAGTAAGGCTCATGGAATACTCGCTGGAAGTTTTCCATGGCTGTATTGAATTGTGGTGAGTCACTTGGTTGTATCGAATCGGCTAGCACCAGAACTCCCCCTGGTTCAAGCACTCGCCAGCATTCGTTGAGGACGTTTTGTCGCGCTGAGCGCGGCAATTCGTGAAACAGAAAAACGCATGTGACTGCTTGCATACTGCCATTGGCAAATGGCAGATCCTCAGCGTTACCTCGCACCAGTTGGGCCAGTTCACCTGAGCGGCTATTAAGCCAACGACCTGCCTGTCGTAGGTAGGCCGCGGAGAGATCTAAACCCAGCAGTTCAACTTTGGGTAGAGCGCTGCGGATTTGCTGCAGGGTTCGGCCAGTACCAGTTGCCACATCCAGCACGCGAAGGCTGGAGGGATTACGCAGCTGGAAGCGTTTTAGCCCTCGCTTAAGAGGTGCCAAAACACGTCGCCGCATTGCATCTGCTGTGCCATTGAACAGGATCTCAACCTGCAGGTCATAGAGCTCTGCGGAATGGTCGCTTAAGTAACCATCGGTTTGGTGGTGAAAGTTTTGTAGGTAGTAATCGGGATAGATCTCTGGATCGACCTCATTTGGCAAGTCGTGGATGTTCTGGGCTCGGCGCCGTTGCCAGGTTGAGGGAAGATCTAGCCAGACCAATGGGTATCGCTGGGCCCATTCCAGCCAAGGGGCATCGAAGAGTTGTGTTTTTGGGTAAATGCCTTGCTCGGCTTCTTGCCAGTCGATTTGTTCGAGATCAGCCATTGAGCGGCGCAGCTCTTTAATCATTTCTGCTGGAACCTTTTCAATGCTGGGCATGGCTCCAGGAGCCAGCAATTCCATCAGCTTTGTGCTCACTTCTTTATGGGCTAGACCCGCCAAACTCTTGCTCTGCTGAAGGGTCTGGTAAGCGAACTTGGTGAGGTTTGGCGGCGCCATGAACCTGGGCGAGGTTTGTTCTATTTCAGCGGATTGATCGTTGTGTTGCGGCCTAGTGCTGACATAACTTTTTCCTATTAAGCAATCATTGCGTAGCAACGGTTAAAAAAGACACTTGCAGTGAGCTTGAAGTAGATGGTTAAGGGCTTGATCTCCTTCTCAGCTCAGTTTGGGGGCGTCGAGGATTACACGAAGCGGCTTTGCTTCGGAATTAAATCTGCTCAGTGGTCGTTGTAAGGCGGCTGCAGAGTTTTGCTTTTGCTCTGATTACTTATCCCTGTGAGCAGCATCTGCATGACAGTGCCTTGGTTCAGTTGTGTCATCACTAAGCATTAATTGCTTGATTAGATGCCGCTCTTTTTGTCTTGGTTTTTTCTTTTGCTCTTGTGCCTTGTTGTTGGTTAGGCAATGCATTGCTTCTATTAATGCTGGATATTTTGGAAGAGGTCTCCCTGTATCGAGTCGTACCACTGGAGATTGTTTCTAGCTCTTTTAGCCACTTTGGGATTGCTTTGTGTAAGTCGTTTTTGGATTTTGTGCCCAGGCGTTCTTGCATATTGTTGGGAAGTTGACTGAGCTGATGCATCAGCCCAGTCTTCAGCTTTGAAGGTGGCATATGGAGAGGAGACAAGTGCCATAGATCTAATGCAGTACACACGTACTAACAGGTAGAGCTTAGCGCTGTCAACCCTTTGGGGTGCATGGGTTTTGAATTGGTTTCGGCAATAGCTGCCGCATCGTTCGTGGATTAGACGAGATGTTCTCGCTGAATTGATAGAGGCCAAGCTGCAAGCTTCTTGATAAAGAAAAGCCCACCCATGAACCAGCCTGCGATTGAGGCCTAGAACGCGAGGGGCTAGAAGTAGCTCGTTAGGTTGGCTCGGGTCGACTCTGCTATCGCAGAGGCTTATGAGCATAAATTTTATTTTTATCCACTACCAGCCTATTGATAAGCGCTTTGGCTCAAGCGTCGTAATACATGGTGAACTCGTGGGGGTGGGGTCGCTGACGCAGTTGCTGAACTTCTTCGTACTTGATCTCAATCCAGTTATTGATGAAGTCTTCGGTGAAGACTCCGCCTTCCATTAAGTAGTTCTTGTCAGCATTTAGGGCTTCTAGGGCACCATTAAGTGATGCTGGCACTGTGGGGATACTGGCGAGACGATCTGCTGGCAGTTCAAACAGGTCCTCATCAAATCCTTCGCCTGGGTCAATCTGGTTTTTGATGCCGTCGAGGCCCGCCATCATCATTGCGCTGAAAGCTAGATAAGGATTTGCCAGGGCATCGCCTGGGCGGAATTCCAGGCGCTTTGCTTTAGGGTTTGGGCCAGTGAGTGGGATGCGAACAGCAGCAGACCTGTTGCCCTTTGAATAAACCAGGTTTACAGGTGCTTCGAAGCCTGGGACAAGACGCTTATAGCTGTTGGTCGTGGGGTTGGTGAAGGCCAGGAAGGAAGGTGCATGCTTAAGGATGCCGCCGATGTACCAGCGTGCTGTTTGAGACAGGTTTGCGTAGGTACCTTCCCCGAAAAACAGCGGCTGACCTCCTTTCCAGAGGCTTTGGTGTACATGCATTCCTGTGCCGTTGTCGTTGAACACTGGCTTGGGCATGAATGTTGCCGTTTTGCCGTATTTACGGGCCACATTTCTGACGATGTACTTGTAAATCATCACGTTGTCCGCAGCTTCAATCAGCTCAGCGAACTTCATACCCAGTTCATGCTGGCCGGCACCGGCTACTTCATGGTGGTGCTTCTCAGTTGGGATACCTAGCTGTCCCATTAACAGCAGCATTTCGGAGCGAATGTCCTGGGCTGTGTCGTTGGGGGGGACCGGAAAGTAGCCCTCTTTTAGCTGGATCTTGTAGGCAAGGTTGCCGCCTTCTTCGATGCGGCCGCTGTTCCAGGGCGCTTCTATCGTGTCAACGCTGTAGAAGCAGCCACCTTCCCCTGAGTTGTAGCGAACGTCGTCAAAGAGGAAGAACTCTGGCTCAGGGCCGAAAAAGGCGGTATCCGCAAGACCGGTGCCAGCCAAGTGGACGAGGGCCTTTTGGGCAAGGGCCCGAGGGCATCGCTCATATGGTTCACCGCTACGAGGTTCGCGAATGGAACAGATCAAGCTAAGAGTCTTGTGACGATAGAAAGGGTCTATCCATGCCGTACTTGCGTCGGGCACCATGGCCATATCAGATTCGTTGATGGCCTTCCATCCACGGATGGATGAGCCATCGAAGGCCAAGCCCTCGTCGAAGGCTTCCTCGTCAATCAAGTCAGAACACACGGTGAGGTGCTGCCACTTGCCGTGCAGATCAGTGAACTTCAGGTCAATAAGTTCAATGCCTTCGTCCTTGATTTGACGGAGGACGTCTTGGGGTGATTTGCCCATGGCGAAGATAAGGCCGAGCCGGCGGTAAGGAAGCGACCTTAATGAGTCGCATGACCTTATTTTTGTAGCAACAGGCACCTCTTCTGTCTTAACGCTGGCTTGCCTGTGCGTTGATTCCGTAACGGTTCCTTTTATTTCGATCTGGTCTTTTGCTCGAGATCTTTTTGTAGAGATCGCTGCTAGGGATATTTGAGATTATGCAAAGTCCAGGCGCTCTCGAGCTGCGATGCCTTGAAATGGCTTGTTGCTATGACCGTTTTGTTGTGAGCTCGATCGATTTGAGATTAAGCATATGTAGGGCTCTTTCAGCCAATCGGATGGCAAATCAGCCTTTTGACTCTGAACACTCCTGAAGCTGCATAGATCATCGATAAGTGAGTCAGGGGCAGGTTTGCGGGCAATCTTGAGCATCATCAGCTCGCTCTGGCCAGGTTCTACAGCTACTTGCTGATTTGTCCCGTATTTAGTTGTGGTCATTTCACTCTGCGTTGATTGGGCGCATTGGTTGCCGTTGCAATC
>JASLWC010000039.1 GCA_030741055.1 Prochlorococcaceae cyanobacterium ETNP18_MAG_14 | reverse complement strand
CGTGCCGTTTACCTCCACTGAGGCCCTAGTAAGCGTGACCCTGCCCTACATCCTTGGCATTGCTGGTCGAGGACTAGAAGAGGCGGTGACCGAGCGCCCCGAGCTGCTCTCAGGACTCAACACAGTGCAAGGCTCTGTTTGCCACCCAGGAGTAGCCAAGGCCCTGGGCATACAACCACGCCACCCAATGGCCTGCTTGCGCTGAAAAACCTCATACAGAGAAGAAGCGCGCAAAAACACCGCTTTACAACGCTATTGGCACGACATCATTACGTTGGATTGCAAGAGCCAGATCAGATCTCAGTCAACTTGAGCAAAGGCCTCTGCAGAGACTGCTCAGCAATCCCCTCCCTCAGAGCTAACAACAATCCTGCTGCTTCCATATAACTGCGAGCTCTTTGCAAGCCAGAAGTAATTCCCAGCGCCTCCGGCGTCACCTTCAGCAGGCTCGGATTCGCCACAGTGATCAGAGGCACGCCACGCTCGAGGCAAGCCAGCACCGCTTCCCCACCGAGGGCACCCTCAGGGGCTACCACAGCACCGAGCTGCTCAGCATGCAACAGCCCTGCTCCTAGCGGTAATGCGACTTCAGTTGTGAGTGAGACAAGATCCGGTGCGCGGCTTAATCCCACCAATACACAGGCTAAAAAGGAATACCCCAGCTCCTCACCAGCAGCACGTGGATCTAGAAGTGGATCGCATGGCAGTGGTGACAATGCCGGCGCATGAGCGCAAGGCAAACCGAGCTCACGCACCAGTAAATGGCTAATCACCGCCTCGGCACCAGCAAGTACATCAACACCGCTGCCCTGGCGATAGGCGCTCAAAGCCTCGCTTTCAGGATCATCCGGAAAACGAGCAACAACCGCGATTGCGCTGGCACCGGCATCACGAAGACGCTCGCCAGCCCGCAGCAGCGCATCCGGCCGGCCTAATTCACCCCAGCTAGCACCACTAGGCCCCTGACGTAACTGCACCGCCAAAGGGACATCGCTCGTGACCACCGGGCCGATGTTCAAGCCAAGGGTTGCCCGGCAACCCTCAGCTACCTGCAATTGACGATGCCTCAACTCTGGCTCAATGCCAGCATCCAGCAACAGGCCAAGCCGTTGCTGCCGCACAGCTCGCAAGGCAAGCTCACCAGCAGCGAAGCGATCCAAGCTATAGCCCTCCACATACTGAATGCGTGGATCACTCCAATAAAGCGCCGCTCCATTGATCACATTCGGATGGGTGATCAAACAGCCGCTAGCTGCTGCTAACAGCCGAGCACTAGGCAGAGCATCGCCGGCATAGCCACCAATCTCACAGCCGATGCCGGTGGGCACTACCAACAGAGTGGGCAGTGGAGCCGCCATCGCAGCACCTTGCGAGAGAGGGGAAAAGGGCATCTAAGACATCAGCCCTTACTGCTCAGAACTGGTCATCACCGCCTCAAGCTTCAACTGACGGCAGCCAGCACCTAGAGGCTCTACAGCTGTAATCGCCCATCGCAATGGCACTCCATGCTGAGCAAGTTGTTCTCGCAACCAAGTTCGCAACTGATTCGCTGGCAAATCAGCAGGCCAGATCAACTCCAGCTGCATGAATTGCAAATTCACGCTCACTTGAGATGATCACCAAATTGAGCTTCATAGAGAGCATCCTCCTGTCCACCAAGGATCTTCAAATCCGAACTGGGATAAGCCACGCAAAGCAGGGCATATCCCTTATCCCGCATCTCCTCATTAACCCCCATCGCATCTGCTTGATCCACACTGCCATCAATAATCTCAGCCGCGCAATTGGTGCACATCCCCGCACCACAAGAACTAGGTAGAGGCACACCGGCATCTTCCGATGCATCCAGCACTGTCTGATCAGATCGACAAGCAAAGCTGTGCTGCGCACCATCAAGCTCAAGGTTGATGGTGAAAGTGACAACGGCCGAAGCGGAGTCAGTCATCCAGATCAAGACACAGCATGCCTGCTCATCCTCTCAGGGAACCAGCCCTAAAACCAGCCATCAGTGACTCGCCAAAGCATCTCTGCAGCAAGCCATCAGCCGTTGAAGATCAAACAACGCAAAGCAGAAAAAAACCGGTCCCAAGAGACCGGTTTGCATGAATCAACGCAAAAGCAGCGCTAGGCACAAGCCCCGCCGACAACTTCCAGAATCTCCTGAGTAATCGCAGCCTGACGAGCTTTGTTGTAATCAAGCGTCAGGGTCTTAGCCAGGGCCTTGGCATTATCGCTGGCGTTATTCATTGCCGTCATACGGCTAGCCAGCTCAGAAGCCGCAGCTTCTTGAAGGGCACGCAACATCTGATTCTGTAGATAGAGCGGCAACAATGCATTTAGCAGCTGCTCTGGGCTCTGTTCAAAAACAATGTCCGAAGGCAGGGGGGGCTGCTCATTGCCAGGGCCAGCACCTTTCTCAACAGTGAGACGGCTGTCTTTAGTAGTGAGCCTAAAGATCTCATCATCTGCTTCGGCAATACCCTGTGGATCAAGTGGCAATAGGGTTTGAACCACAGGATTGCAGCTCACGAGATTAATGAACTTGGTGTAAATCACCTCGATTCGATCTGTACTTTGCGACAGGAATTCGGCCAAGACCTCACTCGTAATTGACTCTGCGTCTTCAGAGGTTGGCACCTGCTCTAGGTCTGTGAAAGTAGCCCGAATGGTGTACTGACTTGCTCGATTGTTGAAGTAGGTAATTGCCTTGCGGCCAATCAAGACAAGATCAACCATGTAGCCCTGGCCTTTCAGCTCGGCATAACGTTGTTCTGTGCGCTTGATGATGTTGGTGTTGTAGCCGCCGCATAGCCCTCGATCACCAGTGACGGCAAGCAGGGTGATGTTTTTCACATCATGAGTCTTTAATAGGGGCGCATCTGCAATCTCGAAGCGCATGCGCGATTGAATGTTCTCCAACACGCGTGCCAATCGATCAGCAAAGGGGCGACTTCGCAGCACCTGCTCCTGAGCTCGACGCACTTTCGCAGCAGCCACAAGGCGCATCGCCTCAGTGATCTTTCGGGTGTTCTTAACGGAAACAATCCGGTCGCGGATGTCCTTTAGGTTCGCCATTGATGGGGTTCTCCGGGTTTACCGTCAGGATCAGGCTGACGCCAGCATCGACGACTTCACCTCAGTGATGGCGTCTTTGAGAATGCTCTCTGAATCATCGCTGAGCACTTTCTCGGTCTGCACCTTAGTAATGAAGTCTGCCTTGTTAGTTTTCAGGTAATCACGCAGTTCACGGGAGAACTGGGTGACCTGATCTTCTGGAACGTCATCAATCAGGCCTTTAACTCCTGCATAAACAATGGCAACCTGCTCAGCCAAGTTCAGCGGTGCAAACTGCGGCTGTTTAAGCAGCTCGCGCAGTCGCTTACCACGTCCCAGTTGCTTCTGGGTAGCTTCATCAAGATCAGAGGCAAACTGAGAGAAGGCCGCCAATTCATCAAACTGCGCCAATTCCAACTTCAAAGTGCCGGCAATCTTCTTGATCGCTTTTGTCTGCGCAGCTCCACCAACCCGGCTCACAGAAATACCGACGTTAATAGCAGGACGCAGGCCGGAGTTGAAAAGGTCCGAGCTAAGGAAAATCTGACCATCCGTAATCGAGATCACGTTGGTAGGGATGTAAGCCGATACGTCTCCAGCCTGGGTTTCAATAATCGGTAGGGCCGTCATCGAACCGCCACCCATTGCATCAGAAAGCTTTGCAGCCCTCTCAAGCAAGCGACTGTGGCAATAGAAAACATCCCCCGGATAAGCCTCACGGCCGGGCGGGCGACGCAACAGTAGCGACATCTGGCGATAGGCCTGGGCCTGCTTGGTGAGGTCGTCGTAGATCACCAAAGTGGCCTTGCCCTTATACATAAATGATTCAGCAATAGCAGCGCCTGTATATGGAGCTAAGTACTGCAAAGCTGCAGCGTCGGAAGCACTAGCCGCAACAATTACGGTGTAATCGAGAGCACCCTTCTCGCGAAGGACTTCAACCACATTGGCAACTGAAGCAGCCTTCTGGCCGACAGCCACATAAACGCAAACGACATCCTCATCCTTCTGGTTGATGATCGTGTCGATGGCGATAGCAGTTTTACCTGTCTGACGATCACCAATGATCAACTCACGCTGACCACGACCGATAGGAATCATCGCGTCAATCGATGTAATCCCTGTCTGCATCGGCTCATGCACCGACTTACGCTTAATGATGCCTGGAGCCATCGACTCAATCAGGCGATTCTCAGTCGTAGGGATTTCACCCTTGCCATCCATTGGCTGGCCAAGGGGAGTCACCACTCGTCCCAGCATGGCGTCGCCTACGGGCACTGAGGCGATCTTGCCAGTGGCTTTGACGGTGCTGCCTTCCTGAATGCCAACACCACCACCCATCAACACAGCACCAACATTGTCGTCTTCAAGGTTGAGGGCGATGCCTTCAGTGCCATCCTCAAATTCAACAAGTTCGCCAGCCATGACCTGCTCAAGGCCATAAACACGGGCGATGCCGTCACCAATCTGCAGCACAGTGCCGACGTTGCTGACGGAAACCGACTTGTCATAGTCGGAGATCTGCTGCTTGAGAATCGCGCTGATCTCGTCGGGGCGGATGGAAACCATGGGAGCTGTGGTGTTTAGGGAGGATTAGTAAGAAGAGGAAAAAGGGAGGGGGCTAGCTCACCTTGGCCAGAGCCAGGCCGAGGCGTCGCACCTGACCAGCAAGGCTGGCGTCGATCACCTTGGATCCGACGTTGACGACAAACCCGCCGATCAAATCAGGATCAATCTTGAGGTTGATCTCTAACTTATCGGTTTCGGCTACAGCCTGAACTTTCTTTTGCAGCGCAGCCTGTTGCTCTTCACTCAGTTCAGAAGCAGAGGTCACTGTGGCAAGAGCGATGTTGCGCTGCTCGCGGTAGAGCTCTATCAGTCGCTCAAGCACTGCATCTAAAACGCCGATTCGTTGACGATCTGCAAGCAGTTTGAGCAAGTTAAGGAAGGAAGGTGTGAGCTGACCAGCGAAAAGCTTCTCCAGGGCAGCCTTCTTAGACTCCGCTTCCAATACTGGTGATGTCATTGCTCCCCTCAAATCGGGGCAATCCTTCCATAAAGCCAAAACAGCTTTGGCCTGATCAACCACCTGATCAACTTCTTTGCGAGCTTCTGCTACCTGTAAGAAGGCCTCGGCATAGGGGGTGGTGATGGAATTAAGCAGTGGCATCAGACTTTCCCAAGATTTTTGATGGACTGACTCACCAACTTGGTTTGAGCCTCGGCATTTAACTTTCTAGGCAGAGCCGACAAAGCATTCTCGATCGCCATGCGCGCAGCTTCTCTGCGCAGTTGAGCACTGGCACGACTTGCTTCTGCATTGAGGTCTGCAGTGGCTCCCTGCTTAACGCGAGCCATCTCCTCGACAGTGCGTTTTTCGCTATCAAGGCGAATAGCCTCAGCCCGAACCTTGCAATCCTTACGGATCTGCTCGGCTTTCTCATGGGCAGCAGCTAAATCCTTCTTGGCATGAGCCAAGGCCTCGGTGGCCTTAGCTAAACGCTCCTCAGCATCCTCAAGATCGGCGAGAATGGTTGCACGGCGGCGCTCAAGAATCCCCCCCACGAAAGGTGGCAGGAATTTATAGAGGGCGAAAATAACAATCGCCAGATTGACGATGTTTGCGTCAAACAGGTCGAGATTCAGGCCGAATCCACCGTGATTAGCAAAAAGCAAATGCATAGTCATTGGGCTGCCAGCAGACGGTTGACGATGAGATCACCAAGCTGCTTGGCATCACCTTCTAGTTGACTGAGGGCCGAATCGCGCTGAGCATCAATCTCTCGCCGGGCCTTCTCCCTGGTGGCATTGGCATCAGCAGTTGCGACAGCAATGGCCTCGCGATAAAGCTGATCAGAATCCTGTTCCGCCTCTTGAATCAACTTCTGGGCCGCCATGCGGGCAGCCTTGAGCTGCTCCTTGAGCTCTGACTCAAGCTTCTCAGCTTCTGCAAGCTTTTGCTTTGCATCAGCTCGACTGGTTTTTACATAGCCCTCTCGTTCCTCAACAACCCGACCGACGGGTCTGAAGAAAAGAGCATTGAGCACAAAGGTGAGGAGCACCACCTGCAACGCCATAAGCGGCAGAGTGGCATCGAAGTCGAATAGACCTCCAGCACCGAACAGGAGCAAGCTGGTCATGAGGCGAGGGTGATAGCAAAAGAAGCAGGCCTCAGATCGGAGTGAATGCTGAAGGGCGAGGTTTGCCTCGTTAAGTAGTTCTGATCAACTGACGACCATTGCCGTGAGGTGATCAGAATACAAATCAGCAACTCCGGTCTGGATCAACCAGCGAAGGGATTGGCGAACAGCAACACCAGCGCGACCACAAGGCCGTAGATGGTGAGAGATTCCATGAATGCAAAGGAAAGCAGCAGGGTGCCGCGAATCTTGCCTTCAGCTTCTGGCTGGCGGGCAATGCCCTCAACAGCGCCGCCTGCAGCGGTGCCCTGACCGATACCGGGGCCGATGGCGCCGAGGCCGACAGCCAGACCAGCAGCAACAACGGACGCGGCGGTGGTAATGGAATCCATGGTTGAACTAAAGATGGTGGGCGCTAAAACAGCGCAGATAGGGACCGAGAGGTTAGTACCAGCGCTGGGACATCTCGGAGATCCTGAGATGGGCCCGCAATAAAACGGACCTGCGCGCATGGAGTTTGCCAGATCGACGGTTTCGATCTGGCTTGATCAGTATTTGATCAATGGTGTTCTTCGACCGCTTCACCGATGTAATAAGCGGCGAGAGTGGCGAAGATCAGAGCCTGAATGGCACTGGTGAACAAGCCAAGGAACATTACTGGGACAGGCAGAAATAGAGGAACTAGAAAAACTAGAACCGCAACTACCAATTCATCAGCAAGTATGTTCCCAAACAGACGGAAGGAGAGTGACAAAGGCTTGGTGAAGTCCTCCACGATCTTGAAAGGGATCATGATCGGGGTGGGATGCACGTAGTACTCGAAGTACCGCAAGCCCTTACGACTCAAACCTGCATAGAAATAAGAGAGTGACACAAGCAGAGCAAGTGCCACCGTGGTGTTGATATCAGCTGTAGGAGCACCCAATTCCCCACTAGGGAGATGGATTAATTTCCATGGGACCAACGACCCCCCCCAGTTGCTCACAAAGATGAACAAGAAAAGGGTGCCAATGAAAGGCATCCAATCGCGATAAGCCTTCTCGCCTATCTGAGTGCGAGCCAAATCACGGATGTAGTCCCAGAGGAACTCCAGCAGGTTTTGAACACCGCGTGGATCGCGTTCCATCTTGCGTGTGCCCACAACAACAAGGGCAAGAATGGCGCCAATCACTATCCAGGAGGTCATAAACACCTGGCCGTGAAGCTGGAGATTCCCGAGCCGCCAGTAAAGGTGTTGGCCCACCTCCAGTTCGGCAAAGGGAATAGCAAATGGCAAGGAACCCATCAGGCTGGAAAATCGGTGTCGCGATGACGACGGTTTGAGAGGAAGCCGGCAAGCCGGCAATTCAGTTGGTCTAGCTCACGCTCGAATTCATGAATCGAACAGAACCTGCAGAATCATGGCGGGCTTATAGAGCATGAAGCCGAGCAGAGCCGGCAAAAGCTCAAGCTGAGGCAAACGTGAAACCACTAGTACAAGCAAGACCGGAACGAGAAGCTGAATCTTGCTCACTGACTTCGAACCTTTGCCAAGCTTTCCAACACTGCGAGCTAAAAGCCGCAGGTAGAGAACTCCGCAAATAGCACCTACCAGCAAACTGCTAGCGATGTGGAAATCGAAGACAAGCGCGGTAATAGCCACCGCAAAAGCGGAGACGGCCAACGTTGCCAGGATTAAACGCCGCTGAAGCTGCGCGTATTCGTCGTCTGAAACCGGAGAGACCTCAGCCGACGACTCAGGATCCATAGAGTTCTCAGTGTTTTGTCTGACCTCCGCAGCTGTTTCCAGTCCACCCGCCCCCCCCTTAGGAGGGTCAATTTCAGGCTGGAGCTGCGGGGATGCCAGCAAGGGCACCGAGGCTCTTTGGATAAAGGCCCGCGGAATCTATCATGTAGTTGGGGAAATCCCTGGCGAGAGCAAAAGTATCCGTTGCCGCTGCAAATCCCTGGCCAAAGAAGTGATCCGAGTCAGATCCCAGCCAAGCGGCAAGCCTCCGAGGGGTGTTTCAGGTGCTGATTCAATTGCCTTTAGCAACTCAATTTGATCGAGACTCAGCTCTAATGCAGCCATCTCTGAATCAAGCAGAAACTTTCCAGGCCAACCTCTTAAACAACTAGAAAGCCTTCCCGTAGCAGCAAGCAGCTCATTGTCGTCAATCCATTCCTGACGAAAGTGCTCTCCCTTGCAAAGGAAAAACTCAAAATGACTGATATCTGGATCCAGTTCTTCCACTAACTGCCATTGCTGAGGCTGCGGCAATGCCAAAGCCATCTCAAGCAATTCACCCTGCAACAGCCTTGCTGGATCCCAAATCTTGGGATTAGAAAAACCGGCAAACTGCAAATCAGCTGAAGCCACAAAAACAAAAAGGCGTTCAAGGTTGTAACTGGTCTCCTGGGGGTGGAGATACATATCGGCAAAGTTCACATCGCTTGAACAGTCGACAGCCCACCGCTGCTCATAGTTACTTCTGAGACGGTTGCCCTCAGGCAAGGTTTCAAACAGCTGCCGGGCCAATCTCAGCCCCAGCTCATCAGTTTCAACGCCTATGGCTGCAAGAACGCGCTGGGTGCGGTGAATCTCCCAACGTCCGCCATCGGCATAAAGGAACAGATGCAGCAAAGCACCTGGTTTTAGAAGAGATGCCAAAGCTTTAAGACCAGCTTCCGGCTGCCGCAAGTGGTGAAGCACACCAACAGAATTGATGTAGTCAAATTTCCCCTCACCTTCAAGCTCAAGCAAGCTGCGATTCTCGAAACGAATATGAGCCTGATCGTTGCCTCCAGAACGCTGCAATCGATCTCTAGCCACCTCAAGCGCAGCTGGAGAAATATCCACAGCCAAGATCTCTGCGCCAGGGTTGAGGTGGGCCAAGTAATCGGTACTGACACCCGTACCGCATCCGGCATCAAGGATTTTCAAAGGCTCTCCACCAGCGCGCCTTGGCACAACAGCGCCAGTAGAAGCGGCATAGGCAGTTTCAACGCACCATCGCCAGTTGTATCCAGGCGGTGGGCCATCCTGCAAAGGATCTCCTGGATAGGGAAACCGGTCATAAAAAGCACTGACAACCGGGGTCGCCGCATCGCACGAATTAGCTGCTGAGAACATCGACACGAAGAAAGCAACAGATCGAGCATTTCATGGCCATACCCCCATGGATAGTGATGACATTCCTCTAGAGCACTCCTTTAAGACCCCTGGGAACTAGTAGCTAAAAGTGCGCTAAAAACAACAATTTTTCAATTACTCAGCTCCCTTATCAAAGCTGGTTTAATGAACAGCGGCCAACAAAAAAAAGGTGGATACATCCTCAAAGTTGAACTCTGCAGCAGAACGAAACAGCAGAACGGAGTTTGTGAATACTGGAAACTCACCCTCAACGATCTACTAGACACCCTTAACTTCTCCTGTCGGGCCTTGCCTCTCAATAGTCTTTTTGTTGTCAGTAAGACTTGGCAAAATGCCTTCGAGACGGCTGAATAGAGGAACTTGACTAAAACTCCTCCCCTTGAGCAGCACCTCCGTCCTATCTCGCCGGAGTCGCAAACAACGGCAAGAGACATTGCGGCCACGCCGCAATGAAGGGATCGAACAGCTGTCCTTCTGGCAGCAGCGTCTGCCTCTGCCCTGGGCCCTCTGGCCCGCTGAAGGTCGATTGCTAATTAGCCTTTTCGCCTTTTGGTGCCTAGCAGGCCTATTGGTACTGGCCTCAGCTAGCTGGTGGGTTGCAACTCGAGAAATGGGAGAAGGGGCCTATTACCTCAAACGACAACTGATCTGGATGGCCGCCAGCTGGAGCCTATTTGGATTAGCGATATCTACCAATCTGCGTCGCTGGCTGAAGTTGGCGGGACCAGTCTTATGGCTTGGTTGCCTACTAGTAGCTGCCACCCTGGTATTCGGTAGCACCGTAAATGGTGCTAGTCGCTGGTTGGTCATCGGCCCCATCCAAATCCAACCTTCGGAGCTAATCAAACCCTTTGTGGTGCTTCAAGCAGCGAACCTCTTTGCCCATTGGCATCGCATTAGGACAGATGAGAAATTGCTCTGGCTGTGCAGCTTCGGGGCCCTACTGCTGCTGATCCTTAAACAGCCCAACCTCAGCACCGCCGCTCTGACGGGAATATTGCTGTGGCTGATGGCACTAGCTGCAGGCCTTAGATTGCGCAGCCTGCTAGCCACTGCCTTGGCAGGCGGCCTACTGGGAACCGCCAGCATCCTGATCAATGAGTATCAGCGACTAAGAGTGGTCTCTTTCCTCGACCCTTGGCAGGACCCACAAGGGAGTGGCTACCAACTCGTGCAAAGCCTTCTTGCTATTGGCTCCGGAGGTTGGTTCGGCGAGGGCTTCGGCCTCTCAACCCAAAAACTGCAATATCTACCAATTCAAAGCACCGACTTCATTTATGCCGTTTTTGCCGAGGAATTTGGCTTCGTGGGCTCGGCAATGATGTTGACCTTCTTGATGCTGGTGGCTTTTCTCGGGCTAAGGGTGGCGCTGAGTTGTCGACACAACCAATCACGACTAATTGCTATCGGTTGCACCACGATCCTGGTGGGCCAAGCAGTTATCAATGTTTCCGTAGCTTCCGGCGTTATGCCTACAACAGGCCTGCCTTTGCCAATGGTGAGCTATGGAGGCAATTCACTGATCTCCAGCGTGCTAATTGCCGGTCTACTGATCCGCTGTTCCCTTGAATCCACAGGTCTAGTGGGTGGACGCTGCGGTCGTCAGCGTCGTAAGTCGATAGGGTGACTACCTTCAGTTGATCCGGCAGAGCCGGCTCTGCCCATCCCTGCCCTGAACCTGGCGCTATCCGATCTAGCCCGCAACAGCGAGCAGTTGCTCAACCACGGCCTTAGCCATCTCAGTCCGCTCACGCTGGTTCTTGTCTTCGCTGCTGGTCTGCTCACCAGCCTGGGGCCCTGCTCACTTTCGCTTCTGCCCGTCACGCTGGCCTATCTAGCAGGCTTTGACAGCCAGCAGCCTCCATGGCAGCGCAGCATGGCTTTCTGCGCAGGCATTGTCGGTGCCCTGGTGCTACTAGGCAGCCTCAGTGGGCTGATCGGAAGGATCTACGGTCAAATTCCTGGCGTAGTGCCCACTTTTGTAGCACTGCTCGCAGTGCTCATGGGTCTAAATCTCCTAGGCCTAATAAAGCTGCCCCTACCTACAGGGCCAGATCCAAACCTTTGGCGGCAGCGAGTGCCCGCACCCCTCGCCCCGATAGCCGCTGGCCTGGCCTTTGGCCTAGCAGCCTCACCTTGCACCACACCAGTTTTAGCTGTGCTGCTCGGATGGATCGCCCAAAGTGGCCAACCTTTAGCGGGAATCGTGCTGCTCACTTGCTTTGGACTAGGGCAGGTTCTTCCGCTGCTACTAGCAGGAGGCGCAGCCGCCAGCGTCCCCAAGCTGCTGGCGCTGAGACCAATAGGTCGCTGGATCCCACCGATGAGCGGAGCAGTTCTGCTTACAACAGGCGTACTTAGCCTGCTAGCGCGCTGGAGCTGAGCCATGGCCATTTTTAAGCGCATCCTTGCTTGGATCTCCGACCTACGAGTAGCGATAGGCCTCCTGCTGCTCATCGCTGTTGCAAGCGCCATCGGCACTGCAATCCCTCAAGGAGAACCCAACAGCCACTACCTAGAGCTTTATGACGCCAAGCCCTGGCTAGGAGCAATCAATGGTGCAACGCTGTTGCTACTGCAATTGGATCATGTTTACACCAGCAGTTGGTTTCTAGCGCTGCTTGCCTGGCTTGGACTTGCACTGATCCTCTGCAGCTGGCGAAGGCAGTGGCCTGCTCTACAGGCTGCTCTGCAATGGATCGACTACCGGGAACCGCGTCAATTAAGCAAACTAGCCATCGCCGAAACAATCCAGAGCTCCAGCAAAGAGAAAGGCCTCGAAACACTGGCAGCCCATCTCAATCAGCAAGGTTGGCAAGTACAGCAAAAGCCTGGGAGATTGGCGGCACGTCGAGGATTAATCGGTCGTGCGGGGCCACTACTGGTTCACATCGGACTGGTACTACTGATGATTGGCGCGGTCTGGGGGGCTCTAGGCGGTGACCGATTAGAACGCTTCCTCGCTCCAGGGAATTCCCTTGAACTGTTAAACAGCGATGGCAGCAGCCACCTCATCCTTACCCTGAAGAAATTTGGGATTGATCGAGACCCCGCGGGACGAGCCGAGCAATTCCGCTCTCAACTTGAACTGCTTGAACCTAACCAGGAAACAGGAAAGATCCGTGAAATAAGTGTTAACCATCCGCTGCGATTCCGCGGCTTAACTATCTATCAAGCGGACTGGTCCCTGGCGGCCATAACTTTGCAAATCGGTCGTAGCCCTCAACTGCAGCTTCCTCTTCGCAGTTTTCCCGAGCTGGGTGAACAAGTCTGGGGGCTGGTCCTACCTACCAAAACCGATGGCAGCGAGCCGATACTGCTGAGCCTTGCAAACGAAGCAGGCCCAGTGCAAGTGTTTGATGCCAACGGCCAACGATTAGCCAGCCTGCGACCAGATGGCCCAAGCGCAGAAGTGAAGGGATTACCCATACGTGTAAACCAGGTTCTCCCCGCCAGTGGCCTCCTGCTCAAGCGTGATCCGGGAGTCCCTCTGGTCTATATCAGCTTCTTAATTACCCTGCTT
>JASLWC010000038.1 GCA_030741055.1 Prochlorococcaceae cyanobacterium ETNP18_MAG_14 | reverse complement strand
ATCAAGACCACGAGCATCAACCCGATGCAGGGTCAGAGCCTCATCAACCAACGAAGCATCGATCAAGCTCGTCCCACCACGCACACTGGCTACATCACGCACCCTGCGCAGTAGACGATTGGCGATTCTTGGTGTCCCCCTACAACGGCGAGCAATCTCCTGACACGCCTCCGCGGCTAACTGCAGCCCCAACAATCCCGCCGCACGCTCAACAATCGCCTGCAAATCCTCCAGACCATAAAATTCCAGGCGTTGAATCAGGCCAAATCGATCCCGGAGCGGCGAACTCAATGCGCCAGCACGGGTGGTAGCACCCACCAAGGTGAAGGGCGGAAGCTCCAGTGCCCTGGTGCGAGCTGTGCTGCCTTTGCCGACTGTGAGATCTAGTCGCCTATCCTCCATTGCCGGATAGAGCAGTTCCTCAGCAACCCTTGTGAGTCGGTGAATCTCATCGATGAATAAAAGCTCACGAGGCTGCAGATTCACCAACAGTCCAACAATGTCGCGCGGGCGCTCAAGAGCCGGAGCACTGGTGATCCGACATTTCACCCCCAGTTCTTCAGCCAGCACCAAGGCCATAGTGGTTTTACCTAGGCCCGGAGGGCCGTAGAGCAAAACATGATCTAAAGCTTCGCCTCTTCCCATCGCTGCCTTTACGGCAATACCCAACACCTGCTTGAGCTCTTGCTGACCGATGTAGTCATCCAGACAACGGGGTCTAAGTCCATCTTCTCGTGGTGGACAAGATTCTTCTGGCATTGGGGCAGCATCAACCACCCTGGACTTTGCTGCTGGCGAATGGGACTCAGCCCGACCAGCGCTGGAAGACACTATCGCCATGCTGAAAGGGTACCGGCCCCTGGATAGGGTCTAAGCATCGGTGCAAATAGATGGCGAAAACAGCAAGCAAAAAAAAGGCTGCTGCCGCAAGAGCCGCAGCCAACAAGCTGTTAGCAGATAACCGGCTAGCAAGGCATCAGTACGAGATCCTCGACACTCTTGAAACCGGCATCGAACTGGTGGGCACGGAGGTGAAATCGATCCGAGCTGGCCAAGCAAATCTCCGCGATGGATTCTGCCTAATCCGCAAGGGCGAGCTGCAACTCCATAACGTGCACATCTCCCCTCATAGTCATGCCGGCAGCTACTTCAATCACGATCCACTACGAGTACGCAAACTGCTCGCTCACCGCCGTGAGATTGACAAGCTACGAGGCCAACTCGACAGGAAAGGACTCACCTTGATACCCCTCAACCTGCATCTAAAGGGTTCATGGATCAAACTCACCATCGGTTTGGGCAAAGGTCGCAAGCTGCACGACAAGCGTCAAGACGAGAAGCAAAAACAGGCCGACCGAGAAGTGAAGTCCGCCCTGGCGCGCTACTAATCAGCCAAAAGAACTTGAGTGGGCTTATCGAGAGTTTCCTGCAGCGGAGAACTGGGCAATACCGGAGTTATGGAAGGCTGTTCTGAGTTATAAAGAGCACCGGTGGCTGAATCCGGTTTTGGATCCGGATCCAAAGCCGGTAAAGACATAAAGACTTGCTGATCTACACGGCAGGAGAGGGTGAGCAAACCAGTTGCCACACCTTCGTTAGTCACTAGCACCTGCACAGGCGAGCCTGCTTCTAGCGGTAGGTTCACCACACGCAAAGCACCGCGCTCGGCAACCACATCACCATTGAAGCTGTAGACGATCATCTGCATCAACGGTGAGCCTTTGATGCTTAGCAGTAGACGGTGCCCAGGCTGCACTCGGATCGATATCAAGCGCGCTCCGCCAGGAGAGACCCTTGTAGAAAAAACAGTTGGAGTAGAAGGTCTGGTCTCTAGCATCTCGATCTGCAAATCAGCCAAGCTGCGCAAGGCCGCCGCATACCAGAGCTGCAAATAGGGCTCTGCAGGTTTATCAATATTGAACGCACCCGGAAGCAAGTTCTGTGCCCCTGCGGTTACTAACTGCTCAACCACACGAGCATTCACCCCCTGTGCCATCAAGTCTTTCCTCTGCTTCTGCCAATCGTTGTTCTCCAAATCCCCCAGGCGACTACGTAGCTGAGGTTTGAGTTGTTCAATTCTCGCTAGCCATTCCTCGGCCAAGTCATTCCAAAGCTGATGCAAAGGAGCATCCTCACTTGCATCGACAGGAAGTCCTCCCCCTCTCTGCGAAGAACGAGCCAGCCAACTCTCATCCACCAACTGCAGAAACCAACTCTGGTTAACCTGCAAAGCCCTCAGCCGACTCAACAACTGCTGCCGCTGATCAACCTCTGCAACTGGAAGGCTGAGAGCTGGGACATTAGCTAATAAATCCCTTTTCATTAATGAAGCCGACCCCGGAGGGTTAGCACGACTGAGCACGAGCCAACCAATTGCAGTGCCAAGCACCGCAGATGCCAACAAGGCCCCAACTACAGGCCAGAGGCTGCCTTCTGCAGCCAGTTCACGTTGTTCAGCGCGCCGTCGAAACGACTCATTAACAGGGCCATTCTCCACCACACTCGTTAAAGCCCTCAGGCAATGGAGATTAGGCGAAGAAACAGCTTGAACCGCTGTTGAAATAGCTCAAATGCCAATCGCCACGAAACCAGAAACCATTTATGGCTCAATAGACTTTGGACGCATGGGTTAGCTAAACGTTGCAGCTGTGTGCTGATCGTAAAAGCCCTAAAGCAGAGATTCCATCTCCTGCAATAAGCAACTGAAACAGGTCATGCAACAGCAATCCGATAAACCTATGTTCCGAGCCAGCCTTTGATGCCTCCATGGCCAAAAGCCCAATAGCTCTAGATCAACCAAAAGACTTGCTACTTAAGCGATTGCTGTATGTACGCCAAGTCAGTGAAGAGTTGATCGCACCCCTGCTACCTGAGGACCTCTGCCTACAAGGCATGCCGGACGCTAGTCCGCCCAAGTGGCATCTAGCCCACACCAACTGGTTCTTCGAGACATTAGTGCTCAAGCCCTACCTGGCCAGCTACGAGGGTTCGGATCCCCGCTGGAACTATTTATTCAATTCCTATTACGACTCCCTCGGCAATCGCCACCCGAGGCCTCAGCGAGGCCTACTCACACGTCCATCTATCGAAGCTGTGATGGCTTGGCGCAATCACGTCAATAAAGAACTAGAGCGACTACTGACCGATCGCAATGATGACTTGAATAACTTGCTTGAACTGGGGCTTCAACACGAGCAACAGCATCAGGAACTACTACTGATGGATGTGCTTGATGGCTTCAGCCGACAACCCCTAGAGCCTACCTATCGAAATGATTGGCAAGACAAGTGGGATTTATCAATGTCCACAATGAGCGCGAATACTGAAGGCAAAACTGAATGGCTGAGCTTTGAAGGTGGCCTGGTAAATATCGGAATTGATCAAGCAGACACAAGTGACGTCAACAATGGCTTCCACTTCGACAATGAAGCCCCTCGACATCAGGTTTGGCTTCAACCTTTTCAAATTGCCGACAGGCTTGTGACCAACAGGGAATACCTGGAATTCATAAGGGATGGGGGCTACCAACGGCCGGAGTTATGGATGAGTGAAGGCTGGTCAATCCGTGAGCAACGCGGCTGGCTTTCACCTCGGTACTGGAGACAAGAAACAGCTGATACCAATTGGAGCTGGGAATTCACCCTGGCAGGACGAAAACCTCTAGATCCTCTAGCTCCCGTCCGCCACTTGAGCTGGTTTGAAGCCGATGCCTACGCACGTTGGGCCGATGCTCATCTTCCCACTGAAGCCGAATGGGAAAGTGCCGTTGAGACCAATGGCTCTCAGATGCACCAACTACATAACGTGCTCTGGCAATGGACCGCTAGCCCCTATCGTCCCTATCCGGGATTCAAGCCAGTTGCTGGAGCAGTTGGCGAATACAACGGCAAATTCATGAGCTCTCAATTCGTTCTACGCGGCAGCAGTGCGCTCACCCCGGCAGGACACGCCAGGGACACCTATCGCAATTTCTTCTCACCAGCTAATCGCTGGATGGCCTCAGGAATGCGGCTAGCGAGATGAAAGCTCCAACTATTAGCCCATTGCAAGCAGAGCTGATCAACCTGCACCCAGCCCTGGTCGACATGCGACGCATGGTTTGTGATGGCCTCAGAAAAAAACCACGCCAACTGCCGGCCTGGCTGCTCTACGACACTGAAGGATCCCGCCTCTTCGAACAGATCTGTGAGCAGCCTGAATACAGCCTCAGCCGTACGGAAACCGCACTATTAGGGAAACAGGCAGCGGCAATTGCCACAGCACTCGAATCTGGCGTAATCGTGGAATTTGGAGCCGGCAGTGCCCGCAAAGTTGGTCCATTACTGCGCAGCCTCCGACCAGCTGCCTACATAGCAATCGATATCAGTTCTGAGCATTTGCAAGAGTCCACCAATGCCTTGCAACGCCAGTTCCCGGAGGTGCCAATACTCGGTATCTGCTGCGACCACAGCCAACTGGATGCCTTGCCTGATCATCCACTGCTAAGAGGCCAGCGACGCATCGGATTCTTCCCAGGCAGCTCCCTTGGCAACTTTGAAGCCAAGGAAGCAATCGTGCTACTCCGTAACTTTCGCAAGCTATTGAATGGCGGCCCCCTACTGCTGGGTTTGGATCATCCCAAGCCAAAGGAACGAATGGTGGCTGCTTATAACGATGCCGCCGGTGTCTCCGCAGCCTTCGCCCACAACTTGCTGCATCGACTGAACCATGAACTGGAAGGTGACTTTGACCTAGACCAGTTCACCTACCGAGCCAGCTGGCAAGCCGAGCAAAGCAGGGTAGTGATGGAACTTGTAAGCAAATGCAAGCAGCTGATAACGGTCGCTGGACGCCAGTGGCTATTCACTGCTGGTGAATCGCTAATTACTGAATACAGCATCAAATATCTACCTGAAGCTGCTCTTGCACTAATAGCTGAAGCTGGCTGGGATGGAGTCCAGCGTTGGCATGATCCAGCCAACGAATTCTCCATTCACTTGCTCAAACCATCAAACTGCACTGCAAAGCCCAAAGCAGCAACAAATGAGCCGAGCCGAGCAACTTCGCAAAATCAGGCAAGAGCGTGAGGGTCTAATCAAGGAGCTAGAGGCGATCTATTACAAAGCTTTTGAGCGGCTAACTGAACTTGATCTAGGAGAAGGAAGCGTGGCAAGACTCACCCAACTTCTACTGCGCTCACGTGAGGCGGCGATCACCCCCCTACAAGAGGAAATCGAAGCCCCACTGATCATCAGTGCTCCAGGTCAAACATGAACACAACCTGGCTCGACGAACTAGAACGAGGCCTCGAAGAAAGACTGACCGCCTTCCTTAAGGAAAATCCATATCAGGAGTTGCTTCTCCGTGAACAACACCAAAAAGATCATCACTTCAACCTATTAAGCCAGCGACAGAAACTTCAAAAAGAAGCAAAGCAGCAACGCCAACAACTCCTCGAACTAGCAACCAACGTTCGAGAATGGAGAGCGAGATCGAAACGTGCCAAAAAAGCAGGCGCATTGGTCCTGGCTGATCGGGCCGACCAACACGTAGCCGAATTAATGGAACAGGGCCGACAACTGTGGTCAGACCTTGATCAACTGGGCAATCGTTTCAAAGACGTCGAGCAAAGGTTGTGCGCACTATCTCAAAAATCAAATAGGGACCACTCAACACTCGAAGAAGACTGGACCTCATTCGAAGCACAGCAGGAGTTAGAAGAGCTCAAACGAAAGCACAGCCCTAGGGCGTGATTTAGGCCTTGGAGGCCGGCGGTTCAAGACTCACGTTCTCCGGAGGAGGGGTTGGATCAGGGTCCGCAATCAACATGTGCTGAAGCACAATTTCCGGACGCTCGCTATCGCGCCAACGAATGCGATAGGCCGGCATTTTGGTGCCTCGACTGGTGGTCTGTTCCACAGGCTCCATAACCCATCCTCGCCGGGATCGGCCTTGGGGATTGCGCTTGACCACCGCATCGGCGTGTTTGAAGCGGAAACCTACGCGCTCGCCACTCATGGAAAGAGGACCATGCCACTGAGTTAATTATCCACTGCGACGGTTCCGCACTAAGAAGATTGCTTTTTCAGCTCCGGCCGAAGCAGAGGAAAGGCAATCACATCACGGATAGAAGGGCTGTCGGTTAACAACATCACAAGGCGATCTATGCCAATACCTAAACCACCAGTAGGGGGCATGCCCACCTCGAGAGCCTGAAGGAAGTCCTCATCCACCCCATTAGCCTCCAGATCCCCAGCCTGACGACGTGCTTGCTGCGCCTCGAGTCGCTGACGTTGATCAAGAGGATCAATCAATTCACTGAAAGCATTAGCCGTTTCCCGGCCAACGATGAACAGTTCAAAGCGTTCCACAAGCCCTGGCTTACTGCGATGTTTACGCGCAAGAGGCGAAATTTCGATCGGATAATCGAGCACAAAGGTCGGCTGGATCAAACTGTCCTCCACCGCTTGCTCAAAGGCCTCATTGAGCAAGCGACCCACACTGTCTGCCTTAGGTGACACCTCCAGGCCGGCCTGTTCCATGGCTGTAGCTGCTGCAGGCCGGTCAGCAAAGCTCATAAAATCGAGCCCAGTTGCCTCCTGCACCAACTCATGCATGGTGGCCTTCCTCCAAGGTGGCGTTAGATCAATCTCTGTACCTTGATAAGTGATCTTGGTAGATCCACAGATCTGAGTACACACCGAAGCAACCAGCTGCTCAGTGAGATCAATCATGTCGATGTAATCGGCATAAGCCTGATAAACCTCGACTGTGGTGAATTCAGGGTTGTGACGGGTACTAATTCCCTCATTACGAAAGATGCGTCCAAGCTCATATACCCGTTCAAAACCACCCACTACAAGCCGCTTGAGATGTAGCTCTGTGGCAATCCGTAAATAGAGAGGGAGATCGAGTGTGTTGTGATGAGTAATAAATGGCCTGGCTTCTGCGCCACCCGCCTCAGCCTGTAGAACTGGTGTTTCTATTTCCAAAAAAGCACGATCATCAAGCCATCGACGGATAGCACTCACCATCAGGGCACGCCTTCGAAAAGTCTCGCGTGAATGAGGTGAAACAATTAGATCCAAATAGCGCTGCCGATAGCGCTTCTCCACATCCGCCAGACCGTGCCACTTATCGGGCAAAGGTTGCAAAGATTTGCTCAAGATCTGCCAGTGCTTCACTTTCACCGAGAGTTCACCCCGATCAGTGCGACGAAGAACGCCGCTGACACCAAGCCAATCGCCGGCATCAACCAAATTGATTAGCTGATCAAACTCCCCTGAAGCCGGCGAATCCGCTACTGCGGCATTAAGAGTGGCTTTTTCCAAATACAGCTGAATCGTGCCGGTCTCATCCGCAAGGGTGAAGAAAGCAAGCTTGCCCATTACCCGACGGGTCATTACTCGACCAGCCACAGAAACAGTTACAAGCCGATCCTCACCCTTAGCTAAATCAGCATGTTCTGCCTGCAGGGTGGCGGTGCGATGGCTGGGTTCAAAACGCAGAGCATAGGGACCATCACCCAGCTCTCTCAGGGCTTTCGCCTTTTCTAGGCGAGTTTCGCGCAGCTCAGACAAGGCAATAAGAACTTACGAGCGCCATCTTGCCGGTCAATGGCGTCAGCGCTCTGTTCAACCCGTCTAGTTGATCAACTTGCGACCGCAACCGGCATCTCCCCTACGCGCTGGGAAGAGTAACCAATTCCCCGAACCGTAAGTATTAGCTCTGGATTACGTGGATCGGGTTCAAGCTTGCCGCGCAAGCGAGCCACATAAACATCAACTACACGCAAATCGGCAGCTCGACGAGGTGGATAACCCCAGAGCTGCTCCAAAATCTCAGCCCGGGGTACCACCCTGCCTGGTTCGCGGAACAACAATTCCAAAAGACTGAATTCGGTGTAGGTGAGACCGATACGCTCGCTAGCACGACTCACCTGACGACGATTGGTGTCTACCACTAGATCACCAACACGAAGGACACCTTGCCCTACGGGAAGATCTCTAATTTCAGTGGTGGAAGAACCTGAACCCACGCGACGCAAAATCGTGGCGATACGCGCTTCGAGTTCCTTGGGGCTAAATGGCTTAGGGATGTAGTCGTCTGCCCCAAGATCCAAGCCAGCCACACGTTCGGAAATGGCCTCTAATGCTGAGAGGAAGATGATCGGCACGCAGGACTCCGCCCGAAGCCTCCTACAAACAGCGAAACCATCCAGCTTGGGAAGCATTACATCGAGAACAATCAGATCAGGCTGTTCTCGATGAAATACCTCGAGAGCCTCTTCTCCATCCTCAGCACAAATCACCCGATAGCCGGCAAGTTGAAGGCGCGTCACCAAAATCCTCAGAACGGCCGGCTCATCATCAACAACCAGGATGGTGCCTTTTAGAGAAGCGGGAGCCTGATGCTCAGACACGTCAATAGCCTGGAGCTGAGAAGTGCCTCCCTCGTTCATGAGAATTCCCTGACATGAAGAAACACAACCTTACCCCCTCTACCTGAAGGGAAAATGGCTAAAAGCCCTGCGAAATGACAGTTTTTCTATTTATTTAAGATTTATAGAGTACTTATACTTATGGATAAGTGTGAATTTAAGGCCATCTGGCTTTGGCATAACGGTTCCACTGGCGAGCTGCTTCTTCCACTGCCTGATCGCTACTGATTTGGCCAAGCATGGCCCGCTGCAACTGGGTATAAATAATGCTCTTTAGTCGCTTAACCCCAGGCGTAGCAGGTACTAAAACCCGCGCACGCTCCAAGGTTTTTGCAGATAGTGCTCGAGCAGCACGAATCTGAGCAGCCTTATGCGACTTGGGCTGTTCAGCTTTGAGCGCCATCTGCACCTGCTGCAAAGCCTGCAGTGACGATGGCAATACCTTGGCTTCCTGCGCAAAACGCGCCTGATTGGCAGCATTGGTCAGAAACAAGGCAAAATCCACCGCCTCTTGAGAATGAAGCGACTGGCTTGGCACAGTCAGGGTCATCAACGCCACATTCGCGCTGCCATCATCACCTGTGAGTGGTGGATGAGACTGGGTGGCTTTGGCTACTCCAGGTGCATTGGTCTGAATACTGTCCAGAAATTCAGCACCACTAGCCAACATCGCCAAATCACCACTCTGATAAAGCTCAATTGCTCGTCGCTGGCCTTGGCTCACCACCTCGCGAGGCAGCAAGCCCTGCCTGTAGAGATCTGTCCAGAAGGCAAAAGCCCTCTTCCCTGTTGGAGTATTGAAACCAGCCCGCTGATGGGAATCCAACAAGGTGACGCCCATCTGCACCATCGACTCGAGCAATTCAGCCGAATCGTCTGGCGCCACGGTGACAAACAAGCCATAGCTGCCTGTGCGCTCGCGGATGCGACGCGCAAAGGCCGGAACATCCTGCCAACGCCGCGGTGGGACTTTGAGTCCTGCCTGATCCAATATCTCTTGATTCACCAGGCTGAGGCGCACCGTGAGATACCAGGGGATGGCAATCTGGCCAGCCTTGGAATCACGTCCAGCCTGCCAAACCGACGGCAAGTAACGCTGGGCTGCATCAGCAGGCAACAAAGGAGTCAGATCCATTAGCCCTCCTTTGCTGGCCAAATTTGCAGCAAAAGGAGGATTGAGATTGACCACATCTGGAGCTGTACGCGCATACACCGCAGCCAACAACTTGCGTTCCACATCCCAAGGCACATCAGTCCAGCGAACGACTGCCCCAGAGTGAAGCTCTTGCCAGTCCTCTATTACCCCCTTCATGTATGGCTCGAACTTCGCCAGGTTCAAGGTCCAAAGCTGCAGATCAGCCGCAGGCTGTTGCTTGGGGCGACACCCCCAACCAATCAAAACTGCCCCAACTACGACAAGACCTGCCACAAAGATCTTTCGTCGTATCCGCAAAATTTTCATGGCCTGTTCAAACTCGAGCCCGCCGTCGCCAAACCAACAGCTGCCAAGACACAATCAGCGGCGCAACTAATCCAGTAATGAAAGATTGCGCCAAACAACTTTGCCAGCCCCATGACTGAAGCCAAGGTGTCGCGCTATCGAACTGAATAAATAGAGTTTGTATCCACAAACTCAAGCCAAGCAAAGCAGTGCCAAACCATGTCAACAATCCGAGGTTGAAACTCCTCTTGATCGGAGGAGCCCGCCGGCCTAGTCGACCCCACCACCATCCAAGCGCCATCAGCACCGGTAAGTGACTCGCCCCGTCAAGACAGATGCCATCTAGTACCAAACCAAGGCAAAGCCCGGCGATGAGTCCCGAAACCGGTCCATCAACAAGAGCCCAAGGCAATAACCACAACAATGCCCAACACGGACCAACACCAGAAAGTTTTAGCCAGGCTGGTGCCGCGAGGGTAAGCCAGGGCACCAAGAGGGCTGAAGCTAAACAGATCGGTTGCTTGTAAAGGCGCGTCATTAACGAATCTGCACCTGCACCCAGTCAATAGCTTCTGGTGCAGCGATTAGCTGCACCGCCGCAAGAGGAGCCGGAACTGCTCGATTGTCTACAGACTGAATCACACCAATAGGAAGATTGGCAGGCATCAACGTGCTGGCAGGAGAAATACTGACTAGATCACCGGGAAATGCGTTCGGATCCTTGTCGATGAACTTCAACTGAGGTCTACTCGTACCCATGCCAACCAAGAGACCATGGCGATTGCTGCGCGGTATCCAAACCCCCACCCGACTACCTGGTGCTGTGAGCAATTGAACAAGTGCTGTTGTGGGTGTGACACTTTGAATCCTGCCAAGCAATCCTCCAGGTCCCATCACAGCGTCATCCTGAGCGATGCCATCAAGTTGGCCTTTGCCCAACATCAGCTGCTGCGACCACCCCTGAGGGGTGCGAGAAATTACCGCCGCTGAAATTCGACCAGATTTTGGCGCCTGACCAAGTGCAAGCAACCCACGGAGTCTTTGGTTGTCCTGCTCTAGCAATAGCAGTTTGGCCTGCTGCTCCAATTGAGAACCAGCCAGAATCCATTCTCGCTGAGCTGATCCAGGCCAAAACGGCCGACTAAGCAGGGCATAAGCATCGGCAAAACCGGCACCCTTGCTCCAACGCACAAGACCCAGGGCTCCCACTAACAACAGCCATGGCAAGATTCCACGCCAATGCCGCCAACGAAAAGAGGCCTGCCAAGAAGGGGAAGCCCCCATCGATTCAGGCCGTCATAGAAGAGCGGCTGAATTCAGGCGTATCGAGCACCCTACGCAGCCGCTTGTAATCCTCAAGCACCTGACCACAGCCATTGACGACACACAACAAAGGGTCCTCTGCAACATGGGTAAAGATGCCAGTTTCGTGGCTGATCAAGTCGCTAATACCGCGCACTAAAGCACCACCACCAGCAAGCATTATGCCGCGATCCACTATGTCAGCAGCCAATTCTGGTGGCGTGCGTTCCAAGGTGCTCTTAACCGCCTCCACAATCACATTTAGTGGTTCAGCTATCGCCTCACGCAGATCTCCAGCCTGCAAGTTGATCGAGCGAGGTAAGCCAGAAAGTAAATGCAGGCCACGCACATCCATGGATTGCTGATCAAACTCATGATTAGGGAAAGCGGAACCTATGCGGATTTTGATTTCTTCTGCCGTGCGCTCACCCACCACAAGGTTGTGAACCTTCTTCAGATAAACGCCAATAGCATCATTAATTTCATCACCGGCCACGCGGACCGACTCACTCAAAACAGTTCCTCCCAAGCTGAGGACAGCCACTTCTGTGGTACCTCCACCAATGTCGACAATCATGGTGCCAATCGGCTCGGTAACAGGAAGACCTGCCCCGATTGCAGCTGCAACAGGCTCATCAATGAGATGAACTTCCCGAGCCCCTGCCATACCTGCCTCTCGCACAGCACGCCTTTCAACACCGGTAACGCCGCTCGGTATACCAACCACTAAACGTGGGGCCACAATGCCTCTACCTTCATTGCCCTTCTGTATGAAGGTCTTCAACATCTGCTCGGCTGCATCGAAATCAGCGATCACGCCATCACGCAGAGGTCGAACAGCACGAATGTTGCCAGGAGTGCGACCAAGCATCAGCTTGGCATCGTCACCAACAGCCAAGGGCACACCGTTCTCTAGATCGAGGGCGACAACTGAAGGTTCCTGAAGCACGATCCCTTTGCCCGACACATAAATCAGGGTGTTGGCCGTACCCAGATCAATGCCGATGTCGCGTGATAGCTGAAAGCGACGGAAAAACACAGGCGCGGGACTCAAGTCGGCGAATCATAGGAGTAGTAGCCACCGCCATCTGTTACACCCAGCGTTGAGGGTGGAACTCCTTATAAGCAGCCACTTAAACCGTGGCGCATCATTGACCTAACACAAACACTAGGAGTCATCTATGGGAGTTAATTCCGTCACCCTCGTCGGTCGAGCCGGCCGCGATCCAGAAGTCCGCTACTTCGAATCTGGCAGTGTTGTGGCCAACCTAACCATGGCCGTAAACCGCCGCAGTCGCGACGATGAACCTGACTGGTTCAACCTAGAGATCTGGGGAAAGCAGGCCCAGGTCGCCGCCGACTACGTCAAGAAAGGCTCCCTGTTGGGAATTATCGGAAGTTTCAAGTTAGACCGCTGGACAGACCGCAATACTGGCGAGGAAAGAAGCAAACCCGTCATACGGGTCGATCGTTTAGAGCTTCTTGGGTCCAAACGGGATGCAGAAGCAAGCAACCTTGGCGGTGGGGGATTTGGGAACAGCCCAAGCGAAGAGGAAGTGCCCTTCTAAATAACTCATTAATCAATCACTGTTGTGCCGCCTGCGCCAGATGCGCAGGCCTAGCCAGAGCAACCGTGGGACTGAAAGTTCCAGGTCTTGCCCCCCGGAGCCCTTAATCGCGTGGCCGGTCCGGCTAACCCTGGTGAGGCGGCGTTCCCGCTAGGGCCGTCTAATCAGAAGACCTGAAGCGACAGGGAATAGCTGGACAAGGGGTTCAATCCTCAGCGTTACGCCGCCGCCAAATGCGCAGGGCCAGCCAAAACCCTCCGGAGAAAACAGCCACCACCAACGCCACCTTGACCACCTTCGAAACGGGGTCAATCCATAACTCCACATTGCTGTAACTCTCACCAAGTGCAAATCCTGCAAAAGTCAGCAGCAATGTCCAAATCAAGCTACCAGCAGTAGTCCATATCAAAAAAGGTGCAAAAG
>JASLWC010000037.1 GCA_030741055.1 Prochlorococcaceae cyanobacterium ETNP18_MAG_14 | reverse complement strand
GTAGCTTTTGTGGCATGACTGAGCTGGTGATTAAGTCATTAAAGGATCTCAATGGTCACCGCTCGGCTCCCAGTCTTGACGCGACGCAATCTAAGCACTTACTTGATCAACTTTGTGCCTATATTGGCGACGCTGATTGGTTCACGGTGGGGATCATGGCCCCTTCCTCTAGCTTGGCAATTTTTGTTTTAAGAGAGATGGAATCTCGTTTTAATTGGACTGCCATGAATGTAGTCGATAAACCAACTGAGGATGGACCGGTTTTTCTTAAGGCGAATCAAAAGACCGGAGATATCCATGTGCGCATCGAGTATGGCTTAGGCGAAGGTGTCTTGATCAGTTGTCAACATAATAATGAAGAAAAAGAAGCAGATACTTTGGGCCCTTTCTCGTTAGATTTTTTTAAAATCAAGGATTGAACTTGTACTAAAGTTGCAGCGAACTTCTTCCTCTTTATTGTCAACAGAAGCGATGAGCGATCGACAAAATTCATGAACTAGGCATTATAATTTCCCAAAAGCTTTTTATAATGCCTCTCCCCTTCTTTTTTGATATACCTCTTTCGTATCTTTATTATCTATTGGCAGGAACACTTTTGGGCTTTGTATCGTTAATTGCTTTTATCATCTTTAAAGGAAATCAAACTCGTTTCTGAAATCTTTATTTCTGATCACTGTCCTTTCCTTTGCTTCTACTAAAACTTGATTTGTCCTTCATCCGTTCATTTCTCTTCTATAGCCACTTCTGAAATATCCTCATTCATTATTTGAAAGCACTGTGCCTGAGTATTCACAGAAACCTTTCTTTCAGTCTTCCATCGTGGCTGTATCACCAGCAGCTTTTAAAATATTTGCTTATTAGTCTTTTGTCTTATGCTCGCTGTGTAGCATTTGCCATGGCCTCTGGTCGGTAGTTGAACAACTGCACACCAATAGCTCCAGGTTCATTGGCTAGCTCATCGAGCTTGTGCAGGCCGTGGCCTAGTTCCAAGCTGGTGGCGTTGACCATCTCCGTGAATTGCAACGCCTCTGGAACCCAACGTCTTCATGGGCTTTGGAAGATGCGATCACTAACGCCTGCAAGCGGCGACTGCAACACCCGGCAACGCAGTGTTCTTGGCTTTCCTCTGCCTGGCATGGTTAGTTCAGGTGCAGCCTTGTTCATGGAATTATTGTGATCTTTCTGATTACTTGTGCAGGTGTCGGAATTCTCTTCTGGGTCTGAGCCTTCCTTAGATGGGGTGCCGCCTATTTGGCCCCTTAGTCGGGACCTGTTGATGCAGATTATCGAAGATCGAATTAGTGATTGCTTTGTAGCTGAGTTGGTTTGGGAGCGTCTTGGTTATCAAACCAGTGGGGAGCACGGTGCAGCCTGGTTGGCTGGGCCAGCAACTCCGCAGGCCTGGAAGCAGGCCTTTCCTGAAGCCCCGCCTGTAATCGCTCAGCGGCCAGCCTCTGTACAGCTCACCCGTTCTATAGCGAAACCCCATAAACAGCTATTGAAAGAACAGCTGAAATTTGCCGGCTATCGCATTTCTGAGCTCAAACCCCGTCGCACCCGTCGTGCTACCGCGGTGAACTGGTTATTGGCCTGGTTGGCGCAGCGTGGAGAAGAACTGCTTGAAGAAGGACCCTTGCCGCAGCTCTTTGAACCTCCTATTGATCCACTACGAGGTCATCCAGGTGATCCGATTGTCGAGTGAGTTTGGCTTGAAGGCCTAACTCAACTGTGTTGGGCACTGTTAGTAGTTGTTGAAATTGAGGATATGGGCGAGTCGTATTGGGTAAGTATTGCTTTTATGATCTATTTGTATATCTAAACCATCGAAATAATCGAGGAGTTTGTTGGCAGATATTTTTTTTGGTTGTCAAATGAGCCATGGCAGTAGTTGATTGATTGTTTTGTTTGCTTGTGGGCCTTTATATTCTTATTGGATGGTCTGTTGATGGCCTGCGGGTTTCCGTTTGGTTGCTCTCGTGCGATTTTATTGCTCTAATCTTTGTTGAGGCTTTGTGCTTTTTATAGCGGCTGTTGAGTTCTGGGTTGACTTGGTGGCATGTGGTATGTAAATGATGCCACTAAAGCATTGGCATAACATAAAAGCTTCTAGTTGATATTTGATTTTTTGCTGAATAATTATTGGCTGTCAAGATAGCCTCTGTTGGCAGGTCTTCGACCTGCTTGATGATATACGCAGGCTAAACCTTTTGCCTTTTGGTTTGTTTTTCTGGAGGATTAAAAGAGCCCAAAGCTCTATCTACTGCGTTCAGGCGGCTTATGAGATCGTGACGGATTCGTAGTAGTTCCATTCTCCTTTGTTTGCGCCATTGGCGCCTTTGCTCGCGTTTGGTGTTGAGCGAATGACTAGGCGGCACAAGCATTACCCCGAAGCCTCAGGTATAACAGAAAAATTGTAACATGTTTTCGTTTGCATAGTGTTGGCTTGGTTGTTGGGCGTCGGTGTTGATGCGCGCATCTTTTCAAGCTCTATGAGTTGAGCGCTTATGCCTAGACCTTCTCTATTCATTGGATTGCTTTGCTCAGCTCCATCAAAAAGCGAATCAGCAAGGCCATTTCGAGCTGATTTGCATTGATCGCTTTGCGCTTTTAGTGCATCAATTTTGATTTCTCTGTTCGATGCCTCTGTAGGGTCTGGGAATAATTGCAAGGATCCAGTTCAGTGGTGCGTCCGGTAGTGGCCATCATCGGTCGCCCCAACGTAGGCAAGTCCACGCTGGTAAATCGCCTCTGTCGTAGTCGTGAGGCGATCGTTCATGACCAGCCTGGCGTTACTCGTGATCGCACCTACCAGGATGGTTTCTGGGGTGATCGCGAGTTCAAAGTGGTTGACACCGGAGGCTTGGTGTTCGATGACGACAGTGAGTTTTTGCCAGAGATTCGCGAACAGGCCAACTTGGCACTGACAGAAGCCTCTGTGGCAGTAGTGATCGTTGATGGCCAGCAGGGTGTTACGGCTGCAGATGAGTCGATTGCTGAATGGTTACGCAGCCATTCCTGCCCCACGCTGGTAGCGGTTAATAAATGTGAGTCGCCAGATCAGGGTTTGGCGATGGCGGCTGATTTTTGGCGTCTTGGGCTGGGAGAGCCTTATCCGATCTCTGCAATCCATGGAGCCGGCACCGGTGATCTGCTTGATCGTGTTCTTGCTCTTCTACCGCCGAAGGATGAGGAGGCAGAAGAGGCTGAACCGATTCAGATGGCCATTATTGGCCGGCCCAATGTTGGTAAATCGAGCCTCTTAAATGCCATCTGCGGTGAGGCGCGCGCAATCGTCAGTCCTATTCGTGGCACTACACGCGACACCATCGACACTCGCCTGGAGCGAGAAGGTCAATCTTGGAGGCTGATCGATACCGCTGGGATACGACGTCGTCGCAGTGTGAATTACGGCCCTGAATTTTTTGGCATCAACCGTAGTTTTAAGGCGATTGAACGCAGCGATGTATGTGTGCTTGTGATCGATGCCCTCGATGGGGTTACAGAGCAGGATCAACGCTTGGCTGGCAGGGTTGAGGAAGATGGCCGCGCTTGCGTGCTGGTGGTGAACAAATGGGATGCGGTCGAGAAAGATAGTCACACCATGCCGATGATGGAAAAAGAGTTGCGCGCCAAGCTTTACTTCCTTGATTGGGCGACGATGTTGTTCACCTCTGCACTAACTGGGCAGCGGCTGGAAAGTATCTTCGCTTTGGCTGCCTTGGCGGTTGAGCAGCATCGCCGTCGGGTGAGTACATCAGTGGTGAATGAAGTATTGAAGGAAGCGTTGAGTTGGCGCAGTCCGCCTACGACTCGTGGTGGTCGTCAGGGACGTCTGTATTACGGGACTCAAGTTGCTACTAGACCGCCTAGTTTTACTTTGTTTGTTAATGACCCCAAGTTGTTTGGTGATACTTATCGCCGTTATGTAGAAAGGCAGTTGCGAGAGGGCCTTGGTTTTGATGGCACCCCTTTGAAACTGTTTTGGCGTGGTAAGCAACAACGAGACGCTGAACGCGATTTAGCTCGCAATCAAAACCATTTGGGCTGAGCCATGGACTGGTTGCGTCAGCTTCCAATTGGACAGTACGTAGCCGGTAGTTCCGGTTGGTTGCGTTGTCTCGACCCTCGTTTGAAGTTGGCTTGGGTATTGATGTTTCTGTTGACGCCAGTCCTGGCTGGTTCTTTGTGGCGTATTGCTCTGGTCGTTGCTCTCTTGTTGATCACATTGGCGAGTGGTTTACCTGTGCGGATTTGGTGGCGATCTTTGCTCTTCTTGCTGTTTCTGGGTGTTCTTGTGGGGCTATTTTCGATGTTGTTGCCTACCGGGGAGCCAGCCGCCAGCCTCGCTGTGCGTTCGCCGCAGGAAGTTGCCGGGGCGAGTGTGACTAGTCCTTCCTGGGAGTTGTTGCGGCTTGGTCCTCTCCGCCTTGGCTCTTTTGCATTGGGGCCTTTAGTAATTGATCGCAGTTCCGCTGAGTTGGGCCTCAACACCTCCACGCTGATTTTTACGGTCGTGCATAGCGTCAACCTGATGCTGCTGACTACACAACCAGAAGAATTGGTTTGGGCTTTGAGCTGGTATCTAGCGCCACTAGCTTTGTTTGGTGTTCCTGTTGATCGGCTCAGTTTTCAGTTGTTGCTTGCCTTGCGGTTTCTGCCTCTAGTGCAGGAGGAGTTGCAGAATCTTTTACGTGCTCTGGCTAGCCGGGCTGTCAATTTGCGCAAGCTTGGATTCAAGGCTTCTTTTGCTTTGATCCTTTCAGTGGGTGAGCGCTTGTTGGCCAATATTCTCTTGCGGGCTGAGCAAGGAGCAGAAGCCTTGCTTGCTCGTGGTGGCCTCTGGCTTCCACCCGATCAATTCCGCCCCCAGTTGGTATTGGCTGGAGCATCTTCTTTGCTCAATATCGCTTCGGCCATGTTGCTGATTTTGGTTCTTGGCTTGCGTGGGAAGTACGGTGGTTTGTAGATGATTAAAAGCGGCAAGTGGGTGTAGAGCGCTATCTCAATCACCCCACGTTTGGAATGCTTTATCTCGTGGCACCTGCTGGTGATGGCCGAGACGTTTACGCCACGCTATATGCCCAGAGGATGTTTTTTCTTGTCACCCTGCAGCCTCGAGGGGCACAGTTTGAGGTGATTCCCTATCAGGACGCCCGCCACTACGCTGAACTCCATCTATCGCGTTGTCGGCGCGATCGCTCCACTGAAGCTGAGGGTTGGCAGCAGCTGTTTGCTCAGACCTTTATCTGAATATCTGACGCTGTTTTGACTTTGTCTGTTCGCTGGCGGGACTTGGTTGACAGCCTTCCCGTTGGAGTGCATTTGCTGGCTGTAAGTAAGGGCCACCCCGCAGCCTTAATACGTCAGCTCGCGGAGCTGGGTCAGCAGGATTTTGGTGAAAGTCGTTTACAGGAAGCGTTGCCCAAGCTGGAGGCACTCGCTGATTTAAAAGTTCTGCGTTGGCATTTTATTGGACGCTTACAAGCCAACAAGGTGCGTGCAGTGGTTAGATCCTTTGCCGTGATCCATTCCGTGGATTCTCAGCCTTTAGCAGAACGCATCTCAAGAATTGCTGCTGAGGAGAACTGTTGCCCTGAGGTGCTGTTGCAAGTCAAGTTGCGGGATGATCCGACTAAAGGTGGCTTCTCTTTAGAGCAGCTCAAGCAGGCTTGGCCTGAGTTGGTTCAGTTGCCTCATTTGAAGATTATTGGTCTGATGACGATGGCACCGTTAGCGCTTGACCTCGAGCAACGACAGGAGCTGTTTCGAGACTGTCGCGATCTAGCGGATCAGCTTGATTTGTCGGATTGCTCGATGGGAATGAGCGGTGATTGGCCTGTTGCTATCAAAGCAGGCGCCACCTGGTTGAGACTGGGTTCAATTCTCTTTGGCGCACGCATATCTGCAACTCGTTCTTCTGTAGATGAAATCAATACTGTCTAAACCCTTGCCCCGGCCTGTTTGAGGCGCTATTTAAGTGTCATGTTTCGTAGTTTTCCTAAAGGAAACTCGATTCAATTCGGATTTAAGCCGATTTTCGTTCACATCAGCCCGAGAGGATTCCAACGGTGTCGATTATTTCTCGCCTTCGTGCCGTTGTTGCAGGTGACGACTATCTCGATAGCGAATACGACGACCTCGATTATGAAACCGATGATCAGATGGACATGGATCACAATAGTGACCATGCCAGAGGGGGTGCATTGGCTCCGCCATCTGAATCCAGCCCTTTTGATCTAGGGGGAGGTTTCTCTTCTTCAAATGTGATAGGTATGCCAGGTATTGCCTCAGCTTCTGCTGAGGTAAACCTGATGGAACCCAGGAGTTTTGATGAAATGCCTCGTGCGATTCAGGCTTTGCGTGAACGTAAGACCGTGATTTTGAATCTCACGATGATGGAGCCTGATCAGGCTCAGCGGGCGGTGGATTTTGTGGCTGGTGGCACCTTCGCCATCGATGGCCATCAGGAGCGGGTAGGGGAGAGCATCTTTCTCTTTGCTCCTAGCTGTGTCACGGTCTCTAATGCTAGTCATGACGAGTCTTCTGCACCCACCGTGGTGAGTCAGGATCTTGATTCGGCTGCAGTGTCGTCATCGTCTCAAGTAGTTGGTTCCGCTCCAGTTCCGGCATGGGAGGCCACCAGAGCTGCAGGTATCTAGTCCCCACAGACCCTGTTCTTTTGGTGTGATTGGCCTGGGCCGCATGGCCCAGGCTCTTGTTTTGCCATTGCTTCAGCAGGGAGAATTATCTCCTGAAGATGTTGTTGCAGTAGTGGGTCGTACTGCAAGCGTCGAGCGTCTTGCGGCTCAGTTGCCAAAAGGTTTGCGTTTGAAAGCTTCTGGTGATCCCAGCGCTGTCGATGCCTGGATGGCACCGATTCAATTGCTTGCAGTTAAACCGCAGCAGTTAGATGCTGTAGCGGCCTTTGCGACTCGCCTTGATTCAGCCGTGGATTCACCACCGCTGTTGATTTCTGTACTTGCAGGTGTGACCTTGGCGCGTCTGCAGAAAACTTTCCCTAGGCATAGCTGTGTGCGTGCTGTACCAAACACTCCGGCTTTGGTGGGAGCTGGGCTCACAGGACTGGCCTGGGGAGATGGTGTTACTAAAGAGCAGAGATTATCCGTGCAGAGATTGTTTCTACCGGTTAGCGAGGTGCTGGAGCTGCCGGAGTCGCAGCTAGATGCCTTTTTGGCGCTTACTTCATCTGGTCCTGCTTATGTTGCTTTAGTCGCTGAGGCGATGGCTGATGGAGCGGTGGCGGCAGGATTGCCACGGGCTTTGGCTCATCATCTCGCTCATCGCACCCTGGCGGGTACCGCAGCATTACTTAAGGAGCAGAAGCTGCATCCAGGCGAACTTAAGGACATGGTTACTTCCCCAGGTGGCACCACAATTGCTGCATTGCGACAGCTCGAGCGCTCCGGAGTTCGTTCTGCTCTGATTGAGGCTGTTGTTGCCGCCGCAGAACGTAGCCGTGAACTGGCCTGATTACTTAGGCCGCCATAGGTTCCACGCCTAGTAATTTTCCATAGAGGCTTTCCAGGTCATCGATGTTGCGGGTAATGGTGTATCTCTCGAGTACGCGCATTCGCGCGCGGCGTCCCAGTTCCGCTGTAAGTACGGGTTGATCTCTTAGTACTGGTAGCAGGGTGCGCAATTGGGTGGTGACACCCTGGGTGCTCAACACGATGCCGGCGCCACCATCGAGTACTTCTCCATCAGCTCCGGCGTCTGTGGCTACACAGGCAGTGCCTGTTGCCATGGCCTCCAGTAATGCCAGAGATAGCCCTTCCACGAGGCTGGGCAGTAAGAACACCTCTGCGCATTGGAGTAGGGCCACCTTGGTGTTTAGATCTGACTCATAGCCCCACCAGAGCACGTCGCTTTCTTTCGTGGTGGTGGAGTTGTTTTGCAGGGTTGAACGCAGAGGGCCATCGCCAACGATTACCAGTCGGCAACCCTTGGTATCAACTAGCCGCCACGCGCGGAGCAGTGCTTCTACGTTTTTTTCTGCTGCTATGCGTCCCATGTAAAGGAAGATTCGATCGCTTCCAAGGCGTTTGCGCACTTCCTGCTGCTTCGGGTTGGTGTTTTGCGCACTTGCTGGTGCCCAACATTGAGGATCTACTCCGTTGGGTATTACGGCGAGTCGTTCTTCTGATACACCAAGTTTGGTGAGAACTTCCGCCTGCAATTCGGAGAAGACGATCACCTTGTCATAACGGGCCAGGGCAGGGGCGTAGAGCTGATAGGTGAGCTGCTGTGTGCCGGCCGTGAGGTGGCGCATGCCGCTATCAAATGGCGGGTGAAAGGTGGCCACCAATGGCACACTGAGCTGCTCACAGAGCTCAGGTAGCCGGAAGTCAAGGGGAGAAAGAGTGAGGCTGGCGTGGACGAGATCAGGTTGCAGCCTTTCGAATGATTCCTTTAGTTCCCTCTGCGCTCCTGGAAAGGGGATGGTGTAAACCTGAGATTTCACTAGATATGGCAGGCTCACTTCTGGGTCGTTTGCCAACAGGGCACTCTCGCCGTTACTTAAGCCGCCTGGATTGTCGAAGTGAATGAAACTGGTCTGATGGCCGCGTTCCTTTAGGGCCTCTGTGGTGTTGAGACCGTAGGTGACGTTGCCGCAAAACGGTGTTTTTTTTCCCAGCCAGGCGATGTGCGCCACCTGCTGCAACCCTCTAATCGAATGTGAAAGCTAGCAGCGCTGCCATGGACGTTCTAATAAAGCGGCCAAGAGTGCAAGCGCAGCAAGCAACCACAACACTGGCACGAGCCCAAAACCGCTTACTAGAGCGCCAGCCAGGACAAGTGGAAGGCTCAGAGCAATGTTGATCAGGTTGTTTTGTAGCCCAAATACTTTGCCGCGCAGTGCTTCTGGTGTTTCTTCTTGAATAGTTGTCTGCGCTGGAATCGCCACAAGCGCTGCGCCTACTCCCAATACCCCACAGAGCAGCAAAGTGAAGCTCATCGACCCCTGCAGCTGGCCAAGTAGTACCAAGCTCCAGCCAATTGCGCCTAGGCCTGTGGCCGCAAGACGGCGGCGGCTGAAGTCATGGCCGATCTGGGCCATCACCACAGCGCCGAGGGCCATGCCTAGACCACTGATTGCAAGCAGTGTGCCGAAGCGTGTAGGTCCAAGGCTTTGGATAGAAGAGGCGAGGCTGATGGCTAAGACATACAGCGCGGCGAGGAGGCTATAGAGCAATACAAGATGTCCCATGGCCGCGCGTACCGTTGGCCTTTCTTTTAGTACCTGCAGCCCATCACCGATTTCTTTCCAAACACTTGCTTTGCCGCTAATGCGGCGCTGCTCTTGCATGCGAATCGTGCTGAGGCTGAGGGCTGCCATGCCGTAGCAGAAAGGCAGCAACAGGAATTCCCCTCCATTGAGCCCAATGGATAAGAAGGTTTGTTTTAGAAATCGCAGGATCGGATCACCGAGGGCAAAGCCCACGATCGTGGCGCCCATGCTGGTGGCTTGATAAAGAGAATTGGCAGCCAGGAGATGTTCCTTGGGCACCAAAATTGGAATAGATGCTTGCTCGGCAGGTGCGAAGAACTGGGTAAGGACTGATTCGAGAAAGGTCATCACCAGCAGCGCCCAGTATCCCCAGCTAAGGCCTATCCAATGAGGGCCTGGCAATAGACAGACTGGGGCCAATAGCACCAGCAGAGCGCGCAAGGCGTTGGAAGCCACCATTACGCGACGTTTCGGCCAGCGATCGGCCCATACCCCGGCCACTGTTCCCAGCACCATTGCTGGGATGGTGTTTGCTACATAGATGCCTGTAGCTAAGAGAGTGATCCTTTGGGCGCGCGTTTCGAAGTTCATCCGAATCGCTGTTGCAAACTCAGCTAGGGCATCGTTGCTTTGAGGCGTGCTGCTAACCCAGTACTGGGCAATCAGGTACACCATCAGCACGATGTAGAACTTATCGGCCAGTTGGGAGAAGATCTGACCAATCCATAGCCGGCGAAAGCCATCCAGCTTGAGCACTGCTTGCAACCCGCGGCGCCCTTCGGGATTCGCGCCAGTAGGCAGGGTCGGTTCAGGGTTGTTTAGATTTGAACCGCTCAAGATGGATTTGGTGTCGCGGTCATGATCGCCCATCGCCTGCGCTAATGAGCGATTCTCGCAACATCGCCAGGGCACGCAGGTTGTGTGGCAGATGGGTGCGAATCCAGCACTCCACCACAGCGAGTAGCCGCAGCCACACTTCTCTGGGACCCATTAGTTCGCCATCGCGGCGAATGGGTAGGGCAGGGCGAAGCAGCCTTTGTAATAAGGCCAGCTCTGATGGGTTTAGTTCAAGTGCTGCTCCGGGTAGGGAGCCAATTGCGAAGCCCTCTTCTGGCATCAGGCTGCAGCGCCATTCCCATTGACCTATGGGTGGTTCTAGCGCTAAGCCGCTGCGGCAGCATTCCTGCACCGGTAGGCCATAGCCACCTAAGGCAAGCAGGTGAACGCAAGCCTGCACACTGCAGGCCAGGGTGGTATTTAGATCTAGCGGATGAACTTGGCTGAGGGTTTCGAGTCGCTCGAGATGGATTAGCACTGTGCTGAGTAGGCCAGGCAGAGGATCGTTGCCTGCTACCAACATCAAGCTGAGTTCTGCAAGGGCCTGGGCAGTAGCCAGTGTCTCCAGCTGCTGTCCTACATAACTGAAGTTGCGCAGCACATTCAGTTGTCGCACTCTGGCCAGGCCACGGCGTCCTCCTATCTGTAGCTCCAGCAAGCTGAGCGGCACTGCTGCAGCAAGGCTGCTGCGCGGCCGTCTAGCTCCTGGCACTGCAAGGCGTGTCACTCCTTCTTGATCGCTGAGCAGAGTGAGAAGTCGATCATGTTCCCCGAGGGGGCCCACCTTGAGGGAGAGGCCGTTTAGACGTCGCTCTCCACTCACGCTTGGCCGCGACGTAGTGCTTGCATTAGTTCTGGGCCGCGGCTGGTGCCAATACGGCTAGCACCGGCTTCTACTAGTTCAAGGCTGTGATCGAGAGTGTGAAGCCCTCCTGCTGCCTTGATCGCGCAACGGCCTCGAGCCAGGCTTGCTAGTTGACGAACATCAGCTGCAGATACTGCTGGGCTGAATCCATTGCCAGTTTGTATGCCGCTGGCACCGGCATCGATGGCGGCATCTACAGCTAGGGCGAGGCTGTCTGCATGCAGGTGGGCGATGTTGAGGATAACGGCTACAGGCAGCCCCAGCGCGCAGAGCCTGGCTAGTTCTTCTGCAAAGCATTCGGTTTGGCCCTGGCTGAGGGCCCAGAAATCGGGAACCACTTCGAGTGCCTCGGCTCCATTAGCAGCGGCCCATTCGGCTTCGGCTTGTTTCAGCGTGCTTGGTATGGCCCCAAAGGGAAAGGCGATTACAGCAATGAGCTTTGTCGGCCCTGGAGCTCCGAGCCGCTCGCGAGCCGCTGGAAGACGAATAAGGTTGGTGCACAAACCGGCAAAGCCGAAGTGTCGTGCGGCATCACAGGCCTGCTTTAGGGCCTCTTGATCAAGGTGGGGATCTAGCAGCGCCTGATCGATCAGTGGTGCTAGATCCGGTAGGTCACGCTGCTTGGAGGGGGGCGACATTAATACTGCTTGCGCTCATGCTCGAGCCTGGATTACGCCATAACCGCCGTGATTGCGCCGGTAAATCACCTGTAGTTCACCACTCTCTTGTTCGCGGAAAAGGTAGAAGTCATGGTCGATCAGGTCTAGTTGATGCCGGGCTTGTTCGACGCTCATTGGTGGCATGGGGAAGTATTTGCGCCTTACCCCTGGGTTGGGTAGATGCGCCTCTTTGCCATCGAGTAGGGAACCATCGACTTGAGTTTCATCGATCACCGCTTCAGTAGTTGGCGTTGAAGATGCTCGATGCCCGTGGCTGTGGTGATGGTCGCTCTGACGCTCCTTGTAGCGGCGTAGCTGACGGCAGAGCTTGCTGGCTACCAGATCAATGCTGGCGTAAAGGTTTTCACTGCGCTCCTGAGCGCGGATCACAGTGCCATTCGCAAAAACGGTGACCTCGGCAGTCTGCTGCGGCACTCGAGGGTTTCGAGCTACCGAAAGGTGTACATCAGCTTCCACCACCATGTCTTCATAGTGTTGAACCGCTCGCTCTAGTTTTGATTGGGTGTATTCGCGTAGGGCAGGTGTCAGTTCAAGATTGCGACCATGGATCAGCAGCTTCATGGCATCCCTCCGGTGCCGGTTGATATCAGCAAGCTAAGTAAAATTTCTGCATCAGTACAGCCTTCAGCGGCTTTTCTTTTTGAGTGCAGTGAGCTGGTGCCGTTAGAAACAGCCTTGGGCTGGCAGCGGCAGTGGCAGCAACACATGTTTGCTAAACCCCTTGCCCCGCAGGCGGTTTGGCTGTTGCAGCATCCGTCGTGTTACACCCTGGGGCGTGGTGCAAGTGAGACCAATCTGCTCTTTGATACCAAGGATCCTCCGGCTGCTTTGCATCGCATCGATAGGGGTGGGGAGGTCACCCATCATTTACCTGGCCAGCTAGTGGCCTATCCCGTTTTGGATCTTCGGCGTCATCAAACCGACCTGCACTGGTATCTACGTCAGCTTGAACAGGTGTTGATTGATGTCCTAGTTGTTTTGGGATTGGCGGGTGAACGTCTGCATGGGCTTACAGGGTTATGGCTAGAAGGCCACAAGGTGGCGGCGATTGGCGTTGGTTGTCGTCGTTGGATTACCCAGCACGGCTTGGCTCTTAACGTGGATTGTGATCTAGAGGGTTTTTCTTCTGTTGTCCCTTGCGGTCTGGCGAACCATCCGGTGGGTCGGCTTAATCAATGGATTCCTGGGCTCACGGTGGCGGAGGTTCAGCCTTTGCTGCGTCAGAGCTTGAGTGAACGCTTTGGCTTGGCATGGCAGACCCCAGATTCACTTGTTAATCAAGCAGTATTTGCCTTTGATGAGAGCCGTTAGTAGTCCTGGGCGCATTGAAGATGTCACATGAGACAGCAGGTAGCAAGGTGAGAGAAAACAGCCTTGAGGGTTCGGTTGCTAAGGCGTACTGGCATCCTTCGCGACAGGAAGAAGAAGCGTTAGCTCGTCAGAGCCATGTCGCCAGCATGGGCCGCGTTGATCAGATCTGGCCTTGGTTGGCAGAGAACCATGGGCAGATACTGGCGGTGGATGCCCCCCATGCAGCTCACCCCGAGCGCTTTTGCTATGGAGAGCTTGCAGGGAAAATTGCTTTAGCTGCCGCGGCATTTCGCCATCTCGGTATTGGCAGGGGTGATGTGGTGGCGCTTTTTGCAGAGAACAGCCCTCGATGGCTGGTGGCTGATCAGGGCTTAATGCGCACTGGCGCTGCAAATGCAGTGCGAGGAGCTACTGCTCCTGTGGAAGAGCTGCGTTACA
>JASLWC010000036.1 GCA_030741055.1 Prochlorococcaceae cyanobacterium ETNP18_MAG_14 | reverse complement strand
TGGGTAGCGTTTATACTTTAGGTAGAATGAAATAATATCAATATTTCTTGTCACTTTAAGTTAATTTTAGGTCTTTGGCTTGATGAATTCTTCAATCCTTGAAGCCACTCTTATTTACCCCCTTTATCTTCTCGGCAGTGTTATCATGCTTACATTTTTACTAACTTCCCCCAAATCTATACTTAGGAATTCCCTTTTCAAATAGTACTGACTATTGTTACTCATTCTTATTGACAAGCTAGTTAGCTAGACTTTTTCAGATTTCTCTGTAGACCTTTATTTTGGTTTGCTTGCAGGGAACTGCTTTAAGTATGAGGATGCTTGAATTGGTTTGCTTTGGTTATATCCAACAGGCAACCATAAATCTCCCATTTCGTTGACAAAGTGAATCTCCCAATAGTAAAGCCCATTAAATGCTCTTGGGTCTTCCTCTAATAAAGCTGCATATTCGAGCACGGCCTTTCCGTAGTGGTTGCTGTTGTTGTATCCCCATAGCCCTTTACGTATGTCTTGCAGTCCGCCACGACGAACTAGATATCGAGCTGCTGCCTGGATAGCATCATGCGGGTCACGAATATCGCCTTCGCCAATGCCTTGCTCATTCCATGTTGTTGGCAGGAATTGCATAGGACCTTGGGCGTTAGCTACAGATACACCGTCAATTCGACCCATGCCTGTTTCTACAAGGTTCACTGCTGCCAACACTTCCCAACCGATACCTGTAGCCGTTTCTGCTTTGCGGTAATAACTCAATAGATTTTCAGCGGGCTCTGGGGCGATGATTCTCCATGCGGGTAACAGGCGAGGAATATTGCTATTCCTATGCATGTTCAGAAATTCACGCCTTGCTGCTAGATGGCGTTTGGCTACATGTTGCCAACGCGTTGGCAACATTTTCAGTACCTTTTCAGACTTTTTGTAATCCTTAGATAACTGCCTATAGATCACCTGTTGCTGATGTCCAAGGCTTGGCAATTGTTCTGCAGAAGTAGTTGAATCATGTAGAGCTTTCTCTACAGCAAGAAGCAAGGCTGCGATCTCGCTTGGATCTGCTGGAACTATCGGGTAATGGCGTCCATCTGCCATAAGCGGCAGTTCAGGATCACTTGGCAGAATTGGTCCTTTTGTTGCAACTTTGTCTTTCGATATCAAGACATTGTTGGTGCTTGGAGCATTGAAGGCCAAGCTACCCATCACGCTTATAACCCCAACGCTGATGAGCATTAGAGCGAGATGGCGCTTGCCCATTATGACTAATTAATCCAAAAACTGACCCTACTGGAATCGGCGGAAACTTTTTTTATCTCACCTTTCTGCACACAGCCGCTTACGCTGCGGTTCATAACATGAAACTTTCGCGTGGCCAAGGAATCCACTCACCGAGCCGATGAGCTTAAGGAAGTTGGCTGGTCCACTGATGATGTAGCCCGTTATGCGGAGCTATGGGACTACAGGCAGCGATGGGGAGCGATGAACTTGGAAAGGGAGGACCGTCAGTTCCTCCGCAAGGCCGAGGCTGCTCTACCAATAATTGTCACTGGCAAAGCTTCCGCTAAAAAGCCCACTGAGGAGAAGTCTTACTACCGCTGGCTGCGTTTTTATCTCCAGGCCATGGATGAGGCCGAGTCAGCACTTGGACTTGAACAAAACGCTCGTGGTGTATGGCCGATCTTGTTAGAGGAGGAGTTGCGAGCACTTGACTATTACGAGCCTGTTCTTGGTCTCCCTGACACACTCAAGGCAAAGAAGTTTGATGCTTTGCGTGAGTCGATTACTAGCCGCGCATCTAGCCTTGCTGCTGAACATGGCCAGTTGCTGAATTTTGATTTCCAGGCACCGTTAAACGCTTTGAGGGCTCAAGAACCAACAAAATGGCGCCCATTGAGAGGTGGTGATGTTGATGCTGATCAGTCGTATCCAGTACTTAATGGTTCTGCTGTAGAAGGATTTCGGCAGGAGGTAAGAGCCGAGTTGATTCCCATGATTCGCGAAACACTGCCATCGTTAGCGAAGACAGATAAACCTGATCTACCTGATGATTGGAAACGAGTTTGAGCTTTAGTAGCTAGAAAGAAGTTACATCCTCTTCCCTGAGTACTTGACGTCACTTCACTTCGAAACCCTCCAGCTCCATGCTGGCCAGGTACCTGATCCAGTCACCAACTCAAGGGCTGTACCCATTTATCAAACAAGTTCGTATGTCTTTAATGACGCTGAACATGGTGCGAATCTGTTTGGGTTAAAGGAATTTGGCAATATTTACACCCGTCTGATGAACCCCACGACGGATGTATTTGAGAAACGTGTCGCTGCTCTTGAGGGCGGTGTTGCCGCTGTAGCAACTGCTTCAGGACAATCAGCACAGTTTTTAGCAATTACAAATTGTATGCAAGCAGGTGACAATCTTGTCTCCACCTCTTTTCTGTATGGCGGTACATATAATCAGTTCAAGGTTCAGTTTCCGCGCCTTGGTATCAATGTGAAGTTTGCTGATGGCGATGGAGTTGATAGTTTCGCCGCACAAATTGATACTAATACCAAGGCAATTTATGTGGAGTCAATGGGGAACCCTCGCTTCAATATTCCTGATTTTGCAGGTCTTTCAGCATTGGCAAAAGATAAGGGTATTCCTTTGATTGTTGATAACACCCTTGGAGCTGCTGGTGCTTTGCTTCGTCCCATAGAGCATGGGGCTGATGTGGTAGTAGAAAGTGCCACCAAATGGATAGGAGGTCATGGCACCAGCCTTGGTGGAGTGCTTGTCGATGCTGGCACCTTTGACTGGGGTAATGGCAAGTTTCCACTGATGAGTCAGCCAAGCGCGGCATATCACGGCCTGGTGCATTGGGATGCGTTTGGATTCGGCAGTGACATCTGCACCATGCTCGGTGTACCAAACAATCGCAATGTGGCCTTTGCACTGCGTGCTCGAATCGAGGGCCTGCGCGATTGGGGTGCAGCTCTTAGTCCATTTAATTCATTCCTACTTTTGCAAGGGCTCGAAACACTGAGTTTGAGAGTTGAACGTCATGCCTCTAATGCCATGGCTCTTGCTAGCTGGCTACAGGATCATCCCAAGGTTGCCAGTGTCAACTATCCCGGCCTAACGCAAGACCCATACCATGAGAAAGCTAAAAAGTACTTAACCAATCGCGGCATGGGATGCATGCTGATGTTCTCCCTCAAAGGTGGATTTGATGATGCAGTTCAATTCATCAATGGACTTGAGTTGGCTAGCCATTTAGCCAATGTTGGTGATGCCAAGACCTTGGTAATTCACCCTGCATCTACTACACACCAACAGCTTTCTGCCGAGGATCAAGAGTCTGCTGGAGTTACCCCAACCATGGTTAGGGTATCGGTGGGCCTTGAACACATTCAAGACATCAAGGCTGATTTTGAACAGGCCCTAGCGGCCATCAGCTGAGACTGGAGACCGCAATGGCGCTGATCCTGCCACGCAGTTATCACAAGATCGCCGCGGTGGAGAAGAACCGGATCTCTTGGATTGAGCCGGAACTTGCAGAGCGGCAGGATATCCGGCCCCTAAGAATAGGAATCCTAAATATCATGCCCCTGGGTAAGCAGTACGAATTCAATCTCCTGCATCCCCTAGGGCTTTCACCTCTACAAATTGAACCAATCTGGATAAGGCTTCGCAGCCATAGCTACAAAACATGGGACCTTGCTCATCTCGATAATCTTTATGTGAGCTGGGAGGAAGCGATGACGCCAAAGCCTCTCGATGGATTGATCATTACTGGCGCACCTGTAGAGCATCTTTGCTTTGAGGATGTGAACTATTGGCCAGAGCTGGTGAAAATGATCGACGAGGCACGCCGGAGTTGTGCAAGCACGCTCGGTTTGTGCTGGGCTGGGTTCGCTTTGGCCTATCTAGCAGGCGTAGATAAACAGGCATTCGACCGTAAACTTTTCGGGGTTTTCCCTATGCGCAGCTTGGTGCCTGGCCATGCGCTCATGGGCACTCAGGACGATCGATTTGTTTGTCCGCAGAGTCGCCATGCAGGTCTACCCGATGCTGCAATGGAAGCAGCCCAGAGACAGGGTCGCCTACGTTTGCTGGCCCATGGAGAAAAAGTTGGTTACACGATTTTTGAAACTACCGATCAACGTCAGCTAATGCATCTTGGTCATCCGGAATACAACGCAGGCCGCCTGTTGACCGAAATGGAACGTGACAAGGCTAGAGGTGATGTTCAACCTCCAGAAAATTTTGATCTTGATACCCCCCAAACTCTATGGCGATCCCATCGCAACTTGCTGTTTCAGCACTGGCTCTGGTTCTGCTATCAGAGGGTAAGTTTGCTTAATTAAGACTTTTGATCAATAGGCATGATGATTATCACGCAGTATAAAAACCATTGAAAATGTGCCAGTTAATGTATATATAAATTCAAGAAACTAGGGTAGATATTAACCAACAGTCTTCATGTTTGAATGTGCACAGTTTGCTAAAAGTTAGTCAACACACTTGGGCTAATAGTTTAGTAAATCCTCCAGCTGTTTGACCACTATTTTAATCGGTGTAGTCTCTGCAATTCTCACTGTTAGCGTTTGTTCGTAAGACGTTAATGGTTCAAGCCATGCCTTTTGGAGTTCGCGCACATTTAAATTTGCCTCAGAGGGGTCAGCTCCTACCTTTAGTCTCTCGGTGATGCGTTTTTCTGCTGTGCTATCACTACACTCACAGGCCACAATGGCAATTGAGTATCCTTCTTGGCGCGCCATATCCAACATTCGCTGTCGTTCACGTTCTCTTAAAAAGGTGGCATCAACAATTGTAGTGAGGCCACTTTTTAAACAACACTGAGTCAAGCTTGGCAAGCATTGATCGAACAACCAACCGCTTATTTCAGCTCGATAAGGATCACCTTTAAAGCTTGGTGTATGCCCAATTCTTTCTATTGATGCTTTCTCAACTCCAAGCAGCTTCTGTAGCGGACGGCGACCGCATACACGCTGTCGTTCTACATCTGAACGTATTCGCACGGCAGGTAATAGTTGATAGAGCATTTCGCTTACATAGGATTTACCGCTGCCGCTAAGTCCATGCATTAACACGATGCCGGCTGGTTTTGTTAGTTGGATCTGACCTGCCCGCGCTATGTATAGGTCTAGATCCTTGCGAAGTTGTAGCAGTCGTTGCTGATCAACGGATCCAAGTTGTTTCTGGGAGCAGAGTTGCTGCCACTGCAAGCCGCTCACCTTGGCGCGTACAAGGGCGCGGTAAGCCGAATACCAAGGCCAAAGGTCAAGAGCCTTGTAGTCGCCGGTGTGTTCTAACCATTCATTAAGGACTAACATTGCATCACCTTGATGATCTCGTATCTGGATATCCATTGTTAGGAATGCCATTTCACTGATTGGATCAATCCACCGCAGAGATGGGTTGAAATCAATTGCATCGAATACCTCTAGGAAACCATTACTTTTTAGGTGGATATTGCCGGCATGAAGATCGCCGTGGCATTCACGTATGGCACCATTTGTAAGTCGCTGTTTAAAACGCATTGAAAGTTGTTCCTGTAGCGTTCTAACCCAGAATCGATGCTCTTCTAGCCAAATATTTAATGAGTCAGGTAACTTTAATTGTTCTAAAATACGTAAATTTGCATGTACAGGATTGATAACTGCATCTAGTCCACCAAAATCACTATTTGCAGGTGCTGTTTCGACGCTGAGGTGAAATTCTGCAAGTTCGAGAGCAAGATCTTTTAGAGATAAATTCTGCAAAACCCCTTGCTTTAGATAGGTGCTAAGTAGGTGAGAGCCAGAGAACTGACGCATTTTTACAGCGACTTCTATCACTCCCTTCATGGATGGCTCTACGCGTTCGATGTTTGCTTCGAGAACTTGCGGTTGATTAGCACTACCGATGATTTGGGCTATGCCCAGGTAGAGATCTGGCGCCAAGCGTTGGTTAAGGCGCAATTCTTCCTCGCAGAAGTGCAGACGTTGCTTCAGTGTGGTGGCCTCAACAAAATCCATATGCACAGCTTTCTTTAATTTGTATGCATAGCTGCCGGTTAAAAACACCCAGGAGATATGGGTTTCAATCAGCTCCACATTGTTGACAGGGTGCGGATAGGCCTCCGGTTTCAGTAATGCCTGAATCAAAGCGCTTTGGTTTGGCTTGATCGTTTTCACCTGCGAACTGCTTTGGTCAGGCTTTAACACTCGCACCAACTCTTACCTGCTTCCATCTAAATGGCCAATATGAGTCTTATTTGCGGTGTTCTTGTATCAGGCACCATATATCGGAGCTTCTGCTAATGAATCGACGTTCAGGATCTCGCCCATGGACCTTGATGGCCAGTTGGATGAACCCCTCTGAAGCTCTGTTGTGGCTGGATCGGCTCGATAATTACGTGAACTGGGAAAGACCTGTTGTTCGCATCTATGGGCGTGAGCACTATGTTCCCCGCCTTACAGCCTTTTTGGCAGCAGATGGAATTAGCTATCGCTACAGCGGTGTGGTCCATCGAGGCGCAGGTTGGCCTGTTTGGTTCTCACCCTTGCTCAAGAAGGTGAATCAAGTGACTGCCGAAAAATTCAATGGCTGTTTACTGAATCTTTATCGCAATGGCCTTGATCGCATGGGTTGGCATGCAGACGATGAATCAGAGCTTGATGTCAAGAGTTCAATCGCATCCCTGTCTGTTGGAGCGACTAGGGATTTCTGCTTAAAGCATCGTCAACAGCCTTTGCGTGAGCTGTTGCACTTGCGTTCTGGTGATCTATTGATCATGCATCCTGAATGTCAGCAGGAGTGGCTGCATGCGCTACCGCCACGACAGAGAGTAAGTGAACCACGAATCAACCTCACCTTTCGACGCTTTATCAAAGGCCCAGGCCTTTAGTTTGTGAACTTGTCGATGAGTCAAGGACTGCTGCTATGCCAAGGTATTAATAGCCCATAAGCTGTGAGTCTGAGGTTATGGCTTTTGCTTCTTGCTGCTCTATTCCCCTTCGACAGTTGCAGTTAAGTCAATCCTTGAGTTGTCAGCGTGAAAAGCTGCGATTAAAGCTTGCAGAGCAAGTAGAGACCCTACCGCTTGAGAATGAATGTTGGCTACAAACCGAACGAGAGTTAGTGGCTGCTGAAAAAGCTCTTGACCAGCTCACAGCTTTGTCTTGAGCGACTTGAAGCTTTGCATAGGTGTTTGAGCTTTAGCAATTTCCAACTGGAACAGTCCATAGCTTTACCAGTTGTGATCGTTTTTGTTGGCTACTTTCTCTAGCGATTTTGATATGAACTAGCCTTGCCTGTTTAGGGTGAACAATTCCTACTCATGCTAGCAGTTATCAAGTTCAACTTGATGCATTTCCTCTAGATTATTAAGCATACGTCAAGCTGTTAGTTTGGCCTATTACTACTATTCCTGTATGAATTCAAGAGAGTGGCGTTACGATTAAATCCCAAAAGTTATCTTTAAGCTAATTAATTGAGTTACTCTTTCAGGCGAATCTAATTTGACCTTCGCTTTTATATGCTTTTGAATAAGCTTAAGACTTCGCAGGCTGATATTGATTTAAAGGTATCTACATGCACGCTTGTCCAGTCCTAGCATCAACTTAAACTTGCAGCGTTCCATTTCTGGTGAATTGACATTTGTTAGGTGCAATTGTGATATATGCTTCAATGCGATGGCCGCTGAATTGGCTGCTTTACAATTTTTTCATTCAAGAGGTAGCTTGTTCGAATTCGGTGAGTTCTCCCGGTTCAGCCTTGCCTCACGAAACGGCAAATAAATACTGACAGCCAGCACCGCTAGGCCGAGAAAAAAAACGCCTGTAATTACCAGAGGGCTGAATTCATAAGCAGCAGCGAAGGTATGTGAAAGCATTGGATGTTTAGAGTTCTCGATAGACTACCTTTTACTATCCCTTGTGCGCAATCGCCATCGTTATTGTGTTTATATTAGACAATAGATAAATATGTGCCTTGATTAGATGTTACCCTGAAAAAAACAATGTTGGATTGAAAAATAGACTTCTATCCGCTAATTCAACAATAGTAACGACTTATTCCTTTGTCTTCTGGCCTTGATTTCACTCTTGGAGGATGTTTAAGATCAGCTAGGCACAGAAGACTATTCAGTGTTGGCCACCCCAGCTTGCCATCCTTTGCCAGCGTTTTGATTTGTCTAACTGATCTGGTTGAGATACCTCCACAACCCTGCCTTCATCCATAAAAAGCACTCGATCTGCCACCTCACGGGCAAAGCCCATCTCGTGTGTTACGACCACCATTGTCATGCCATCTTTAGCGAGGGATCGCATTGCATCTAAAACCTCTTTAACCCTTTCCGGATCTAGAGCGCTAGTGGGTTCATCGAAGAGCATGACCTCTGGATTTAGAGCAAGCGCGCGGGTTATTGCTACCCGTTGTTGCTGCCCACCACTCAACTGAGCAGGATATTTACTTGCTTGCTCAGCTATCCCCATCTGAGTAAGTAATTCGATAGCGCGATTCTCGGCTTCTTTTCGTGGACGTCGCTGAACACGAATGGGTGCAAGAGTGATGTTGTCGAGGATGGATAGATGTGGGAAGAGATTGAATTGTTGAAACACCATGCCTACACGTCGACGAACACGTCTTATCTGACGTTCATCATGATCAGCATCCAAAGGGATACCTAGAACTTCAAGATGCCCTTCATCGATGGACTCAAGTCCATTAAAAGTTCGTATCAGCGTGCTTTTTCCGGAACCAGAAGGTCCCATAACAACTAAAACCTCACCGCTGTATACATGCAACGACACGTCATCTAGTGCTCGCTGACCATGGCCAAATGATTTGACCAGACCTGCAGCTTTAATGGCTGGCATCATCTCTATTAATTGGCAGAGGTTTGTGGGCTGAGTTGATGTTCAAGATGACGGGCAAGTAGGGCCATGGCAGTGCAAACCAGCCAGTAAACCCCAGCTAGCCAGATATAAACCTCTAAATAGCGGCCGATGAAATCAGGATTGGCTAAAAGGCTGAGGCTAATTCCGAGGAGTTCCACTAAACCCAAGATGGCCATCAGGCTTGTATTTTGAAGCAAGCCAACTGCTTGATTGGTCAGGGCCGGTAGAGCTGTTCGCATAGCTTGAGGCAAAACTACCAGCCAAAGAGTTTGCTGAGGACTTAGTCCGAGCACGGCAGCAGCTTCACGTTGGGTTCGGGGAATTGCCTGCAGGCCACCGCGCACATCTTCAGCAATGTATGCAGCAAGAAATAATGCGAAGGCCAAGACAGCACGCAGAACCCGATTCAGCTCTAGATGCATAGGTAGGAAAAGGGGGATCAAAAGCTGACCAAAAAACAACACCGCGATCAATGGAACAGCCCGCATCACATCTATATAGACGGCGCAGCTGCGTTGGATTATTGCCAGGCTGGTTTGACGCCCCAGCGCCAAAAGTATCCCCAGCGGTAGAGCGAGAACACCACTGCAGGCGGTGAGCAGCAGGGTGAGTGTTAGCCCACCCCATGCATGGGAAGGGATCGGTAGTAAGCCGAAGCCTCCAGCTAGAAGAACAACACCACAGGGCACCATCGCAATCCATACCAATGGCAAAGCTTTTCGAATCCAACCCCGACTTGGCCCCAAAAGCGTTAGCAAGGTGAGGGTTATTAGCAGGGCAATCCAAAGAAACGGACGCCAACGTTGATCAGCTGGATAGCTGCCAAAGGCGTAAAGCGGCAGGTTTTGACTTACTACTCGCCAATCAGCACCGAAAACAAGCCAATGCAGAGTTGAGATGGTGGCCCAGCCAAGCAGGGCAAGCACCACAACAGTAATCAAGCCATCCAGAGGGTTGGCCAAGAGTTGCCGTTTTAGACGTTTAAAAGCGCTTGGCCCAGGCTGCATTGTGATTTAGCAGGTGTACTCGGGGGAACTAGAAAAAGGATTTGAGATCTTTTCTTGAGACAGAAACGATCAAGGGCCATGCCCAAAGGCATAGTCCATCGACGTAAACAATGAACGTAAGCCACTTTGTGCATCTTGTTGAACCAATCGCTCTGTTGACTTTGTTGAGCTTGTCATGGTGAGAAGTAAAAGCCTTTGCTAAACCTTTGAAGGAATCTTGTATTTGGCTAATGGCAAGAGCTGATCTCGCTGAAATCTTCGCAAAGGCAACGATCCTAAATTTCGCACTATTAACGTTCTGGCTGATCGCCTTCATTCGGCACCGTGAATGGGGCTACCGCTGGCACTCCCGCTGGTTCCTTGATTTAAGTAAGAGAAGCTTTGATCGCATCCACTACGGCGGAATGATGCTTTACGAGATAATGATCATCATCTTCTGCTTAACGCCTGCTTTACTGCTTCGCTAAGCATAAGGATCATTTTGCTTGCTAAGCCTTGGCTGGGAGTGGCAATCTGCTAATTGCTTTGCATTGTAATATTAATTTGGAGTAGATATATCACCTAGGTATTTGTAAAATTTCTCCATTTCAATCGATACTGATTGTATTTGAAGATAAGTTGTTAATCTTCCTGCTTATATCAATTTTATATCAATCTTTTAAGTGGTCTCTGCGCTCTTAGGTGCTCTTAGTAGGTTGATTGCAGACAGGAATAATGCTGCACCGAATAGTGTTCCGAGAGCCCAAATGCTGTCTGAAGGCCATTCAATAACAAGCAATAGACCGAAGATTGCTGTAATTACTCCATCGAAGATAACCAATCCGCTTAAAGGGCCTGGGGAACTAGCACCTCCGGCTAATTCCATTAAGCCTTCTACCAGAAGCAATACGCCTGCAAACAGAGTAAGGCTGATTTCACTATCGATCGGATCAATCAGAATCCATAGAGCAGCTGCGATGTAGAGCAAGCCAGTGAGGCTTCTAAACACTTTCCCCTGCAAGCCCGCCTCACCACCTAGACGCAGTAATTGACCAATACCTGCGGCACAGGCCGCCCCTCCCAGGGCAATGGTTAGCAGGGTGGCCGATACAAAAGGCAAAAAGATGGCAATAGCAGCAGCAATAAACAAGAGAACAGCTGCGATGCGGCGTTGAAGTAATGAGTCCATGAAATACCAATACCTAATTGAGCTTAAGATGATTGCTGGGATTTGAGCACGAGACGATTGAGAAGTTCCATGCCTCCGGTGATCAGCAGATTTAGCATCAGAAAACTGATCAGCAGTAGTAGGAATCCTTCAATGGCGCGATTGGTTTGCGTGATTGTTGTGTTAATTACCTTATAAAGATCGGCATAAGCTACGGCTATCGCCAAGGTGCTGTTTTTGGCCAGGTTGAGATATTGGCTTGTCAGCCCAGGGAGGATGGCTGGTAGGGCTTGGGGTAGTACCACACTGCGCAGTCCGAGGCCTTCTGGCAAACCCAGACTGCGGAATGCTTCCCATTGACCACGGGGTACCGAATTTATCCCGCCTCTTACAACTTCAGCAATTGAAGCTCCTGTAAAGACGCTCAGACCAACCAATAATGCCGAAAATTCAGAACTGAGATGTAACCCGAGCAGTTCCACCCCTTGTTTCGAGACTTGTATCAGCGTTCCTAACGGTGCTAGTGGTGTCTGCGATAGGCGAAGAAAGCCAGCGAAATACCAGAAGAATAGTTGCAGTAATAGAGGGATCTGCCGGATCAAGGCCACATATCCACTCGAGAGAGCTCTTAATAGTGCATTGCGGCTGCTTCTGGCAGTACCAGCGAGAATTCCAAGCACCGTTGCTGCTAACAGTCCGCAAATGATGACTTTGAGACTGTTTAACCAGCCCATGCAAAGGGCCCAGATATAACTATCGGATGGCTTGTAAGAAAGTGCATGTTCGGCGAGTGGAAATCCTGCAGGTTGTTCTAACCAACGGAAACTAAGCAACATGTCGGTGCGACTCAGATTCACCCAAAGGTTGTAGATCAAAATCCCAATGAATATCAATAGAGATACTGCAAGACCAAACTGCAAGTAAAACTTCTGAGAACGCTTCATGGGGGTTAGTTGAAAGGAGGCGAAATCAGCAAGCCTCCTTTCCTATAGGAGCTATTCAGACCTCGTGGAATTGTCACAGAACTGTTTGGACCCAGGTGGCGGTTGTAGATCTCTCCGTAATTGCCTGTGGCTCGGATCACCTTGACCACGAAGTCATCTGCAAGACCTAGCTTTTGTCCCAGACCAGCATCCACTCCAAGGAATCTTCTTAGCGATGAGAGTTGGGGATTGGCTTTAGCTTGTTGATGCTTGCTGTTTATATTTTCTTGGGTGATATCGAATTCCTCTGCGGCGATAAGAGCGAATACCACCCAACGCATCGCATCGCCAAGGCGCTGATCACCACCCACTGAGGCTGGTGCTAGTGGTTCCTTACTCAAGGCAACATCGAGAATGATGTGTTGGTCAGGGTCTGGGAAACTAGAACGTGCTGCAGCTAGCTGAGAACCATCAGAAGTCATCGCAGCGCAACGCCCCTGCAGGTAGCCGGCTATAACCTGGTTCAGGTCTTGATAGTTAATAGGTGTGTAAGAGAGTTTCCTCTCCTGGAAAGCGTCATTGAGATTTTGTTCTGTTGTAGTCCCAGAGCCTACGCATATATTGGCAGCCTTTAGATTCTGAAGATTCTTAATTCCGCTACTTCGCTTTACCATCAACCTTTGACTATCGTGGAAGACCACTGGCGCAAAGGTGAGACCGTTGCCTCCAGCTGCATCACGACTGAGGTTGAATGTTGTATTACGTGAGAGCAAATCAATTTCGCCTGATTTCAGTGCAGTGAAGCGTTCTGGTGCGGTGAGAGGTCGATATTGCACCTTGCTTGCATCGCCAACAAATGCAGCTGCCATGGCGCGACAGATGTCGATATCTAGCCCCTCATAGCTACCATTACCACTTAGAAAGCTGAAACCAGGGATTTTGCCGCTGACGCCACAATGAAGTTGGCCCCGCTTTTTAATCAAATCCAAACGAGAGTTATCACCCTTATCAATCGAGGCGCATCCACTGCAAAGTAGTGCCAGGCTGATTAGTCCTGTGAACAGACGCCCAATCATGCTGTAATTCTGCGAGGTGTTCTAATTCTCCCAGATGCTCGAGTTATTTTTAATAACCATCTAGATTACTTTCTATTGAGTAACCATTCATCGCCTAGAGTGTTTTCGTCGGTTTAAGTGCTTAGTAGATATTGGCCCATTAGCCAACTGAGAGACAATTCAATTGAGTTATTCGATTAAGCTTGAGGATGGTTTTATATAAATAATGCTATGTTTTGTTTGTATAGAATAAATTATTACTGGTTCGAGAAACTTTTGAAAATTATTTTGGCACGAGTAGGGCATTTTTGGAATGCATATGCAAATCCTTCAAGCGCCACTTCTTCGCCTATGCGTTCCCCATTGTCTTCTGATAAATCAGTAAAGCT
>JASLWC010000035.1 GCA_030741055.1 Prochlorococcaceae cyanobacterium ETNP18_MAG_14 | reverse complement strand
TGGTGCTACGCCCTGGAATAGGCTTCGAGAATCGACGCCGAGCTCACTAAGAGCAGGCTGCAATGCCTTGACAAAAGCTTCGGCTTTTTCTACTTGAAGAATTCTGGGATAAATTTCATCAAGATGAAGCCCACATTGGGTCATCATTTCAACAATACTATCGTGAGTAAACCAACGCAGATGCGTTTTATCAAAGATTCCTTCTTCGAGGAGTGGCCAGTTACCTTTAAGCAGCTCTATTAAAACAGACCAATGCTGAACATTTGGGATACAAGCCAGAACAACTCCGTCGTCAGCCAAAAGTTTTACATGACGCCTTAGCAAAGACCAAGGATCACGAAGATATTCAAGAACATCACCATAAATAATGCAATTAACTGATCCTGAAGGCGGCAAAACTAAAGAAAGATCTTCAACGTCTCCGCAAATTACATAATCAAGAAATTTACGCGCGTAGTTTGCATGTGCCTCCTCGTATTCCACTCCCCAATAGGTCACATTTGGCTGACGTGTTTTAAACGCGGCACCTAAAGCGCCTGCACCGCAACCCACCTCCAAGACCGTTTCGGCCGTCAGAGGAATCCTATCGAGCAAATCAGTATTGACACGTTGGTAATAACCAGGCTTTTCATTCATGGACGAAGAGCAACATGCTTATCTGCTGGCTACCAGGCTGTCACGTTCTGATGTGAGGGCCAAAAACCAATAAAGTAAAGACAATAGGTTTTTGCTGGACGATTATTTCCACTGACATCTGGTCTTGGCAAGGATGGCAAGTGAGCTGGAGCTGCTTCAGCTCAGAGGCAGTCGCTGATCAATCGATCCCTGCAACGGTGCTTATCCATGGATTTGGAGCCTGCAAAGAACATTGGCGCCACAACCAAACGGTATTAGCCCAGGTGAGCCCCTGCTACGCCATTGATCTACTCGGTTTCGGTGACAGCAGCCAACCACGAGCAAGACTCCACGGTGAAGCCCCTCATCCAGGCGACTTCTGCTACGACTTCGATAGCTGGGGAAGCCAAATAGCAGCCTTCTGCCGCGAGGTGGTGCAGACACCGGTAAGAATTGTGGGCAATTCAATCGGCGGTGTGATTGCCCTACGTGCAGCTCAGCTACTCGAAGACGCCTGCTGCGGTGTGGTGTTGATCGACTGCGCACAGCGCACATTAGATGACAAGCGCTTAGACGAACAAAACAGTTGGATGCGCTGGACACGGCCATGGCTGAAAAGTCTGGTTCGACAGCGCTGGCTGAGTAGCAGCCTCTTTCGCAACGCATCAAACCCAATCGTGATTAGAAGAGTGCTGAAGCAGGCCTACCCAAGCGGCAACAATCTGGACAACTCCTTGATGAGCATGCTCCAAAAGCCTGCTCAACGAACAGGTGCCGTAGAAGCCTTCCACGGCTTCATAAACCTGTTCGACGACTACCTGGCACCAGAGCTGATGGCCGATCTGAATATGCCAGTAGATCTAATTTGGGGAGCAGCTGATCCCTGGGAACCACTAGAGGAGGCCCATCGCTGGGCTGCATTGCTGCCCTGCATACGTTCCCTAGAGGTAGTCGATGATGCAGGGCATTGCCCACACGACGAAGTCCCTGAAAAGGTAAATCCCTTACTGCTCAGGATCATTCAGCAAGCCACATAAGCCTCAACCGTTGCACTCAGTCGGCGCAGACCACTGAGTCCATGGCGCTCCAGATTGCGAACACGGTCACGGCTGATGTCAAGGATGCGACCAATACCAGTGAGGTTCATCGGCTCCTGGCCGTCCATCCCATATCGCATCCGCAGCACCCGACCCTGCAGCTCAGGTAATTGTTCTAGAAGTGTGCGCAGATCTCCCTTCATGCAATCCGCTTCTACCTGCTCACTCAGCGAATCCTCATCACCTGAAATCAACTCAAGCAACTCTGTCTCGTCACCATCTCCCACCTTCATCTCCAAACTCATCGGCTGACGCGCACGGCACATCAGATCCTTCACCTCCTCCTCAGGTAACTCCACAAACTTGGCAAGTTCTGTCACCGTTGGCGTACGCCCTAGCTCCTGGCTTAACTCTCGCTGGCCTTTCTTGAGCTTATTCAGCATCTCTGTGATGTGGATTGGCAGACGGATCGTCCGGCTCTTCTCTGCAATCGCACGCGTGATCCCTTGACGGATCCACCAATAAGCATAAGTCGAAAATTTATACCCACGCGTTGGGTCGAACTTCTCCACTCCCCTCACCAAACCGATCGTTCCCTCCTGGATTAAATCAAGAAGCTCCATATTCCGCTTCGTGTACTTCTTGGCAACGCTGACAACTAAACGCAGGTTTGCCGACACCATCCGCTCCTTTGCTCGTCGGCCGCTCTGCAACTTCTTCTTTAGCTGCAGCACACTTAATCCCGCCGCCTTCGCTAGTTCTTCTCGTTTAGGCGGTTCTCCTGCCTTAGCTTCAAGTTCTGCCTCAAGCTGATCTAAATACATCAGCTCCTGCACCTGACGACCCAGCGTGATCTCCTGTTCGTGCGACAGCAGCGGTACTCGACCGATGTCGCGCAGATACGAACGCATTAGGTCGACATCACCTCTCAGCTGACGAGCAGATGAAACCGCAAGCTGGGAAAGATCTTGACAGGCTGGTGCTGAGGCCAAGGTGGCTCTATTGCGTTTTGTAAAGCCTACTCCCAAGAAGTGCGGAGAGCCCATGGCGGAGAACCCCACACCTCGCTGCATAGGAATAAATACCTATGCAGCGAGCCCATTTGTGTACTGAAGCAGCCAAGCAGCTGTGCGCAGATAAATCAATACCCCAGCAACATCAGTCGCTGTAGTGATAAACGGGGCAGACATGAGTGCCGGATCAAGCCCCATCCGATCAAACAGCAAGGGCAAAGCCGCTCCAGCCGTAGCCGCCAAGATAGATATCGCCAGCAGGCTGATGCCAACTGCCGCACCCACAAGCCAATCACCACCACGCCACCAAGCGAAAGGCACAACCACAAGCAACATCAGCAAACCCAGCAATGTTCCCGCCATGGCCTCGCGGAACACCGCCTTCATCTGACCAAGGGCCTGAATGCGCTGAGTACTCAAACCTCTAATCACCACAGTGGAGCTCTGGGCGCCCACATTGCCGCCCGTGCCGATCAACAAAGGGATGAAGGCCGCTAGCAACACCCACTGTTTAAGCACCGCATCGTTCATAGCAATCACTTGACTGGTGAAGAGATTTGCCACCAACAACACTGCCAACCACACCACGCGACGACGAGCAACAACTAGCAAATTGCTCTGGAAATAATCGTCGTCTTCGCCCGCCTGCACAGCTCCGGCGGCATAAAGATCGCGAGTGGCCTCTTGTTCGATCACGTCAATCACATCATCGACGGTGACGATCCCCACCAAACGCTGCTCTCGATCCACCACCGGTACAGCCAAGAAGTCGTATCTCTGGATAGCCCGAGCCACCTCCTCCTGGTCGGTATCAGTGCGTACATTCACCACCTCACGGGTCATCACATCTCCAATGCGATCCTCCGGATCAGCAGTCACTAAATCCCGCAGTGAAAGGATCCCGGTGAGATGCCGCTCGCCATCAGTTACATAGAGGCTGTAAATGGTCTCAGTGTCGGGAGCCCTACGCCTAACAATCATCAGAGCCTGAGCGGCGCTGTGAAATTCCTTGAGATCGATGTACTCGGTGGTCATCAAACGACCAGCAGTTTCAGCCTCGTAACCGAGCAACTGAGCGGTAACTCGTCGCTCTGCTGGGCTCAGTTCTGCTAGCAATCGCCGCACCACCTTGGCAGGGAGCTCATCAAACAATTGCACCCGATCATCAGGTGACATCTCCTCCACCAACTCGAGCACCTCACCAGAGCGAAGCCTCTCCAACAGGCTCTGCTGCACCGCTGGATCGAGATATTCATATACCTCGATAGCCTCATCCTTGCTGAGCAAGCGAAAGGCAAGAGCTTGCAGGGTACGGGGCAGACGACCAATCGCCTCAGCGATGTCCACCGGTTGCACCGGTTGGAGCAACATCTTTACGGCGTCATAATTACCAGCTGACAACATCGTCTGCAGCTGATTGGCCACTACATCCGCCAGCTCAGAACCGCTGACAACAGATGCCTCATCATTTGTTGCCGCCGTTGCCTCATTCATCGGCGCACCGTCAAGGCGAGCACAGTGTATGGCTAACGGCTGTCCTGGCTATCGTCTAAACCCCAAAGTCAAGAAACCATGGCGATAAACATCAGCAATGTGGTTGTGCGCACTCATGAGGGAGCCGAAAAACGTTTAGGCGAATACAACGACCAGGTGCTGCTAATCGTGAATGTGGCCAGCCAGTGCGGTTTTACCAAGCAATACGCAGGCCTGCAGGCACTGCAGGACACATACGGCCCTAGGGGACTACAGGTACTGGGTTTCCCCTGTAACGACTTCGGCAACCAAGAACCCGGGAGTCTGAAGGAGATCCAGACATTCTGCTCTAACACCTACGGAGCAAAATTCCCGTTGTTCGACAAAGTCCACGCCATGGGTCAGACCAGCGAACCCTATTCAACACTCAATCGAACCGAGCCCGCAGGTGATGTGGCTTGGAACTTCGAGAAATTCCTTGTGGACAAGAATGGCAATGTGCTGGCCCGCTTTAAGAGCGGCGTCGAGCCTGAAAGCGCTGAACTGAAGACGGCGATTGAACAGGCCCTGAAGGAATAATCTGCCGACCGACCCAAAAGCCCAGGCCTGCAGCACCAAGCCCTAAACCGAGCGTTAGCCCAATCAATCTCAATACCGGCAACCATGCTCCCATTGCAATCATCACGACACAATCAACCATCCAGCTACTGAAGGTAGTTAGAGAGCCACAGAAGCCAACACCCAACAACAATTGACGGCGAGCTCGAAAAGGCAGACCAACCAACAACCCCAAAATGGCAGCTCCCACCACATTCACCACTAGATCGTTATCAGCCTGCCAGCGAATCAATGCTCCAGGCACAGCCCCAAAGGCCACGTAGACCAACTCGATTAGTTGGGTTGGCAACACTGCAGACGGTTTAGCCATTACCAAGTCCATAACCAGCAGCAGCAGCCAGTAGACCTCCCAAAATCGAACTAAAAGCAAGCACCAGAGCCTCTATCCAGCGATGCTTAAGCATTGTGTTTAGAAGTTCCACGGCGAAAGTGGAAAAAGTGCTGAGACTTCCGAAAAACCCCACGCCTATAAGCAAAGCAAGGCCTCCCGGGTCAGAAGGACTGCACTTGGTTTGCAAGGCCAAAATCAGACCAAGACCAAAAGCAGCTGCAATATTTACTGAAAAGGTACCCCAGTGCTTGCTAGGCACCATCGGTTGAAGGTGATTAACCACTCTCAGGCGCAGCCAGGCTCCCGAGACAGCGCCAATAGCAACCAGTGCAACTTGGTGTCCGGCCAAAGCCAGATCAGACATTGACCCAACCACGCTTGGCGTTGCCAATAAAACCTGGGTATTTGCCTGCAGAAGTCTTTACTTGCAGCCAGGTATTGCCATCAGCGCTTTGCCAGCGCCGCAATACACGCACAGGAGTGCCAACTGCCAATGTGCGCAAAGTGGGAGCCACGGCCAAAGGGCTTGCCCGCAATACACAGCCTTTCCCGGCAAGCAAAGGCCCTAAGTGATCACAGCGGCGAATTTCTGGCTGGCGACGCTCCCCACCACCAGCTGGCAAAGCTGCAGGAGCCACTAGTGCAACACCGAGCAACCACCCCCAATGGAGAACAGCACCCATCGCACCCATCAGATATCGAGCGATGCCATATCGAGCTCAGCGCTATGGGTCTCAATGAACTCCCTGCGTGGAGCCACCTTGTCACCCATCAAGATTGTAAAAATACGATCTGCCTCTAATGCATCTTGAACCTCGACCCGCTTCATCATCCGGGTAGAAGGGTCCATGGTTGTCTCCCACAACTGCTTTGGCATCATTTCGCCAAGGCCCTTGAACCGCTGAATCGTGTAATTAGCTTTCTCAGGGAAAGCTGAGAGTGTGGTTTGTAAATCAGCTTCGTTGTAGCAATAGGTATGGTTCTTGCCTCGCTCAACTTTATAAAGTGGAGGGCAGGCAATATAAATATAACCACCCTCTACTAATTCTTTCTGATAGCGATAAAAGAATGTAAGTATCAGGGTGCGAATATGAGCGCCATCAACATCAGCATCGGTCATGATTACAACACGATGATATCTAAGATTATTAGCCTCAAACTCTTCGCCTTTAATACCCAGCCCAAGTGCAGTAATCAGCGCCTGAATCTCTGTGTTCTTATAGATCTTTGCGTCATCTGTTTTCTCAATATTTAGAATTTTGCCGCGCAAAGGCAAGATCGCCTGGAAGCGTCGGTCGCGCCCCTGTTTTGCTGAACCACCAGCAGAGTCACCCTCCACAATGTAAATCTCAGATTCAGAAGGGTCCCTTGTGCTGCAGTCGGCCAACTTGCCAGGCAAAGTAGAGCTCTCAAGAACACTCTTGCGCCGCACTAGTTCCCGAGCACGACGTGCTGCCTCAGCTGCGTTAAATGCCTGGATTGCCTTCTCAAGAATGAGATCGATTACAGCAGGATTAAACTCAAGATATTGACTCAAAGATTCACCAACCAAGCTATCGACAATTCCACGAACTTCCGTATTGCCCAACTTAGTTTTTGTCTGCCCTTCGAACTCCGGCTCAGGCACCTTTACAGAAAGAACCGCAGTAAGTCCTTCGCGAATATTCTCTCCAGCCAGGTTGGAATCAACCTCCTTTCGTTTACCACGCTTGCGGGCAAACGTATTAAGAGTTCGAGTAAGGACTGTCTTAAGACCCTCAATATGAGTACCTCCATCGACAGTACGAATATTATTTGCAAATCCGAGGATACTGTCTGAATATGCATCAACACACCACTGCAAAGCAGCTTCAACCTGCACGCCATCCTTCTCAGAATTCACATAGATGATTTCAGGATGAAGAGCATCTTTCTCAGCATTCATATAGGTGACGTATTCCTTGATGCCACCCTCATAAAAATAAACTTCTTCATGGGGCGCCCCTTCCGCATCTAAGGCGGCAGAGCGTTCATCACGAAAAACAATCCTCACACCTCCGTTTAGGTAAGCAAGCTCACGCAAACGAGCAGACAGAGTGACGTAATCGAAAACAATGCCATTAGTAAAAATCTCTTCATCTGGCTTAAAACAGACGCTCGTACCAGTGCGCCCCTTCTCTGCAGCAGGCTGATCTTCGGAGCGAAGACTATCAATAGGAGCGCCACGTTCAAAGCGCTGACGATGTACCTGACCTTGACGGCGAACCGTTACTTCCACCCATTCACTCAGGGCATTAACAACCGAAACACCTACGCCGTGTAAGCCACCTGAAACCTTATAACCGCCACTACCGAACTTACCGCCAGCATGTAGAACAGTTAGCACTGTTTCAAGTGCACTCTTACCTGTGCGGGGGTGAACATCGGTGGGGATGCCGCGGCCGTTGTCAGCTATTGATGCGGAACCATCTGGACTAAGCAGCACGAGAATCTCATCACAGTGCCCGGCCAAAGCCTCATCAACGGAGTTGTCAACAACCTCATAGACAAGGTGATGCAACCCCCTCGGCCCAGTAGTGCCGATATACATACCTGGACGCTTTCTAACGGGCTCCAGCCCTTCCAGCACCTGAATTTGTTCGGCGCCATAGGCGGCCTGGACCTTGGAGTCTTCGCTCATTCAGTAAATCCGCAGCCAGGAAGAGTTGTTCTGAGAGGCCTCATGGACGAGAAAAAGGAACCTCGACCTGGCAAGCTCAATTTACCACTGGCTCGTCAAAGGCGCTTGAGAAGGCCTCTGAAACGTAATCGCTCAAAAGTGGCCACCCCCACATTGCTGGCATGACACTCCTCACAGCTGCTCATGCCTCCCAAAAACCCCTTGTAGTTGTCCTACTGGGGCCCACCGCTAGCGGCAAAACATGCCTGGCCTTGCAGCTAGCGGAGCAACTAGCGTTGAGCGTAATCAACGTTGATTCCCGCCAGCTCTATGTCGGCATGGACATCGGCACCGCCAAGCCAAGTCAAAAACAACAGAAGCGTGTACGACACCACCTAATAGACATTCGCCACCCAGATCAACCGATCACACTGCAGGAATTTCAAGCAGCTGCGCAACTAAGCATCAAGCAAAACCTACGAGAACAAGGAATGTCGTTTCTTGTAGGTGGTAGTGGCCTCTATCTCAAGGCTCTCACTGCTGGACTCCGCCCACCAGCAGTATCACCCCAACCAGCACTACGTAAACAGCTAAATGCACTGGGCCAACAGCTCTGCCACCCTCTGCTTCAAGCCGCCGATCCCACCGCTGCCGCCCGCATCGCGCCAAATGATGCTGTGCGCACCCAACGAGCCCTAGAAGTTTTCTATGCCACTGGCATACCAATCAGTAATCAACAAGGATCTGAACCACCCCCATGGCAAGTGCTGGAACTTGGCCTCGACCCCAGCAACCTGCGAGAGCGCATCACCCAACGCACATTGCAGCTCTATGCCAATGGTCTAATCGAAGAAACCGAGCAATTAAGCCAACGCTTTTACCCCGAACTGCCATTGCTGCAAACGATCGGATATGGAGAAGCACTAAAGGTGATACAGGGTCTACTAAACCGTGACCAAGCCATCGCACTAACAACCCAACGAACCCATCAGTTCGCCAAGCGTCAACGCACCTGGTTCCGCAGGCAGCATCATCCCCACTGGCTAAAAGGTGAGGAACCGCTGAGCGAAGCTTTATCACTGATCCAAGCCGGTCTAGGGTGAATGGTGCAGACATTCACTTTCAGGCCTCCCTGTCGTCTGCCCTATTCCCTTATCGCACTGAATGCCACCACGTCCTCGTTTTGACCGTCGCGCCCCCGTCCGGGAGCTCCCCAACATCAATGACCGCATCAGTTATCCCAAATTGCGGGTAGTTGACGCAGACGGAACTCAGCTCGGAGTGATCAACAGGGAAGAAGCCCTAGAGGTAGCGAAAGATCGAGAACTAGATCTAGTTCTAGTAAGCGAAAAGGCCGACCCACCCGTCTGCCGAATCATGGATTACGGCAAATTCAAATTCGAGCAGGAGAAAAAAGCCAAAGAAGCCAAGAAAAAGTCGCATCAGACCGAAGTCAAAGAGGTCAAAATGCGCTACAAGATCGACCAGCATGATTACAACGTGCGCATTGGCCAGGCAGTGCGTTTCCTCAAGGCTGGCGACAAAGTCAAATGCACCGTGATCTTCCGCGGTCGAGAAATTCAACACACTGCCCTAGCTGAAACACTGCTGCGACGTATGGCAAAAGACCTGGAAGAACAAGCAGAAATTCAGCAAGCTCCCAAACGTGAAGGTCGGAACATGATCATGTTCCTCACACCGCGCAAAACACCGCTAACAAAAACAGACAAGGAAAACCAAGTCCCAACACGTGCTGTGCGCACAATCACTGCCCCGCCTCGCGCTGGTACCACTGGCAAACCACAACTCAACTAGAAGCGATAAATCGCTTATTTACAAGATCAACGCATGTACCTTGTTTGACTTGTAAGTAAGCAACCTTAAAAGCAAAAGATCCGGCAGATCACAAAAATATTGCAACTCAGCTCACTCCTTAAAGGAGAACATCAGAGTTAGCAACCCCATCGCAAGTTGGTCCTAAAGCTAACGCTGCAAACCATCAAAAGCGAAGTAAATCCAACGCTTTACCTAAGCTATGAGATCCCGCATAAAGCCATGCCAAGGCCAAAGTCAACTGGCATAGTGAAATATGACACGCAATTGATTGTCACGAGGCCCTCTGGCTCTATAAGGTGGCCACATTCCGACCTGGCCTACTGGCGTGCGATTCCATATTCAACAGGAAAGTGATATCCCGGCTTCGACTCAGCTCTACAACCAGATCTGTTTCGCCATCGCTGCACGACATTACCCACCAGGCCACCGACTACCCAGCACACGTCAACTAGCGATGCAGACTGGCCTGCATCGCAACACAATCAGCAAGGTCTACCGGCAGCTGGAAATAGATGGCGTCGTAGAAGCAATGGCTGGTTCTGGCATCTACGTTCGCGACCAACAAAAGCCCCGCGAAATCAAAAGCCCTCCCCATATTCGAAACCGAGTCGCCCCCGACCTTGACCAGGAAGTGCGCAAGTGCGTGGATGGCCTGCTCAATGCTGGTTGCACCCTTCAACAAACCAGAGAGCTACTGACCCGCGAAATTGACTGGCGCTTACGCTGCGGAGCAAGGGTGTTGGTAAGTACGCCTAGAGAGGATATTGGTGCCTCAATGCTGATCGCTGAAGAGCTTGAGCCGAACCTTGATGTACCAGTTGAAGTGGTGCCAATGGAGGAGTTGGAGAACGTACTGAGTAGCTCAAGCAATGGCACCGTGGTCACAAGCCGCTACTTCCTGCAGCCATTGGAGACCCTGGCTAAAAGCCACGGGGTGCGTGCAGTAGCGGTAGATCTCAACGACTTCCGCCAAGAACTGGCCATGCTCAAAGAGCTGCGACCAGGCAGCTGTGTAGGGCTAGTAAGCATCAGCCCGGGGATCCTACGAGCAGCAGAAGTAATCCTGCACAGCATGCGCGGCAATGAACTACTGCTAATGACAGCTACACCCGATGTAGGCAGCCGCCTACTGGCCTTGCTACGAGCAGCAAGCCATGTTCTCTGCGATCGCCCCAGCCTGCCCCTGGTGGAACAAAGCCTTCGGCAAAACCGTTCCCAATTAATACGTATGCCCCAATTGCACTGCGCTGAAAGCTATCTCAGTAGCGACACGATCGAACAACTACGCAAAGAGATCGGTCTACTAGCGGCCTAAGCAGCATCAGTAATCTGGGGCAATGCTCACAGCCATACGAACCGACCTGGCAATCATCAAAGAGAGGGATCCAGCAGCCCGGGGCTTATTAGAAATCCTCCTCTGCTATCCAGGCTTTCAAGCCTTGGTACTACATCGAATCAGCCACCGAATGTGGCACTGGGGCTTTCCATTACTGCCTCGGCTACTAAGCCAGTTAACACGCTCCCTGACCGGCATCGAAATCCATCCAGGGGCTCAGATCGGTCACGGGGTATTCATCGATCACGGTATGGGTGTGGTAATTGGAGAAACAACCGAGATCGGCAACCGCTGCTTGCTCTACCAAGGTGTAACGCTGGGTGGTACGGGCAAAGACCACGGCAAACGCCATCCAACCCTGGCTGAAAACGTGGTCGTTGGAGCAGGTGCAAAAGTGCTTGGAGCAATCCAAGTTGGGGCTAATACGAGAATCGGCGCCGGCTCAGTTGTTGTTCGAGACGTCGAATCCAATAGCACCGTTGTAGGTATACCTGGACGCGTTGTGCATCAAAGCGGTGTACGTATCAATCCCTTAGCCCACTCAGCACTACCAGATGCAGAAGCAGACGTCATACGCAACCTGATGGAACGAATCGACCAACTAGAGAATCAAGTGACTGTTTTACATTCTTACCTACAAAAGCTAACCTCTGATCGTATTCCTGATGATCTTCAAGCCAGAGAAGCTCAAAACCTCAAGGATCGAGAAATCCTCGAATATCTTGGAGACAACCCAAGTAACTGAATAATCTTATAAGCGAATAATTTATATCAAGCAGCCGTCGGCTCTGGCACAGGTGCAGGCTGGAACATGAACATCGAATAAATGACATTACGGCGCATATTTGCCATCATCTCAAGGAACATATCGTAGCCCTCATTCTTATATTCAATTAAGGGATCTTTTTGACCATAACCTCTAAGTCCGACAGACTCACGCAGAGCATCCATCGCCTGCAAATGCTCACGCCAAAGTGTATCAATTTGCTGAAGGATAAAGAAACGTTCCGCTTCCCGCATTAACCCAGGACGCTGCTGCTCAATCTGTCCTTCTTTTAGGTCATATGCATTGCGCAATTGCTCCTGCAGGAAGGATTTGAGCTCCTCCATGCTCAGCCCCTGTAACTGCTCAGGCTTCAAGTCCTCGAGCAGGTAGACAAACTCCTGAACCTTTTTCACTAATTGAACCAAGTCCCATTCCTCAGGAGGCAAGTCAGGATTCACATAAGCCTCAACTATGTCATCCATGGTTCGCTCGCCATAGCCAATTACCTGTTTCTTAAGCCCAAGCCCCTCAAGCACCCGCCGACGTTCGGAATAAACAGCACGACGTTGATTATTCATCACCTCGTCATACTCAAAGACCTGCTTGCGGATGTCGTAGTAATAGGTTTCTACCTTTTTCTGAGCACCCTCTAACGAACGCGTAAGCATTCCCGACTCAATAGGCATATCCTCCTCTACCCGGAAAGCATTCATAAGAGAAGCCACCCGTTCGCCTCCAAAGATGCGCAAAAGATTGTCTTGCAAAGAAAGGAAAAAACGTGTGCTGCCAAGATCACCCTGGCGGCCAGCCCGCCCACGCAGTTGATTGTCAACTCTTCTTGATTCGTGCCGTTCTGTACCAATCACATGAAGACCACCAGCTTCCCTCACGCGAACTTCCTCTTGAGTCACCACCACGTCGTATTCGCCCTTAACTAAGACGATCGCCTCTCTTAAAGCAGCAATCTGAGGGTCATCGGTAGGCGCTTTTTCTGCAGCAGTGGAGATCCGATCCTCTAATTCGATCACACTAAGGGCCCTGTCTCCCCATGTTTTGACAAGCTCGCGAGCTAGCTCCGCTAGAGAATTATCAGTCTCGTCGGTGAGCGAGCAAGGATAGAGACTTCCAATTGCACGAGCCTCGCTCAAGGCATGGCCATGAGGTCCGCTGGAAGCAGCCGCCTTTGCTGCAAAGCCGCCACTGGTCTCGGTATTCCTCTGCAAAGGTACTGGAGGACGATGCCCATCCTCAGGTCGCACCAACCTAGGCAGCAAAACCTCACGCAACTTGAGGCGGGCCATGTAATCGCTATTGCCACCCAAGATGATGTCCGTGCCACGACCAGCCATATTGGTGGCAATGGTCACTGCACCGGCACGACCAGCCTGGGCAACGATCTCGGCCTCACGCTCCACATTCTCAGGCTTGGCATTTAGGAGGTTGTGAGGAATCTCCTGCTCTGCAAGCAAAGCACTCAACAATTCGCTTTTCTCGACGCTAGTCGTGCCAACCAATACAGGCCGTCCCTGCTTGTGAATCGCAGCCGTCTCGTTGGCCACAGCCCGCCACTTGCCTGATTCGGTCTTATAAACCTGATCCACCCAGTCCGCACGAGCTATGGGCTGGTTAGTAGGGATAACTGATGTCTCAAGCTTATAGGTCTTCTCAAACTCCACTTCTTCAGTCTTAGCAGTGCCGGTCATGCCGGCCAAACGGGGATAAAGCAAAAAGAAATTTTGATAAGTGATCGAAGCCAGAGTCTGAGTTTCTGGCTGAATCGCCAACTCTTCTTTTGCCTCAATCGCCTGATGCTGCCCGTCGCTCCAGCGCCGACCAGGCATCACCCGACCTGTGAACTCATCAACAATCACTGCTTCACCATCGCGCACGATGTAATTCACATCCCGAATGAACAGCTCCTTAGCTTTCAGAGCATTAGTGATGTAGTGGGCCCATGGATCGGCCGGATCGAACAGATCACTCACCTTGAGGATTTGCTCAGCCTTAGCGAATCCTTCATCAGTCAGCGTGCAGCTGCGCTGCTTCTCATCAACTTCGTAATCACCCTCAGGATCAATGCCATCTTTACCCTGTTCGGCAGCCCGCTCGAGAGCAGCGGCCACATCTGCAGCCTGCTGATACTTCTCCTGGGGACGCTCCACCTGTCCGGAAATGATCAAGGGAGTACGCGCCTCATCGATCAGGATCGAATCCACCTCATCG
>JASLWC010000034.1 GCA_030741055.1 Prochlorococcaceae cyanobacterium ETNP18_MAG_14 | reverse complement strand
GATCTCGGCGTAATCTTGCACCTTGGCTTGACCCTTTTTCGCAAGCACACTGGTGATTGCTGCGGTCAGGGTGGTTTTGCCGTGGTCGACGTGGCCGATGGTGCCAATGTTGACGTGAGGCTTGTTCCTCTCAAACTTCTCGCGGGCCATTTTGTAAAAGAATCGGGGGGTGGAAAGTGGGTGTTATAGAGATCAGGAATTGCCCTGATTCTTGGAGATGATGGCTTCAGCAACATTGCGAGGAACTTCCTCGTAGTGGCTGAACTCCATCGAGAAGATACCCCGACCTTGAGTCATGGATCGGAGCTGGGTGGCGTAACCGAACATTTCGGCTAAAGGCACTTTGGACTGCACTTTAGATAGTCCATCGTCGATGGACTGGCCTTCTACCTGACCTCGACGTGAGGAGAGATCACCGATGATCGAACCGAGGAAATCTTCGGGGATCTCGACTTCAACTTTCATCATCGGTTCAAGCAGCACAGGATTGCACTTTTTTACGCCGTCTTTGAAGGCCATCGATCCGGCGATTTTGAAGGCCATTTCTGATGAGTCCACATCGTGGTAAGACCCATCAACCATGGTGACCTTCACATCAATGAGCGGATAACCAGCGATAACGCCGGATTCGCATGTTTCACGCATGCCTGATTCGGCAGGCTTGATGTATTCCTTTGGAACGATGCCGCCGACAATCTTGTTGACAAATTCAAAACCTGAACCCGGTTCTCCGGGTTCCATTTCGATAACCACGTGGCCGTATTGGCCTTTCCCACCAGTTTGACGGGCGAACTTGCCCTCGCCTTTGGAGCTGGCACGAATGGTTTCCCTATAGGAGACCTGTGGCGCGCCGATGTTGGCCTCCACCTTGAATTCTCGCAGCATGCGATCGACGAGAATTTCAAGGTGAAGTTCGCCCATGCCAGCAATCACCGTTTGGCTGGTTTCCTGGTCGGTGCTGACGCGGAAGGTGGGATCCTCTTCCGACAATGAAAGCAGGGCTTTGGATAGTTTCTCCATATCGCCTTTGGTTTTGGGCTCAACTGCCACCGAGATCACCGGCTCGGGGATGTAGAGGGTTTCTAGAACAATCGGATCATCAGTAGTGCAAAGGGTGTCACCGGTGGTGGTGTTCTTCAGGCCCAGAACAGCACCGAGATCTCCTGCGCGTAGTGCATCGACCTCTTCACGATCATCTGCCTTGAGAATGATCAGTCGGGAAATTCGTTCTTTCTCGTTCTTCGTGGAGTTCAGTACATAGCTGCCTTTCTCGAGCACCCCTGAGTACATGCGCACGAAGGTGAGCTTGCCGTAGGGATCAGCCATCACCTTGAAAGCCAGGGCACTAAATGGAGCTTTGTCATCCGAGGGGCGGACAGCCTCCTTGCCATTCGGAAGTAAACCTTGAATCGGGGGTACATCAACAGGAGCGGGCAGGTAGTCCACCACGGCATCCAATAGCAGTTGAACACCTTTGTTCTTGAAGGCAGATCCACACAGCAGAGGTACAAGGCCGTGCTTGAGAACCCCTTCGCGAATGCCTGATGCAAGTTGGGCTTCGCTTAGTTCTCCCGTCTCTAGAAAAATTTCAATTAGTTCTTCGTCGGTTTCAGCAACACATTCCATCAGCTTGGCTCGCCATTCAGCGGCAAGCTCTTTCATGTTTTCTGGAATTTCTGTTTCTTCGATGTCCTGACCAAGATCATCCTTATAGATGAAGGCTTTGTTTTTAACGAGGTCAATAATTCCGCTCAGATCTCCCTCTGCACCAATGGGCAGCTGGATTGGGATGGCGTTGGCTTTGAGGCGATCCTTGATTTGTCCGTGAACCTTGAGGAAGTCCGCACCGGTGCGGTCCATTTTGTTGACGAACACCATTCGGGGTACCGAGTAGCGATCGGCCTGGCGCCAAACGGTTTCTGATTGAGGTTGCACGCCACCAACGGCGCAGAAAACAGCAATCACACCGTCAAGTACTCGCATCGAGCGTTCAACCTCGATGGTGAAGTCAACGTGACCCGGAGTATCAATAATGTTGATACGGTGCTCATTCCAGGTTGTAGATATTGCGGCTGCTGTAATCGTGATTCCGCGCTCTCGTTCCTGAGCCATCCAGTCGGTAACTGCGGCGCCATCATGCACCTCGCCCATCTTGTGAACCACACCTGAATAGAACAGGATCCGTTCAGTACAGGTGGTTTTGCCAGCGTCAATATGGGCGGCGATCCCGATATTTCTGACACGTTCCAGGGGGAAGGCGCGAGCCACAGGAAATTCTCCGGTGTTGTTCGTTAAAAGGCGGCTGAGACTCTACAGGTCAGCCTTTGCAACGTATGAGTATTGCAGGTGCTTTGGTTGGGCTTAGTAGCGGTAGTGAGCAAAAGCCTTGTTGGCTTCAGCCATTTTGTGGGTTTCTTCTCGCTTGCGAACGGCACTACCAGCTTCATTAGCGGCATCCATGAGTTCGGCAGCAAGCTTTTGGGCCATGCTGCGGCCATTACGGGATCGAGAAAAGTTCACCAGCCAGCGAAGAGCCATTGCGGTGCCGCGCTCCTGACGAACCTCCATCGGTACTTGATAGGTGGCACCACCAACACGACGGGCTCTTACTTCTACAAGCGGAGTGGCATTCTTAACAGCTGTTTCGAAGAGTTCTATTGGGTCGCCACCGGTACGTTCATTGATCAAGCCAAAGGCTTGAGAAAGGATGCGCTGTGCTGTTGATCTTTTGCCGTGTTTCATCAACCGGGAGACAATCATTGTCGCCAGTCGGCTGTTGAATTCGGGATCAGGCAGAACTGGGCGTTTTTCTGCTGCGTTGCGGCGGGACATAGACCGTTAGTAGTGGAAGAGGGTAGCTAGGGGGTAATGGGTAAAAGAGTGAAGTCCTTTACTCCTGCTGGGAAGCTTTGGCACCGTATTTAGAGCGAGACTGACGGCGATCCTTTACTCCTGCTGTGTCTAGGGTCCCGCGGATGATGTGATACCTAACTCCAGGGAGATCTTTGACTCGGCCGCCGCGAATAAGTACTACCGAGTGCTCCTGAAGGTTGTGGCCGATGCCGGGTATATAAGCCGTGACCTCAAAGCCTGAGGTGAGCCGGACGCGTGCAACTTTGCGCAGGGCTGAGTTGGGCTTTTTAGGCGTGGAGGTGTATACCCGAGTGCATACACCGCGTCGCTCTGGACAAGCGCGCAGAGCTGGAGATTTTGTCTTTCGAGTTAGGCGCTGTCGCTCGGTTCGGATCAGCTGTTGGATGGTTGGCATCGACGCTCGGCATGTGGTCGGACATCCGACCTGTTTCCACGATCTACCACCATACCGTTTCGTCTTGCTTGATTGCTGATACGGCTGAATAAAGAGGGGCTATAGCAGTTGTGCTTTTAAGGGTTTTGGCCTCAAGTGCCAATAGCTATGTCAGCTGTATTGATTAAGTGACGCATCGCTATGGGTAGTGCAGCTATTGGGTTGCCCTGCTCAGCCATGAAGGCTTATCTGATCATCTTTTGACCAATTAGTTCATTGCCGCAGGTCTTCCCAAGACTCTGCTTATCTTTTCCGGCTGGGTTCGTTTTAACGAAGTACGAGCCCAAGACCATTCTGGACTCGGGGTGGGGTGCCTCTGCCTGTGACCACCAATTGATTGGCTACCAATAAGGAGGTTGAACTGCCTCCATCCAAGTTAAGACCTTCACGCAGCCCAAGTTGCTTTAGTGCCAAGCCTGTTTCCAGCAGAGTTGGATCACTACCTCTTGTCCCTTTGAGAGTTAGTAGCCAGACCTTGCCGCCACCTTGACCCACCACACTGCGTGGAGCGGCAAGGGATAGAAAGCTTGAACTGAAGCCTTCCTTCCTTCCGGCAAGAACTACTTGTCCGTTTTGAAGTAGTAGCGGACCTCCACCAAGCACTTGCGGTAGCTCACCAAGAGGATCTGAGGCTTTTGTTCGCAGGCTCACTGTTTCGCCAGGTGTTGCTGGTAAAGGTGCGCCTCCTCTGGCCACGATCAGATCTCCATCCCTTTTTAGCGGGACCCCTCGCTTTAGCTCCCTCTGCCCAAAGCTCTGAACTACTCGCCCTTTGGAGACCATCATTGCGTTCTCTTCTCCGCTGAGGGCTCGGTAGAACGGCCCCCAAGCTCTGGTGTAGCGGCTAAGACCTTGCTGCACATAGCCACTGTTCAATGTGGTAACTCCCCATCGCTTCCCCCCAGGGCCTTGAAGTTCTTGCTGGAGTTGTAGGCGGCCGAAGGATAGGTGGCCTGTAGGTCCCCAGCCGACTGCTCCTCGGTTGAGGATTGGGCCTGAAAACCATTTGCCATCTATTCGCAAAGCCCCAAGGGGTAATTGGCGCGCCCGATTGAAGAAGCCTCCGTTGATGGCGATCAGAGCTCCGGCAGGATGGGCTAGCTGGTTAAGAAAACGCAGGCCTTGTTGATGACCAATTTGCGTCAAAGGCCTCAGTATTAGTCCTTGTTTTGACAGATCTGTCCCAACCCGGGTGATTTGCAGTGGCTTCACTCCAACGGTCACTACTTTTGTATCGAATACCAGGCCGCGGCGGATTAGAGCCTGGATAGATGGATCAAGCAGGGATGAGCGAAGGTTTGTTGCTTCGGGGCGATTGCCAATGCCGTCCAGGACAATGCGCCAGGGTTTGTTCAGGGTGAGGCTGCTGAGGGCTTCTGCCTGGCCGATGAGCATCAGGCCATTGCGCTGTTGCTTGGCCATCAGGCCTAGTGCCTGCATCTGCCCACGCTGCCTAGCGGTGGCCTGAAGATTAAGCAGGAGATTGTTGCCAATACGCTGTATCAGCGCCGGACCGCTGAGGTCGAGCACCAGGCGTTTGGACATACTGCCATTGCCTTGCCGAAGACCATTGAGTCGGGGTTTTAGCAGCTCCACGCTGAGGATATTTTTTTGACGCCGCATCTTCATGCCTGATGCGCTCAGCCAATCGGCCACATTCAATGCCACCTCATCCTCGAGAGTGATTTGGCGGAGCGAATTCAGAGAGGCTTTATTCCCATACCACTGCAGTTGCTGTCCATTTGATTGGCTGGATTGATGGAAGCCAAAACGTCCAATCAGTAGATCCAGGGGCAGCCAGAGTTGGCTTGGAGGGCCACTGCTGTGGCCTATCCAACGCCAAGGTGCCTCGACTAGTTGCCCATCGATTTTGAGGCGATCACCAACGAATACCTTCGCGGCTCTTATTTCGATAACGGGAGGTGGAGGAGGTGGAGCAACCATGACTTGGACGCTAGCCCTGCTATCTGGCTAAGTCTTAGAGGAGGGTGCCTCCCTAGGATCATCAATTGCGCCTTTCCCTTTGCTCGCAGTCAGCTGCGCTAAAGGGAAATAGTTTCTCTGAAGCTTATGTCTCAGGTTTCTTGTCGTCCTCATTGGCCCTATCGCGATAGCAGTGCTCCTGCGGCAGTGGTTGGCGAAAAGGATGCTTGTGGCGTGGGCTTTTTGGCTCAGATTGATGGCAAAGCTAGCCATTGGATCTTGCAGCAGGCACTAAGAGGCCTGGATTGCATGGAACACAGAGGTGGCTGCGGAGGTGATGGCGATTCCGGTGATGGCGCAGGTGTTCTTTGTGCTATTCCCTGGAGCTACCTTGAGGCTGTTTGGTCGGCGGTCGATGCGTCGACCGATGCTTTAGGCCTAGGCATGCTGTTTATGCCTCGTGATGCTGTTCGCCGCGAACAGGCACGTGGCTTTTGTGAGCAGGAGGCGGAGGCTCTAGGTCTTAGTTCCAGGGGGTGGCGAGATGTGCCTGTGGATATGGCTGTTTTGGGTCCCCTTGCTCGTGATACAGCGCCGGCAATCGAGCAGTGGCTGGTGCAGGGATCGCAACAAGGTGATGCTCTGGAGGCCTTGTTATTTCGGTTGCGCCGTCGCATCGGCGATCGTGCCCGGCAGGCCTGGGGGGAGCAAGCTAGTGATCTCTATGTGACCTCACTTAGTAGTCGCACTGTTGTTTACAAAGGCATGGTGCGATCAGAGGTGCTTGCAGCGTTCTATGCCGATCTGCGCGATCCTCGCTTTGAGGTGCCTTTCGCGGTTTATCACCGTCGCTTCAGTACCAATACGCTGCCCCGCTGGCCACTGGCCCAGCCGATGCGGTTGCTAGGTCATAACGGTGAGATCAATACCCTGTTGGGCAACTTGAATTGGGCTCGGGCCACCGAAGTCAACCTCGACGCGGTTTGGGGAGAGCAAGCGGCTGACCTTAAGCCGGTGGTTAATGCGGCTTTTAGTGATTCGGCAAACCTCGACGCGACTTTGGAGTTACTTGTGCGAAGTGGCCGCCCGATTGTCGACAGTTTGCTGACCTTGGTGCCGGAGGCATTCCGCGATCAGCCTGAGCTGGCTGATAAGCCAGAAATTCAAGCCTTTTATGAGTATTCGGCGTGTACCCAGGAGCCCTGGGATGGTCCAGCTTTACTTGTATTTGCCGATGGGCGTTGCGTTGGAGCCAGTCTTGATCGCAATGGTTTGCGTCCGGCTCGCTATTGCATTACCAGTGATGGGTTTGTGGTGATGGGCTCAGAAACTGGTGTGGTTGAGCTTGAGGAAAGTCGCATCATTGAGAAGGGGCGACTTGGTCCTGGGCAGATGCTGGCGGTTGATCTGGATCGGGGTTGTTTGCTGCGCAACTGGGATGTAAAGCAGGAGGTAGCTGCCCGTTATCCCTATGGCGAATGGCTGAGTAAAAACCGTTGCACTCTCGCTAGAAAGGCTTGGTTCCAGGAAGCCCAGCTAGGGGACTTGGAGCTGCTTCAGCAGCAGACAGCCTTTGGCTTCACGGCTGAGGATTTTGAGCTGGTGATCGATGCTATGGCCGGTGGGGCCAAAGAGCCCACCTTCTGCATGGGTGATGACATACCCCTGGCAGTGCTCTCCGATAAGCCTCATCTTTTATACGACTACTTCAAGCAGCGCTTTGCGCAGGTAACTAACCCGCCGATTGATCCCCTGAGGGAAAAGTTGGTGATGAGTCTTGAGATGCATTTGGGTAAGCGTGGATCACCGCTTCGGCCTGAGGCAGCAGCAGCAGCGGTAATCCATCTCGATACACCGATACTCAATGAGGCTGAGCTTGTTGCCTTGGCTCAACAGGATTTGCTGGCGACCACTCTCTCCACTTTGTTGCCTGTTAACGATGGCCCAAACGGCCTTGGCAATGCCCTCAAACTGCTCTGTTCTGAGGCGGAGATTGCTGTTCGCGGTGGTAGTCAGATCGTTGTCCTTTCCGATCGTGGGGTTGGTGCTGCCACTACCTACATTCCACCACTGTTGGCGATTGGTGCAGTTCATCACCATTTGCTCAATAAGGGTTTGCGGCTGCAGGCTTCTTTGGTGGTGGACACAGCACAGTGCTGGAGCACCCATCATCTGGCTTGTTTGATCGGTTTTGGCGCAAGTGCTGTCTGCCCTTGGCTTGCTTGGGAGACCACTCGTCATTGGTGGAAGCACCCTCGTACTCAGAAGTTGATTGAAACGGGGAAGCTGCCAGCGCTTGAGATTGATCAGGTTCAGGCCAATTTGCGCAAAGCCCAGGAAGACGGCCTGCGCAAGATCCTTTCCAAGATCGGCATTTCACTGTTGGCTAGTTACCACGGTGCTCAGATCTTTGAGGCGATTGGTATTGGTGCTGACTTGATCGAGTTGGCTTTCAAAGGCACCACCAGTCGCGTGGCTGGTCTCAGCCTCAATGACTTAGCAAGCGAGACCCTCACTTTTCATGCCAAGGCATTCCCTGAGCTTGATCGCACCAAGCTTGAATTCATGGGTTTTGTGCAATATCGCAGTGGTGGCGAATTTCATCTCAATACCCCTGAAATGTCCAAGGCCCTGCATGCAGCCGTAAAGGCTGGTCCCGGCTACGACCACTTCTCTACCTATAAGAACCTGCTTGAAAATCGGCCAGTTACGGCACTACGCGATCTGCTTACTTTCCGCTTAGCTCCTACTCCCCTTCCGTTAGATCAGGTTGAGAGTATTGAATCCATTTGCGAGCGTTTTTGTACCGGAGGAATGAGCCTGGGCGCTCTTTCACGGGAGGCGCATGAGGTGCTTGCCGTGGCGATGAATCGTATTGGCGGTAAGAGCAATAGTGGTGAGGGGGGAGAAGATCCGGCTCGATTCAAGATCCTTGATGATGTCGATCAAGAGAGTCGCTCAGCGACCCTGCCAAGCATTAAGGGATTGCGTAATGGCGATACTGCTTGCTCTGCGATCAAGCAGGTCGCCTCTGGCCGCTTTGGTGTTACGCCGGAATATTTGCGTAGCGCTAAGCAACTTGAGATCAAGGTTGCTCAAGGAGCAAAGCCTGGGGAAGGAGGTCAGTTGCCGGGGCCAAAAGTTGATCCATACATAGCCAAGTTGCGCAACAGCAAGGCGGGCGTGGCATTGATCTCGCCGCCGCCCCATCACGACATTTATTCAATTGAGGATTTGGCTCAGCTGATTCACGACCTTCATCAGGTACATCCTGCTGCCAAGGTGAGCGTGAAGCTGGTCGCTGAGATTGGTATTGGCACTATTGCTGCTGGAGTTGCCAAGGCCAATGCTGATGTGATCCAGATCTCGGGTCATGACGGTGGGACCGGCGCATCGCCTCTAAGTTCGATCAAGCATGCTGGAGGCCCTTGGGAGCTAGGCCTCACCGAGGTGCACCGTTCCTTGCTTGAGAACGGTTTGCGTGATCGGGTGTTGCTGCGTGCAGACGGTGGTCTTAAGACTGGCTGGGATGTTCTAATCGCCGCCTTGCTCGGTGCTGAGGAATATGGCTTCGGTTCGATCGCGATGATCGCCGAGGGCTGCATCATGGCTCGCGTCTGTCATACCAACAAGTGCCCTGTGGGGGTTGCTACCCAGCAGGAGAACCTCCGTAAGCGATTCCCTGGCATCCCGGAGCACGTTGTCAATTTTTTCCTGTTTGTGGCCGAGGAGGTGCGTCAACTAATGAGTGTGATTGGTGTGGCACGTCTTGAGGATCTAATCGGCCGCACAGAGCTGCTTGAACCTCGTGATGTGAAGCTGGTTAAGACCCAAGCTCTGGATCTCTCCTGCTTGCTTGATTCGATCCCAGCAGCGGCTGATCGGGCTTGGTTGCAGCACGACGCCAAGGCTCATGAGAATGGGCCGATCCTTGAGGACCAGCTCCTTGCTGATGTCGAGTTGATGTCGGCTATTGATGCCCATGGTCACATCGCCCGCAACCTCGCGATCGTCAACACTGATCGCAGCGTCTGTGCACGGATTTCTGGTGAGATCGCCGAACGTCATGGCAACAAAGGCTTTCGAGGTCAGCTTGACCTCAGCTTTTTAGGTGCTGCTGGGCAGAGCTTTGCTGCTTTTTTGCTTCAGGGGATGAATGTGCGTTTAGTGGGAGAGGCCAATGACTATGTCGGCAAAGGCATTAATGGAGGCCGGATCACTTTGGTGCCTCCACCGGGTGCGGATAACAGCGGTAGTCAGGTGATTTTGGGTAACACTTGCCTTTATGGCGCTACCGGTGGGGAGTTGTTCGCTTTGGGTAGGGCTGGCGAGCGTTTTGCTGTACGCAATAGCGGTGTGAAGGCCGTTGTTGAAGGTGCTGGAGATCATTGCTGTGAATACATGACTGGGGGAGTGGTGGTTGTGCTGGGATCAACCGGTCGCAATGTCGGAGCAGGGATGACTGGTGGTGTGACGTTCCTGTTAGATGAGCAAGGCATGGTGAATGATCGGGTGAATAAAGAGATTGTTGAGATCTGTTTGCTTACAAATAGTCAGCAGGAAGCCATTCTCAAAACCCTTCTTGAGGCTCATTTAGCTGAGACTCAAAGCGCAAAAGCCAAAGCGATTCTGGCGAATTGGATGAGCTGGAAAGGACTGTTTAAGTTGCTTGTTCCTCCCAGTGAAAAAGTCACCGTTGGTTTAACTCTGCCTGAGCAAGTTGCGGCCTGAGGGATGCCATGGTTTGTCAAAACCGAGAGGTTTACTACTCAGACTTTGTCCCTCTTGCCAGCGCAGCGGCAGGCCTATTTGGCTGCTCATCGGGCATGGGTAAAAGGTTTGATTTCTTCAGGCATCAAAGTTTCTAGCGGCTATCTTGTGGATGCTGAACAAAGGCCAGGAGGTGGCGGCTTGTTTGTGCTGAAGGCAGACTCCTTCGAAGCAGCAAGACGTTTAGTTGAACAGGACCCGATGATTGTGGAAGGCCTTGTGGACTGGAATCTGCAGGAGTGGATCCCTGTGTGTGGGGAGCTTATTGCTTAGTTCAGCGCGGGTGGGCGGCCATTAGCTGCTGCACTTCACCTGCGTGGTAGCTGCTGCGGGTCAGCGGCGTGCTCACCACCTGGAGGAACCCCAGCTCGGTTTCCCCTATAGATCGGAAATGCTCGAACTGTTCAGGTGTCACGAAGCGGTCGACCGGCAGATGCTTCGGGGTTGGCGAGAGGTATTGGCCGATGGTCACAATGTCGACTTGGTGACCGCGTAGATCCTCTAGAACCTCAATTACCTCAGCATCTGTTTCTCCTAGTCCCACCATTAGTCCAGATTTGCTGTATGCCTTTGGCCAACCTTGTTTTACCTGCTGGAGTAGCTCGAGAGATCGCTTGTAGATCCCTTGGGGGCGAGCTCGTGGGTAAAGCCTGGGCACAGTCTCAATATTGTGGTTGAGCACGTGGGGAGCTGCATCCATCACCTTGGCTAGGGCATCCGCGTTGCCGCTGAAATCCGGAATCAGCAACTCAATCGTGGTGGTTGGAGAGCGTTGACCTATGGCCTCGATGCAGGCTACGAATTGACTAGCCCCTCCGTCGCTGAGGTCATCTCGGGTTACGGACGTGATCACTACGTGGCGAAGCTTCATTTGGGCAACGGCTTCGCTAAGGCGCTCTGGTTCGCTGGGGTCTAGGTGGCGTGTGGTTTTGTCGAAGTCGATGTCGCAGTAAGGGCAAGCACGGGTGCAGCCCGGTCCCATGATTAGAAAGGTGGCAGTACCACTTGCAAAGCACTCACCGATATTCGGGCAGCTTGCTTCTTGGCACACCGTATTCAGCTTCAGGTTTGCCAGCAGGTTTGATACGTCGCCGACAAGCTCTTGCTGTGGAGCCTTCACGCGCAGCCATTGAGGTTTCAGCAAGGCCTTCTTACTCATAAGTTCAGCCTAGAGAACCTCGTTGTACCAGCCATTCTGGGCGGCTTCATCTTCTAGAATGTCTTTGACGGGATGTAGCGCAGCTTGGTAGCGCACTTCGTTCGGGACGAAGGGGCCGCAGGTTCGAATCCTGTCATCCCGATTGATCGCTACAAATCCAGCTAATGCCTTCGGCATTAGGCATCAATCGGTTTCGCGATCAGTCTGTAGGTCTCTGGTTGGAGATGCGTGGAGACCTATAACAGCTGTTGATGGACTTGTAATGCCCAGGTCAAAGAAAAGCTTGCGCAAGCTGCTTGACTTTTGTCATGGAGGTTAAAGGCCTATGGGGAGCCTGAAGTGATGAAGCCAGCAATTTTGGTTTTGGTAGCAGCAATCGCGACTGTTTTCTTTGTTCTAAATCCACGCATTGTTGTTGATCACGGTCGACCGATTTACCTTGTTTCTTGTCGAATGGAGTGGTCAGCACATTGGCTAGGAGCTTTTGGCAAGGGCGGTCTATTGGGGCTCTACTCACTCGACAACGCTGCTCAAGCCGTTGTGTCAAGCACTCCTGTCGAATATGTCTCAAAGGATGAGCAAATGGCAATGGCTATGAGCACCCTGATGAAGCCTTGCCGCTGAGTGTTTGCCTCATCAAGAGGTTTCGTACCCTTAGCGATGTTGGAAAGTCACGAGAAAGCTATGTCGCTTAAATCACCATGCCAAGTAGCGGTAGTCTCGATTTTAGAGAAGACGTTTGCTTGGCAGTGGCGATTGACGACAGCAACAACGTCGATAACTACATCTATATATCCTTGCTAGATGCCTATGCCCATCAGCTGGTTTTGGTGAGCTAGTGATAGTGGCATTAGCTGATGTTTTGGTGCTTGGTGCTGGCCCGGGTGCGCTCGCTATTGCCGTAGCTCTAGCTGAGGAGGGCCTAAAGGTTTCAGCATTGAACGATGGCAATCCCAGTAAGCCATGGCCATACACCTATGGCATCTGGGGTGATGAGGTGGATGCCTTTGATATGGGGCATCTGCTTGAGCATCGCTGGCAGAACACAGTCAGCTTTTTTGGTTTTGGTGCAATTGACCCTAAGGATGTCTCTAATCGAGCCACTCCTCATAATCGCGACTACGGCCTCTTTGACAAGATCAAGCTCCAGCAGCATTGGCTTCAGCAATGTGAGCTCGCTGGAGTGAGATGGCATAAAGGTCTCGCTGCTGACTTTGCAGTGGATGCCACTAGTAGTACCGTGACGACCGCCGAAGGCCTAGAGCTGCGTGCTCGTTTGGTGGTGGATGCCACTGGTTACAAGCCGGTATTCCTTCGTCATCACGATCAGGGGCCGGTGGCCGTTCAGACATGTTTTGGCGTGGTGGGACGCTTCAACAAGCCACCGGTGAATCCTGGGCAGTTTGTATTGATGGACTACCGCTGTGATCACCTCACCCCTGCTGAGCAGGCCGAGCCACCCACGTTCCTTTACGCGATGGATCTTGGCGGCGGGCGTTTCTTCCTAGAGGAGACATCGCTAGGGCTGGCGCCTCCAGTCTCTATGGAAATTCTGCGTTCGCGTTTGGAGCGCCGACTAGCCCATCACGGTTTAACAATTACCGAATTGGAGCATGAGGAGCTTGGCTTTTTTCTGCCGATGAATTTGCCCCTGCCCGACTTGAAGCAGCCATTGCTTGGTTTTGGTGGGGCTGCGGCGATGGTGCATCCTGCCTCTGGTTACTTGGTGGGCAACTTGTTGCGTCGAGCACCAGTTGTCGCAAAAGCTGTGGTTGCAGCAATGGCCGATCAAGAGGCATCGTCTGCAGTTATCGCGGCGGCAGGTTGGGCGGCTCTCTGGCCCAAGGAGTTACGCCGTAAACAGGCTCTATATCACTTTGGTATTGAGAAGTTGATGCGCTTTACGGAGCCTCAGCTGCGGGCTTTCTTTACCAGTTTCTTTGCCTTGCCGACTGTTCAGTGGTATGGCTTTTTGACCAATACCCTCAGCCTTTCTGAATTAGTGGAGGCAATGTGGGACATGTTTGTTACTGCCCCTTGGAGTGTGCGCTGGGGGTTGATGGGCATGCAGGGCCGTGAACTCAAGCTGCTTTTGCGGTTTCTTTTCCCGCGTGGTTAAGAGTCCATTCAAAAACCCATTGATGCTTTTAAGCATCTTTCTGCTGGATTGATTTGCTTTGGTATTAGGCCAGCTCGGCTCCGGGATATCCACGAGGAGTGATAAATCGATCGTCTTGTAAACGGCTACTGCTGTTGCCAATTAGCACCAAGGTGAGCATATCTACTTCCTGGATCGGCATGTTCTCGAGTGTATGGAGCTTTATGGTTTCCTGTGCTCTGCCAAGTTGACGTGCTAAGGCGACTGGGGTGCTGGCTGGCCGGTGTGCCAGCAATAGCTCACAGGCACGGGCTAGTTGCCAGTCGCGCCCTTTGGAGCGAGGGTTGTAAATCGCCACCACGAAATCTCCCTTGGCTGCACTAGCTAGACGGGATTCAATCTTTTGCCAGGGTGTAAGGCGATCACTGAGACTTACGCAGCAGAAGTCATGCATCAATGGTGCACCCACTTTTGCGGCGGCTAGTTGCAGGGCTGATATGCCTGGGTGCACCTGAAATTGTGGTCGATCCTGGCTGGGTTGCTCTAGCCAAATCTCCAGGGCCAGGCCAGCCATTCCGTAGATGCCACTTTCTCCAGAAGACACCAAGGCAACTCGTGCTCCCTGTTTGGCTAGTTCTATTGCCTGATGGCAGCGATCGCGTTCGCGTGTGAGTTGGCCGTCAAGGCGCGCTTGATCTGGGCGCCGCAGTGGTTCCAGTAGATCGAGGTAGAGGCTGTAACCAACCCAAACTGCACTACGGGCAAGGGCGGCACGGGCATCGTGGGTAAGGAAGGCCAGATCACCTGGACCGCTGCCGATCAGGTGTAATTCGCCTCTATTGGGGGCAAAAGGTTGGCTGGCTTCGCTGATGGCGATAGTGGCGGCACCGCATTCAGTGTCATTCGCATGGTGTATCTGTTTGGGCTGCAATAAAATGCCTTTGTTGGTAGCGGCTAGGAGCGCTGCAGCTTCGGCAACTGAAGAGGTGCCGGTAGCTGTTCCCACCACCACAGAAGGTGTTGGCACTTCTATCTCTGCAAGTTGATCGGCGTTGAAGAAGTGCAATGGCCAGTCCCGTGCTTTGGCTAGCGCAATTAGGGCGGGCTCATCGGCTTTTAAGTCAATGCTGGCAAGTCCGGCCACGGCTTCACAGGCAAGACCTGCTTCTGCAAGGGCAGTGGTTACGGCTCGCTCCAGCAGGCTCAGGCTTGTATTGCGTTCGCAGCCAATTCCTATCCAGAGGTTGGCGGGATGCCAGCTACAAGATGTTTTCGTTTTTGGGCCGATGCTCAGTTCGGCTGGAGGAGAACCATCGTCGATAGAGGTTTTCTGGAAAATTTCTTTTGCAGCAACAGTGGTTGTCCATAAAGGCGAGCCGGAGTGCTGCAGCACGTTTGGCTTTTTACCTTGGGCTTGTCTCAGCATTAACTGATGCCAGGTTTCGCGACTGCCGCTACGTCGCCAACCCCAGGCTTCACCAAAACTATCGAGGGCTAAGCGTTTTTGGCTGCTGGTATCACCAGTGAGAACGGCCTGGCCGCCCAATTCAGCAGCTATTTCCAGTGCAAGCTGGTCAGCTCCCGCTTGATGGCTGCCCAGCAATGGCACGATCTGTTTCCCCTGGGCATCAACTACCAAGACGGCGGGATCTTTATCTTTGCTAATCAGTAAGGGGGCTATTAAGCGAGTAACGGCACTGATTGAACCCACGATTAGTAGCACTCCTCTGGGCTGCCAGTGCTTGAGGAGCACTTCGCTGGCAGGACCTACCAGCAGGTCCATGGGCTGTTTGTCTAGGC
>JASLWC010000033.1 GCA_030741055.1 Prochlorococcaceae cyanobacterium ETNP18_MAG_14 | reverse complement strand
AAGGCGAACAAGCTCTACCGGCAGATCCAAGGCATCGAAAAATTCCCGTGCACAATTGGTGAATTTGCTTGCCACACGACAATGGGGTGGCAAATCTGCTGCCCGTTTGTAGCCACTGCTCTCTTTCACTGCCACGGCCATACGGCAGCCACCGAAACCGAGATCAACGAGTTGAGCAACTGGCATCTGATGCTCGCGCAGCACGTCGTATCCCACAACTCCCAACTGCGCCTGGCCATAGGCGACATAAACAGGCACATCGCCGTTACGCACCAACAATGCCCGGGCCCTGCCACAACAAGAAGGCACCATCAACTGACGGTTGCTTGGGTCAAGTACAGCCGAGAAATCAAGGCCGGCAGCTTGAAAACGAGCAACCGAGTCATTCAGCAAAGCTCCCTTTGCCAGCGCAACGGTAATCATGGAACCATGCTTCGACCTGGACTTTAACGATGGAAGCGACTTCGACGTCTGCCATAAGCGATCTTCAGCATTCCTCCATCCATGCCCTGCCTGTTTTACAAGACAACATCATCTGGATCTGGATTGAAGGAGACCAGGCTGTAGTTGTCGATCCAGCGGTGGCCGAACCAGTAAAGAGATGGCTGAAAACCAGGAAGCTTTCACTCGAAGCAGTGCTTCAGACCCATCACCATGCTGACCACATTGGCGGCACCCTTGAACTACTTAAAGACTGGCCTGACGCAGCTGTAGTAGCTGCCGAAGCTGACCTTGATCGGATTCCATTTCAGACCATCTCCATTGCCGATGGAGATCAGATCTCTCTCTTAAAGCGCACTGTTGAGGTCTTTAGCGTTGCTGGCCATACCAGGGCCCACGTGGCCTACTACCTACCCGCCACTTCAGTAGACAGTGCCGATTCAGCCCTGTTCTGTGGTGACACCCTTTTTGGGGCTGGATGCGGCCGACTCTTCGAAGGAACAGCTCAAGAAATGCATAGTGCACTTCAACGTCTCTGCTCCCTACCAGCAAACACCAGAATTTATTGCGCTCATGAATACACCGAAGCCAATCTGCGCTGGGCTGCTGCTCTGCATCCCGAGGATGTCGCCATCAACAAACGCCTGGCCGATGTTTGTGCTCGCCGCCAGCAAGGTGCCCTGAGCCTGCCAAGCAGCATTTCAGAAGAACAACGTACAAACCTCTTCGTGCGTGCTCAAAGCAGCGAAGAGCTGGCAGAACTTCGCCAACACAAAGACCACTGGCGAGGCTAATGATTCCTATAGCAAAAGAACGGTGACAGAACCTGAGCAATTCAAGACCAGGGAGTCCTAAGCAGCTGGAACACAGATGAAATTGCATCTCGCTCTCAAAACTCGCCATTGAGACAACAGCTGAGAGCGATGATGCATGAATCATGCACCGATCAGACAATGACCGCCCCCTCTGTGCAGGCAATCAATACAGAATCAGCTCCAGCACCTGTCGGCCCCTATAACCAGGCCGTACTAGCAGGCGGATGGCTTTACTGTTCAGGCCAGATTGCCCTTGATCCAATCAACGGGGTAATGGTTGGCCAGGGAGAGGTAGAAGCGGAAACCCGCCAGGTACTGAACAACCTGATCGCTGTGCTCAAAGCGGCTGGAGCTGAAGCGAGTCAGGTAATTCGGACCACGGTTTACCTCACAGATCTAGCTGACTTTCAAAGGGTTAATGCTCTATATGCCGAGGTCTTCGGCTCAGGGATCAGCCCCGCAAGAGCCTGTGTTCAGGTAGCCGCCCTACCGAAAGGGGGGCGAGTAGAAATCGATTGCGTTGCTTGGCTCGGCTGAGACCAACTAAGAAGAAGTGAGAAGATTCGATCTCGGCTCAAGCTCTCAATCAAGCTCAAGGTCTTATCCCTTTGCCAAGAGATCTCAAATCCACTGCTGGAGCATAAATAACCACAGAATTAAGGGTTACCCCTTCTTCTCTGGCTTTCGCTGTCATTGACAGGGGCGAATGCTCTTGGGCGAAAATGAAGCCAATGGCCAGGTCGGACAGTAAGCTAAGTAGTCTCGAAATTGCTTAGGTTTAGAGGCGTACTGCGAGGAACCATGGCCCAAGCCAAGCTAACCATTGGCGAACTCGAGGCGGGTTATCCCCTTTACTGCAAGGCCCTGAGGCGACTCCTGCAGGAAGGACGCAGCACACAGGACATCGAGCGCACCGTTTGCTGGAGTCACCTGGAAACCCTTAATCGTTGTCTCCCTGGCCGTTACAAGGCACCCTCGTATTTGCTTGTGCTTATCAAACGAGATCTGGAACAGCCAGATCAATCAAATTAGATAACAGCTACTACTAGCTGACAAAAACTAGATCCCTTGCTCATTGCATCGAATCTGTAAGCGGTTGAGCCGGATCGCGACCTTCCACCTCCCCTTGAAAGACACGACTAGCCAGGATATCGGCAGGTTCGATCGTCATAAGTTCATCACGACTAAGAGGCTCTCCCATCCGAGCGAACAATCGATTTGCCTGCCTCAGGCGGGTTCGATCCAAAGCATTACGAACTGAACGAGCATTAGCAAAGAAGGGAAGCTGGCGACGACGTTCGATGTAATCCTCAAAAACGTTTACTGCATCATGACTAAAACAATAATGCTGCTGAACTAGTAATAACTGAGCAATTTGCATCAGCTCCTGATTACTATAATCGGGGAAATTGATATGATGAGCGACTCTGGAAGAAAGGCCCGGGTTGGATTGATAGAAATCATCCATTCTGTCTTTATAACCAGCAAAAATAACAATAAAGCTGTCTCGCTGTCGCTCCATATCCTGCAATAAAATCTCAATGGCCTCCGCTCCATAATCTCTTTCATTGCCAGGCTTGTAGAGGTAATATGCCTCATCAATAAACAATACTCCACCTTGTGCACGCTTAATCATTTCCCGTGTTTTTGGCGCCGTATGGCCCTCATACTGTCCCACTAAGTCATCACGAGTTACTGTTACAACATGACCTTTGCGCAGATAGCCAAGGCGATGAAGAATCTGAGAGATTCTGCTTGCCACTGTGGTCTTCCCTGTACCAGGACGCCCAGTAAACGACATATGAAGACCTGGCATTGTGCTGGGCAGATCGAGATCCTGTCTCGCCCGATCCACTAACAACAATGCAGCAATTTCCCGAATCCTTGTCTTGACTGGCCTCAAGCCTATGAGCTCGCTATCTAACTGATCAAGCACCTCGGCGACGCCAGAATCGGCGTAAGCCGAAGAAAGATCAATTGAGGAGTCCATCTATTTCAGCTGCAAATTGATAATCAGATTCAGTCAACTCAACGGCTTCATCATCGGCCTCCGGTCGTAATGTGATATTCACATAAGTACGTCCAAAGCTAATATCAGGGTAGCGCTTTGCTGCTTCAGTATGATCACCGAGGCGCTCAAGAAATTCCCTAGTTTCGGAATAGGTTTCGAATTCAAAGCGGCGTTCAAGGCGAAAGGGTCGTGTACGCTTCTGCCAATGATTCATAACAAAAGTAGGTAGATGTTCCTTTTTAAAATTAAAGCTTGTTTTACCCTATCCTCGCAGATTTTCCAAGGCTCTTATAAATAGATTTTCCATGGGAAATTGAATAAGGTTTTCCTACTTTAAAAATAACAGCTGGCTTATTAATTGCGACGCTTTGCGCCAGATGATTTCAATGCCGGCTCAACTTCCTCGTGAGGGCGAGCAATAATATGGGCTGCAACAAGGCCGTCGCCAACCCTTTCACAGGCATCTGCACCAGCACGAACTGCTGCATTCACAGCCCCTGTTTCGCCGCGAACCATAACAGTTACATAACCTCCACCAACATATTCCTTAGAGACAAGACTAACCTCAGCTGATTTAGTCATTGCATCAGCCGCTTCAATAGCAGGAACCATTCCACGAGTTTCAATCATTCCGAGTGCAACACCAAGCGCAAAAGGAGGATCAGAAGCAGCAGGAAGATTGGCGGAACTTCCAGACGAAGAACTTCCTCCGCTTGCATTTGAAGCTTTAACACTCCTAGCTCTCGAAGCGGATGCGGATGCTGGTGCGGAACTCGCAGCTCGACTAGGGGATGTAGAAGATGCGGTGGAACCACTCCGGTCAGTGGAGGGCTTGGCACTAGAAGATGACTTTGAAGGGGAAGATTTCAAAGGAGAAACATCGACGGTTTCAGACTTAGCAGGTAGAACTTTTGTGCCCGTTTTAGAGCCTGCTGATATTGATGGCTTTACCGTGGCGCCATCTGAAGAACTAGAAGTAGAGGAAGAAGATTTCGCCATGGATAGAAAGTATCAAGAAAAAGAAAATAAATCGGGTCTGAATTAACTATTACCTATCCATCAGGCATCCAGTAATCAATGATCCCTCCAATTGTCAGATCTGTCTGAATGTTGGGGTCTGGGCATGCAAAACGTGCAGCAGACCCACTGGAAGTAAACACCCAATTACCTTCTCGTGAACCAACTGGATCAACTGCGACCAATTGTTTACCGGCATTATTGCGAAGGATGCGTAAATGCATATGACCAAGACCATCCACCCTTTGAGTACAAACCAAGCGACCCATTACCTGCATAATTTCCATCAGGCCGATCCCCCACTAACTGGCTTAGTAGCATCAGGATCCCAATGATCAATTATGCCAACAATAGTAAGATCGCTTGGGTAAGATTTACTTCCTGCTGCCTCTCTCGCAGCAGAGCTACCAACACAAATCACCCAATCGTCTGGCTTGCAACCAACAGCATCAACAGCCACCTTCTTGGAACTGCCATCAAGGACGACTTGAAGGCGTTTGTGCTCGAATCCAGGGATTCGATTAGTAGAAACAAGCGGTTTGAGAACCTTGCAGATCAACATTTTTAGTGTGCCTCCTGATGAATAGGCTCCAGGGAGGAACCAACTACCTCTGAAATATCTTTTTTATCACGATCGCGAATAGTTAGAAACGTGTGCAGAAGACCTTCTTCAAATAAGTTTGAATAGCGAGTGGAAATCGCTTGATTAACTCGATTACAATCTGCGATGGCACGATCTCGTGCACCTGGGACTTGACCAGAATAATCAAATCTGACAACGACAGGGATTGGCAGATCACGAGAAACATTCAAACCCTTAAAAATTTTTACACCAATATCTAGATCTGCAGATCCTTCTTCTACGGTATCCAAATGAGCAAAATAGGTGAGATTGCGGAGATGCACTTCTTTAAAGCCTATGCCGACGCCTATAAAGTGCTCTGCATGGCCAGCATCAGGGTATGTACCTCCATGCAATTGTTTTACATAGTCAATCTGTGAAAAGTTATTTACGAGCAATTTAGCAATAAATTCAAGCATCCCTTGGTCAGGTTTATTAGGAGCACTGGCCTCTACCCGTTCAGCAATATGTTGCATCGCCTCCTCTGCAGTTAGAGACATGGTGTCTTGATATAGATCTTCAGCTGAAAGCCACTCATCTGAAACCATCGAGCCATCCGCCGCAGGCGTATGCACCCGTATTGCATCGGTGTCTGTATCTAGGCCTATCAAAAGCAGATCTACCGAAGCTCCACAGCAGAAGCTATTTTGAACAGCCTCACGGAAATCAAGCAGGCGCTGCAGACCAGCAGAGGCTGCCATTGAATCATCACTTGCGTGAGCCGCACATCCTTGATGAGACGGATCAAGAGAACTGAAGTGATAGGTGACAACCTTGAGATAACGCGTTGGTGAGTCCGCTGAATTTGGTTTGCCCTCTCGATAACGCCTGTGCTCAGTCTTGACCCAACGATTTACGGTGTTCTCCACATCAAACATTGCTCCTGCATGGGAGCGTCTCCTTACTGAACTAAAAGGGATACGCAATACATAAGCAATGGTGTGTGCTAAACGTCCATCTGCGCAGGGGGTGATATCAAGCAAATGAAAACCACAACTAACAAGAAATGATTGAAACTCCATGGCTTGAGGGCTACCTTCTACTCCTTGGAGGGGATCTTGCTGAAAGAAGCGATCACTAGCCTTCTGGTGAGAATTAAATACACACCAAGCAAACAAAGCCCTCATATCTAGCCTTCGTACCCAAGCGCATTCCAAAAGATGACTCGGCAATTCAAAGCCGAGTTCAGAGCGAGTCAGGCTTTGGGCTTTAGCAACAAAATCATGGTCATACTGCAGAGTAGAAATCCTTTTAAGCAAAGGTACTATCAACTCAAAACAATCTTTGACCTCTCGTTCGTAGACCTGCAGACGCTGATTGGCTGAACTATCGGTTAAAGGATGGAAGCAAGAAGAGCCACCACGTGCGCGAACAACTCTCTTTGTTAAAACTGGAGAAGTCTCAGGGATCGAGGCGCTAGGCCTTCTCCTTGGAGCAGTCGGCGCCAAGGATGGTTGCACTTGAGAGGCCAAATTGCGATAGGCCATTACTCAATCAACCTCTTGCGCCGCCAGACACTGTGATCAAGGAACCTTGATCTGTGTTGCCACTTGATCCAGTTACCCGACTAATAGGCTGAGGAAGTTCCTCATTCCGTTTTGAATCTGCAGAGGGCATAGCAGTCATTTTCCCTGAACGACTTGGGTTGCGACGGCGAGCGGATGATCCTTCGGTTCCCGTAACCCGATCACCTCGATCCCAGTCATCCCCTGTAACCTTCAAACCTGCTGAAATCCCTTCACCAGTTACTCGTGAAACAGGACGAGCTTCATCATCAACAGTCTCGGCTACGGGAGATGGAGATGATTGGAATTGGCGAGGTTGACGATCAAAACGGAACTGCTCTGTACCAGTGACCTTTTCAGTAGCCATGTCGAAAGGTCCTGTAATCCTTGAACCTTGCTCATAAGTTGTTCCTGTCACACCGGAGAGTTCTTCCCTCTTTACATGAGCAGCCCTTGCTGGTGAACGAACACTAAATTGAGTCCAAGGTGCTGAAGATTTACCGTCCTGTTGCATCTCACTGCCAGATGGTGCCTCTGCTCCACACGCCTGGACAAGTTGATCTGCGCCAACATAAGGAGTGCCAGTCAAAGGCTCACAAGCTCCACGCTCTGCCCCAGTCATCACTCCACCAATCCCAGGTTGCTGGCCTGTTAAACGAGCACCAGGAGTACCCAATTGATGCGGTGTGCGCTGCTGAATGTTCTCTACTGTCCTGTTATTACACCACTGTCCTGCCTGATCCAAACCAGCATAAGGGGTTCCAGTAACAGCCTTACAAGTACCAGGTTCATCACCAGTTACCAGTGCAGAACGACCTGTACGGGTCCCACTTACAACTTGCATCTTATTTGTGACGCTAAATCCAACTTTCGCCGCCTCAGGTTGTGGTTTTCCCCCACAGAAACCTGCATATTGTTGAGCTCCTACGTATTCATCGCCTGTTACAGACTTACAGCTACCAGGTTCATTACCCGTGACATGTTCTGAGCGATTCACATTGGTGCCAGTAACACCCGTTCCCCGAAGAGTTGTCAACGCTCCAACTTTTTCTGCTGATCTACCAACAGGTAGAGGATCAGAACCAAGATATTGATCACCCGTCAGTGATCGATCAGCACCCGCCTCATCACCAGTTACTTTCGAAGAACGTCCAACCATCACACCACTGACCTTACGGCCATCCTCGGTGAGACTTTGACCAACCTTGCGAGGGGAAGCCTTTACTTCACCGCAATAAGCTGTGGATTGATTGGCTGAGATGTACTCGGTACCTGTAAGTGCCTTACAAGTTCCGGGCTCATCACCTGTCACCTTTTCCGAACGTCCAATCTCATTACCTGTAACAAGGTTGCCATGACTTGTTGCCGATACACGAACTTTGGCGGGCTGACTATTTGTAGGGGGAGATTGACAGAATTTCTCAAATACCTCTGCACCTAAATACTCAGTACCGGTAATCGAGCGGCATGTACTTGCTTCATTGCCAGTTGTTTTGGAAGAGCGATTAGCCTGAGTTCCTGTCACAACCTGACCAGTAGTTGTCTCACTGACACCCACCTTCCAATGAGCATCTGCGGCTGCTTTTTGCTTAGATCCATTTCGGTTTGGACCACATGGACGGGTGGATCCTGAACGTTGCTTACCAGTAGAACCACTCTTGCTTTTTAGCTCTCTAACTCTCTGAGAAATCTCACGACTTGTTAGATCAGGATCACCCTGACGCGCTACAGAAGCCGCAGAAGTGGGTTGATTACCTGCGGTTTTACCACGTTTTGATTGCGCCTCACGACGTGCCAATACCAAAGCCCGACTTGGATTCTGGATAGCGCGACGTTTTGTGGTTGGGCGACGCGTTGATTTTTTAGAGCCAGAATTGGTTGGCAAAGACAACTCGGATGCCTTTACAGGCTGAACGCTTGAAGATGAATTGCGATCTTTTGTTTCACACTCATCACAGCAATACTTAACTTCCACAGCAGCTCCTTTTGATTGAGCAGCAGAGCTCTTATGAACATCAACTCGTGTACGGTCTTTACTTGTATTGGCTATCTTCCCACGCTTAGACAATGCGTCACGTCTTGCTAAGACAAGATCACGGCCAGGCTGAGAAACTTTCTTGACATGGCGACTATTAGGGGAGTGATCTACGACCAAGTTTGTTGAGGAGGACTTGGATAGAGATGCAGCAGCTCTATTGGAGGGTCTTGCTTGATGCGACTTAGACCTGGAATCTTCAATGTCACCAACTTCCGTATTGGTTCTTGTAGAACGTGCATCAGAAGCTGTACGAACCCTATTTGAAGTAGAGCCGCTTGCCGCAACAGATTTTTTCCCGCCTTGACTAAGAGCCTTTCTGCGCTCAAGCACAAGCTCTCGACTGGATTGTTTTGCCATGTCTACCCAATAGAAATGTTGGTATTAGAGAAGATGTCAATCTTCTCAAAAAAAACTTAATAGCCCCGAAATAAATTCGAGGCTATTAAGCCAGCTGGCTACTTAGATCAGCGGCCTTCGAAAACCACGAAGCAAACACCCTGACTTTGGGTATATGCGTCGTAACCAACGATACGGACATGGTGATCGGGGTATGCGCGATGGCATGCCTCAAGTTCACTAACAACCAAGCTCAAATCCTTCTCGCCAAAGAAAGGCAACTTCCAATAAGACCAATAGGTCTGCATGGAACGAGTTGGATGTACGTGCTCAATAAGAGGGCTCCAGCCCTGAGCAATGATGTAAGCAATCTGATCGTAGATTTCGTCCTGGGTCATCGGCGGTAAGAAGCCGAAAGTCTCCAGGGTGGCGACTGTTTGGTAGTCACCAACTGTGCTCTGGAATGGCATGGTGAACCTTGATTAAGGATGTTTAAGCACCGATGAAATCATCGGCAACTGAATGATTGAGGAAGATTTTGAGGAGGAAATTAAGCCTCCTCATTTCCACTACTACTGAACGTCGAGCTTGTCGACTGTGTCGAACTCGAACTTGATTTCCTTCCAGGTATCAAGTGCGATTGCAAGTTCAGGACTGTGCTTGGCGGCACCCAAAAGGATGTCGCGGCTTTCCTTCTCGAGGTCTCTACCTTCATTGCGTGCCTTAACACAAGCCTCAAGTGCTACGCGGTTAGCCGCGGCACCAGCAGCAGATCCCCATGGGTGACCATGAGTACCGCCACCAAACTGGAGACAAGAGTCGTCGCCAAAAATTGTTACCAACGCTGGCATATGCCATACGTGGATACCACCAGAAGCAACGGCGAACACGCCTGGCATGGAGCCCCAATCCTGATCGAAGAAGTTTCCGCGTGAGCGGTCTTCAGGGACAAAGGATTCACGAAGGTTGTCGATATAGCCGAGGGTGGTCTGACGATCACCTTCCAGCTTTCCAACAACTGTTCCAGTGTGGAGTTGGTCACCACCAGAAAGACGCAGACACTTAGCGAGAACGCGGAAGTGGATGCCGTGCTTGGGATGACGGTCAATCACAGCGTGCATGGCACGGTGAATGTGAAGCAGCATGCCGTTCTTACGACACCAGTTGGCCAAGCCAGTATTGGCTGTAAAACCACCGGTGATGTAGTCATGCATGATGATGGGCATGTCGAGTTCTTTGGCGAACTCGGCGCGCTCATACATCTCTTCAGGTGTATTAGCTGTGCAGTTGAGGTAATGGCCTTTGATCTCACCAGTTTCCTGTTGAGCAAGCTTTACCGCTTCAGCAACGAACTCAAAACGCTCTCTCCAGCGCTGGAAAGGCTGAGAGTTGATGTTTTCATCGTCCTTCGTGAGGTCAAGACCACCACGAAGACACTCATAAACAACACGTCCGTAGTTTTTACCAGAAAGACCAAGTTTTGGCTTAATGGTGCAACCAAGTAGGGGACGGCCGTACTTATTCAAACGGTCGCGCTCAACCTGGATTCCGTTAGGAGGGCCACCACAGGTCTTGATGAAGGCCATCGGGAAGCGAATGTCTTCCAAACGCAAATGGCGCAGCGCCTTGAAACCAAATACGTTGCCGACCAAAGATGTCAGAACGTTGGTTATTGAGCCTTCCTCAAAAAGATCGAGAGGGTAGGCAATGAAAGCGTAGAAAGCCTCCTTGTCTCCTGGTACGTCTTCGATGCGATAACAACGACCTTTATAGAATTCAAGGTCGGTTAGCAGCTCTGACCACACTGTGGACCAGGTTCCAGTTGAAGATTCAGCGGCAACAGCTGCAGCAACTTCTTCCTTGGGAACGCCTTCTTGGCCAGTGCATTTAAAGCAGGCCAGCAGGTCGGTGTCTAGGGGTACGTAATCGGGAGTCCAGTAGGTGTCTCTGTACTCCTTGACCCCAGCGTCATACTTCTTGCTCATGGAATAACTCCTTTAAGTCGGTATAAGTGATTGAGATAGAACGAGCCCTTTTAAGGGGATCGCAAAAGCTCTCAGTCCTTCTGACCCAAGAGGTTGCCATTGCCGAGTGCTGGCTCAACTTCGCGATGTGGGCGAGCAATGATGTGAGCAGCAACAAGTCCATCGCCTACACGCTCACAGGCATCGGCACCAGCACGCACAGCAGCGTTCACAGCACCTGTTTCGCCACGCACAAGAACGGTTACATAGCCGCCACCGACGAACTCACGGCCAATCAGTCGCACTTCGGCAGCCTTGGTCATGGCATCAGCCGCTTCAATTGCGGGCACGAGGCCGCGAGTTTCGATCATGCCGAGGGCGATGCCCATGGTTTCGTTAGCCATTGCCTACCTGAAGTAATTGATGGAATGTTCGCGATGGACAATGCTCCGACGACGGTGCTTCCGTCAAGCAAATTTGACCAAAAAGGCGATCACCATAAATAGTCGCTCGAATAAGCTGAGCTAATCACCCTGTCCAGGACTGTTTTGCAAGGCTGTTGGTTTTCAGGTCAGGGCTTGACCACATTTGGTTGCAGTAGCGAATTGTCTAAGTATTTTCTCTCTTCGAAGGCAAGTTCCCAGGCATTTCGCTGGGGCGTAATTAGGGGCGGAATGATCAACCCATCCTGTCTCAGACATTTCAAAGCGCTTTTTCTAGATCCTGCTCTCCAGCAGAATGAGAGTCCTAATTTTTTTTTGGTTTGACTAGACCACTGCTGACTATTGCTAGTGGGAACCCTCGAAAAGTCGCCGAAATAGAGGCGATGCTGGGTCCACTGCCCTTAGAAGTGCAAAGGCAACCGAGTGATCTAAATGTCGAGGAAACCGGTTCCACTTACCTAGAAAATGCCCTGCTCAAAGCGCAGGCTGCCGCAAAACATTCAGGCACTCTGACCATTGCTGACGACTCTGGCCTTGAAGTTGATGCTCTTGATGGTGCCCCGGGACTTTTCTCGGCCCGTTATGCCCCAACCAATCAAGAAAAGATCAAAAAAATCCTTGCGGCCCTTGGTGATAATCCTTATCGCAGCGCCCGCTTCTGCAGTGTGATGGTTCTCTGTGATTCACAGGGTCATCTCCTAAAGGCCGCAGAGGGGATCTGCTGGGGAGAACTACTTAAATTGCCTGCCTACAAAGATGGCGAATTCGAATCACTTTTCTGGGTAAGAGAAGCTAACTGCACATACGGGGAACTAAACATTGAACAACTCACACGACTAGGTAGCCGCGGCAAAGCAGCTAGAGGACTTGCCCCTTGCCTTCGACAACAAATCGGTCTCGAAGCGGTTGGCTAGCGATTGATTTGATCGATAGCTCTCATTGCGGCCGCGGCGGCCTCCTCCACATCACCTTCTTTGCCAGCCAAAGTGAGCCTGCCAAAAGCTCCCACACCTTTCACATCAACAATGGTGATATTGGAAGCTTTCTCAGCTTCGTTAGCAGCAATTAATACATAGCCGGCAGGTTCGGTTTCAAGGATGAACATGCTCATCCCCGCTTCAATCATCGAACCGCGACGGTTCTGACGATTAATTAAAACAGCGTGGTCTGGAGTGATCGCACGAATCACCTCGGTCCAGCTCACTTCACAAGAGCTTCGCCGACTAACCGTGCTGCCAATCGCATCCAAAACAACATCGCCGGAATGCAACACCGTGCTCTGATCACGGTGATAAAGAGCCAAAGAGCCAAAAGCCCTTTCAACAACCATTTGGCCGAGCCGAACGCTGCTTGCCTTCAGTGCAATATCGGTCACTCGGTGAACAGCCATGCCTGGAGAAACCTCCATCCACAAACATGCATCTCCGGGGATGGGTAAAAACCCTTGACTCACTGTGCCCATATAGGCAGCTAGCTGAGGCTGTAGTGAATCGAGGAAAACATAAGTGCGCAATTCAATTTGCTGCACATGGCTATTTTGACGACCAAGTCTTGCTATCTCTGAGTCAGTGGTAATAACGCAGCTGGCGCCTGAGGCCTGCGGCAAAACCTCAGTGCCTGTTACCAGCGAGCTTCCTCCCTGCCTTCGCTCTCGTGTCTCTAAGCTCGCGAATCGTTGCATGGCGGGGATAATACCTTGAGAGAGCGCAAATTTTTCAAACTGATCGCACTTGCAAGCAGCTTTAGAGCCGATACCGTCAAAACAACTACTGAAATGGTTCTATGGCAGGCATTCAGGAAACAACCTCTGAGTCACCAACTCTTCCAACAGATCTAAAAGCAGAACAAGCGCTGGGATTTATAGGCTTAGGACTAATGCAAAAAATGATGCACGAAGGGGGAAGTAACTGGACATGGACTCAAGCCGAAGCAAATGGACAAGCAGATCTGCTAGCACTTCGCCAACGTCTTGAGCTCACATCTCTAGCCATACAAACTGGTGCCCCGCTCAGCACTGCGGAGGTATCGAAACTGCTTGGGGCTAAACCAGGATCAAAAGAAGTTACCCGTGGAGGGCTAGTCGCAAAGCGTGTAAGCAGAAACGTTTGGAAACTAAGTATTGCCGGCAAGGCCTCAGGACGTAATGAAGATGGATTCAACGGCGATGGATTGCGACGTCGCCTATAAATCTCTAAACATTAAAAATATCAGTGCTTGAGCCTAAGCGAGCACTCTCAATAACTATCTTCATTCCTGTTATCAGTTGAGCGCTCAACCTCGACAAAGCTGCTGCTTGCAATTTCAATCGTTCCCCTTAAATAATTATGGGAGAGATATTTTGCTGCGCCGATCAATAGCATCTGCAAGAGTTGGATGACCTTTCTCACATGCATTATTTAAGACAGCGCAGAAGCTTTTCTATCAATAGAGACAATCAAAATTCAAATCCTCTAGCCAGAGGATAGTAACAAACAAGCCACTGATCATTAAGCGCCCATAATTAAATAAGCTTCAGTTACCATGAAATCACAAGGAATAAATTAGGTTGTCTTAGATTTCTGAATACAAGAAACAACGGCTATTAATCTTTTAAATAGGAATATCTTTGCGTTCTCTATTCCCGAATTGATCTCGCTAAATTGGACTAGCCTCTGCAACATAAGCGACCCCACCATAATAATTGAGGATGGGTACTATCGAATCACGCAAATTTGCAACAACATCTTCTTCACAAAAAACTATCACATGTACATTGGCGCCGCCACTGACTTCCATCCCTTCAGAAATAGAAGAATTTGGACCCCTTCCAGTTACATGTTTAATAACGGAATAGCCTGGTGCATTGGCCATATCTAAGGATTTGGTCACGGAATCGAGCTCCCGTTCACTGATGATCAGATCAAGACGTTTCATGAGTTCAAGCGACAGCGGGGATAAGCTTATTAACCAAGCCCATGTAGAGCGGTATACCAACAATAATATTAAAGGGGAAAGTCAAGCCCAATGCTGTAGAGATGTAATAGCTAGGATTAGCCTCTGGTACTGTCATTCGCATCGCAGCCGGCACAGCGATATAGGAGGCACTAGCACAGAGAACGATGAAGAGAAGAGCGTTGCCTGGTTCAAGGCCAATACCCTTAGCAACAAACGCTCCGACGACGCCATTAAACAGGGGCATGAGTACCGAGAAGAAAATCAAGAACCAGCCTGCTTTCTGCAAATCTTTAACACGTTGTGCAGCCACAATTCCCATATCCAACAGGAAGAAACATAGTGCTCCATAGAACAACTTATGAACAAATGGATCCATCTTTTCAATCCCTGAAGGACTTTGTGATGCCCCTATGAAACCGATCAACAGGCTGCCAATAAGCAAATAAACAGAACTATTAAGAGTGGCTTCATGAAGAACTGCTCCCCAGTTCAGCCCTTTAGCGCCTGGACGCTTCTGAGTCGCACTCAAATTAACAAGGATGAGTCCAATGATGATGGCGGGAGATTCCATGAGAGCCAATGCTGCGACCATGAAACCGTCGTAAGCAATGCTCTGGCTTTCCAAGAAGCTCCTAGCTGTAATGAATGTCACCGCACTGATCGATCCATAGGCCGCTGCAATTGCGGCCGAATTAAAAACATCTAATTTCAGACGAAGTACAAAAAAGCAGACCACTGGGACCAGCAGTGACATGGCAATGGCGGCGGTCATCGTTGAGACAACCTCTAAACCGAAGCCAGATTCCCAAAGCTTTACACCACCCTCGAATCCAATCGCAAGCAGCAAATACAAAGAGAAGAGCTTGGGGAGTGGTGCAGGAATTTCAAGATCGGAGCGAACGAAAACTGCTATCGCTCCAAGGAAGAAGAACAGAACCGGAGGGGTTAATAGGTTCTGGAGGATGAGGCTGGTATCCATGAAAAGTAAGAATTTTCCCTAACCCAAGTAGTCTATGAGACGAATGCGGGGGAATGGCTTGACCTGATTTACAAGCCATTACATTCAGGCAAAGCTCTTGAAGAGAGGCAAAATATTCGTTTTT
>JASLWC010000032.1 GCA_030741055.1 Prochlorococcaceae cyanobacterium ETNP18_MAG_14 | reverse complement strand
GCACCAGCCAAGAAAGCTTCTGCTGCCAAAGCACCAGCCAAGAGGGCTTCGACTGCTAAGTCAGCCAAAAAGCCTCCCAAAGCATCCATTGGCTCAACGCGACCAGCTCGCCGAGCACGCAAAGCAAGTGGTGCTAGCGGTGCTATTGCCTCCACGTCTGTAGCCAAGCGTATGGCTAAGGCGGCAGGTCGCCTCGGACCTGCTGTCCCTAGTGCAGGGGCTAGCACCAACGGCAGTATTTCAGTGGAGCTCAACTGAGCGCCACTCTCTAGCGCAAGTTTCTTTAGAAGGCCCTGACTAATTCCGCAGCTTTGTTCCCGCTGGTAAGACCCGAGCCATTTGCTAAACAGCAAAAGTTTTACCAGCAGTACCCAAGAGGCCCTTTATTCCTTTTTGAGTCAGCGGTTTGGCAGTTGTCAGCTCATCAGTGGGGATCTCGCTAAGCGTGTCATCCCCTCGGATGAGCAATGCAATGCTGTGGTGGCGATTGTTCCCCGACGTTGATCACCTGGGAGGTCATTTGGGAGAAGTATTCATTACCGACCCTTCTCATGGGTCTATTTTTTCCCTTACCAGAGGCTGCATTGCCCTTGTTGGCGTAAGAGGTGATCTGCGAGCACAAGAGCCACCATTGCTTCCACTATCGGCACGGCCCTAGGCAGCACACAGGGATCATGGCGACCTTTTGCAGCCAGTGTCGTGGCGTTGCCATCGGCGTCGATTGTTTGTTGATCTTTGCGGATAGTGGCTGTCGGCTTGAAAGCTACTCGGATCACGATTGATTCACCGTTACTGATCCCGCCTTGGATACCGCCGGAGTTGTTGGTGGCTGTTTTTAAACGACCGTCATCACTGGGGAGGAAGGCGTCGTTGTGCTCGCTGCCTTTCAGCAGGGTGCCACCAAACCCCGAGCCGATTTCAAAGCCTTTACTGGCAGGTAGTGACATCACAGCTTTGGCGAGGTCTGCCTCAAGCTTGTCGAACACCGGCATGCCCAGACCTACTGGAGGGTTGCGTACAACGCACTCGATCACACCGCCGCAAGAGTCACCTTCGCGGCTGATGGCTTCAATGCGCTCCACCATTCGTTTTGCCATGTCTTGGTTGGGGCATCGCACGATGTTGGCTTCTATGTCATCAAGGCTGACTTCCTGCTGATCGATTTCGGCTTCAAGGGTATGGATGCGCTTTACCCAGGCGAGTACTTCGGTGTTATGAGCCTTGGATAGTAGTTGCTTTGCTATCGCTCCAGCGGCTACCCGACCGATGGTCTCGCGTGCGGAGGCTCGGCCTCCGCCGCTTCGAGCTTGGATGCCGTACTTCGCTTGGTAGGTGGCATCGGCATGGGAGGGCCGAAAGGCTAACTTCATTTCTTTGTAGTCGCCTGGCTTTTGATCTTTGTTGCGCACTACCATGGCAATAGGTGTGCCAAGGGTTGTGTTGCTTAGCAGGCCACTGAGAATTTCAATTTGATCTGCTTCCTTGCGGGGTGTAGTGATCTCGCTTTGGCCGGGTTTACGTCGATCCAGCTCGGCCTGGATCTTTTCAAGATCTAGCTCTAGCCGTGGCGGGCAGCCTTCCACTATTACTCCCACTCCACCTCCATGTGACTCACCGAAGGTGCTGATTCGGAATAGATCCCCGAAGCTGCTGCCCATGCAGAACTCATTCTTACTAGAGCGTAAGGAGTCATCGCGCTGCAGGTTGCTTGCTTTGCGCATTCTCAATTGATGAAGTGAGTGTCGGAGGTAAAGGGTGGACTCAGTAGCGGGTGTGATCAGCGCAGTGATTGTTAGCGTCGTTTCCACCAGCTTGAACAATCGCTGAGATCCTGCGCCCTCTAACCAATGGGTTCTGATTCACCGTCTCTGCCTTCCTCCTTTGAGGTTTCTGAAGGATTCCCCTCGCAGCTAGCAAATCGCGTATTGCTGGTGCGGTTGCCCTGTAATCCCATTTTTCCTGTCGGACCGATCTATTTGGCCGATCACCTGCACAAGTGTTTCCCAGACCTTCCCCAACAGATCCTTGATCTGGCATCACTACCTGTTCTGGATGTTGAGCGGGTGCTTTTGACCAAGATCGATCAGTTTCGCCCCACCCTGTTGGTGTTCTCCTGGCGAGATATCCAGATCTTTGCACCGATGGATGGCCGTAGTGGTAATCCACTGCAGAACTCTTTTGAGGTGTTTTATGCAAGCAATCCGTTGAAACGGCTGCGAGGTGCCTGGGGCGGTTTGATGTTGATGCTCAGCCATTACGGAGAGCTTTGGCGTAATCAGCGCTTGGTGCGCCATGGCCTTCGTGCTGCTCGCCGCCATGCCAATGATGCTCAAGTCGTTCTCGGGGGGGGGGCGGTGAGTGTGTTTTATGAACAGCTCGGACGCTCGTTGCCTAAGGGAACAATCGTGTCATTGGGGGAAGGCGAGCCCCTCCTCGAGAAGCTATTGCGCCAGAAGTCTTTAGAAGATGAGCGCTGTTTTGTCGTCGGTGAGTCGCCACGAACTGGCTTGATTCATGAGCAACCCGAAAGCCGTCCTAAAACTGCCTGCGATTACGACTACATTTCATCGATATGGCCGCAGCTCAATTGGTACCTCGAGGGAGGTGACTTTTACGTCGGTGTGCAGACCAAACGGGGATGTCCACATAACTGTTGTTATTGCGTTTACACCGTTGTCGAAGGTAAGCAGGTGCGCCTCAATCCCATTAAGGAGGTTGTGGCGGAGATGCGTCAGCTCTACGAACGCGGCGTTAGAGGATTTTGGTTTACGGATGCCCAGTTCATTCCAGCGCGCCGTCACATCGAGGATGCTAAGGAGCTGCTTAGGGCAATTCAGGCCGAAGGCCTAGTTGGTATTCGTTGGGCCGCCTACATACGTGCCGACAACCTTGATCTCGAGCTCGTGGATCTGATGGTGGCTACTGGTTTGAGCTATTTCGAGATTGGCATCACTTCGGGCTCTCAGGAGCTCGTGCGCAAGATGCGTATGGGCTACAACCTGCGGATTGTGCTTGAGAACTGTCGTCTATTGGCTAAAGCTGGTTTTCGCGATCACGTATCGGTGAACTACTCCTTCAATGTGATCGACGAACGACCAGAAACGATTCGTCAAACCATTGCCTATCACCGTGAGCTAGAACGCATCTTCGGGGTCGACAAGGTAGAGCCTGCAATCTTCTTCATTGGTCTTCAGCCTCATACCCATCTAGAGCAATACGGATTTGAACAGGGTTTGATTCAGCATGGCTACAACCCGATGAGCATGATGCCTTGGACGGCGCGCAAGCTGCTCTGGAATCCGGAACCGATGGGAAGCATTTTTGGCAGAATTTGTCTCGAGGCTTTTGATACTGACCCAGGCAATTTCGGACGTAGCGTGATGGACTTACTTGAGCGGGACTATGGGGTGGCGCCTTTGGAGGAGGCTCTACGGGCTCCAGTTAGTGGGCGGCCGGCTATCGCTAAGGCGACTTGCTGACTCACCACCATCGTCGACGGAACCAGATCAGTAGAGCTAGACCAAGCCAACCCAGAATGCCCCCGATCGGATTAGTAGCAGGACCCGTTAGCCATTCCGGTGCTGAAGCGTGCACGTCAATTAAGCCTTGACTGAGTAAAAACCAGCCGCCTACGAGTCCGCCATGGAGCCCGATGGCTCCCCATAGCAAACCGCCGTCTGACAGTCGCTGAAGACCCAGAGCAAGGCCCAACATCAGTAGGCCTCCTAGTAGTCCAATTAGGGAAAGCAGCGGCAGACTGAATTGCAGGTGCACCAAGCTAAAGATCCCCGCCTGTAGCCACAGAGCCCGTTGCTTTCCTATCAGTAGGGTGAGCTCTCCAAATAACCAGCCACGGAATAAAAGTTCCTCGGCGAAACCAACGCCCAGAGCCAACGCAAGTCCATTGAGGAGTAGCAATGGCGAAAGCCTTGGCTCCCAGCTGAGCCCTTTAGCCAGTGTCAAGCCGATCAGGGCTAATCCAAGTAAAAGCACTGCCTTGATTAGGCCGTTAATCAAGGCGTGAAGACTGTCTCGCTGATTCCCTTTAAGACCGAGGGCTTGCCATGCTTGTGATGTGCCCCATGTCTGATGAACCCTCCATGGAAGGCTGATTAGTAGTGCTAAGAGGGCTGGTATTGCCGCAAAAGTGGCTCGATGCTGCGCTGGCATTTCCAGGACTTTTTCAAGCAGCTGGATGCCGAGAAAAATGGCCACGAGCACTGCTGGGTAGAGCAGGGTCCCCGTCCATCGAACGCTGTTTTTTCGCTCAGCCTCAATGCTGTCGGTCATCAGTTCTCTGGTTCGATCGTGCTGGTAAGGCCCTTGGCTTTAAGCGTTTCGCAGTAAAATTCTGCTGGCTCTTGGTCACAGACGATCACAAGACCCACACCTGTGTTGTGGGTCTCAAGCATCACCGCAATAGCGTCCTGTTCACTTAGCTGAGGCACCACTTGCCTCAGGGTGAGCACGACGTAATCCATGCTGTTAACCGGATCGTTGTGGAGCAGCACCTTGTAGAGGGGCGAGTTCTTACGCACCCGTTCGGTTTGCTTGTCGAGCACCGCTGCACCACCGGGGCTGCGGCTTGGTGTATCCACCGCCATGGCCAAGGATCTCGGTTGTGAACAATCTACGGGGAGCCCGCATCGCAGCTTTGAGATTGCCATCACAAGGCCGCGATACGTGTCATTGCTGATTGCACATTGCTGCGACTGTTGAAGGCAGAAAGACGGAAATAGCCTTCTCCAGCTGCCCCAAAGCCACTGCCGGGGGTTCCCACCACAAACGCGTGCTCGAGCAAATGATCAAAGAATCCCCAGGAATCAAGACCCTCGGGTGTTTTGATCCACACGTAGGGAGCGTGTTCTCCGCCATAGACCGTGAATCCGGCTTTGATTAGCTCAGAGCGGATAATCTCGGCGTTTTCCATGTAGAAGCTCACCAGAGCTTTTACTTGGGCTTGGCCTGCGGGTGAGTAAACAGCCTCGGCGCCGCGTTGGACGACGTAGTTCACGCCGTTGAATTTTGTGCTTTGGCGACGGTTCCATAGGTTCCAGAGTTCGACTTGTTTTCCATCAGCAGCTTTGCCAGTGAGTCCTTTTGGCACCACGGTGAAGGCGCAGCGGGTGCCTGTGAAGCCGGCATTTTTAGAGAAGGAGCGGAATTCGATTGCACATTCACGTGCCCCTTCGATTTCGTAGATGGAGTGGGGCAGGTGCGGATCTTGAATGAAGGCCTCGTAGGCCGCGTCGAAAAGGATTAGTGCATCGTGTTCACGGGCGTAGTTCACCCAGCGCTTCAGTTGGCTTCTGTTGGCTACAGCACCAGTGGGGTTATTGGGGAAGCAGAGATAGATCAGATCAGCAGCCTGTTTAGGTAGCTGAGCTTCGAAGTTGTTGGCAGCGTTGATGGGTAGATAGGTGAGGCTTTCGTAGCAGCCGTTCTCTGCAGCATTTCCGGTGCGGCCGGCCATCACATTGCTGTCGACATAAACCGGATACACCGGATCGGTGACGGCGATGCGGTTGCCTTCGCCAAGGATATCGAGGATGTTGCTGCTATCGCATTTGGAGCCATCGGAGATGAAGATCTCTTCGGCATTTACCTTGCAACCACGGTTTTGGAAGTCATGCTTGGCGATAGTTTCGCGAAGCCAGCTGTAGCCTTGTTCAGGGCCATAGCCATGGAATCCTTCAGAGCTGCCCATTGCGTCGATAGCGGCTTTCATCGCTTCGCAGCAGGCTTTTGGTAGAGGTTCTGTTACATCACCGATACCGAGGCGGATCAGATCGCTCCCGGGATTGGCATCGCTGAAGGTCTTCACTCGACGAGCGATCTCCGGGAACAAATAGCCCGCTTTGAGTTTGAGGTAATTGCTGTTGATTTGAACCAAGGGAAAGGATGCTTTGCTGCGATGCATCCTGCTACGTAGATCGCCTTAGTGAAGGGTTGGCTCCATACGATGCATTCAGAACAGGGCTGTTACCTGCCTTGACTGCTCCATCTACAAGCGCTTTGCCAGACCCTTCGATGCAGGCGCAATCGATCGTCTTTAACAAGTTGATCGATTGCGCCATCAGCAAACCTGCTCGTTACTTGGGCAATGAGTTGGGCGTGGAACCCCGCGATTGGCCTGCTGCGCTGGTTCGCTGGGCACTTGCTTATCCCGAGCTCTATGAGATCGGCGCAAGCAATTTGGGCCACATCATTCTCTATTCGATTCTCAATTCTGTGCCAGGGCAGATTTGTGATCGCGTTTATCTGCCGGCACCTGATTTAGCCAAGAGATTGCGGGAATATCAGCAACCTTTGTTTGCGGTGGAGAGTCGCAGACCGCTTTCAGCTTTCGACATCCTTGGCTTCAGTCTTTGTTATGAGCTCGGTGCTACCAACATCCTCGAGATGCTTGATCTAGCAGGGGTTCCCCTGTTGGCTGCTAATCGTGGAGATCTGCCTCTAAATGACCTAGCGGCACCGCCATTGATCTTTGCTGGAGGGCCAACAGCTACCAGTAATCCTGAGCCATATGCAGCTTTTTTTGATTTTGTAGCCCTTGGTGATGGCGAAGAGTTGCTGCCTGAAATCGGTTTGGTAGTGGCGGATGCCAAGGCTGCTGGCTTGAGTCGATCAAGTCTTTTGCAGGACTTAGCTCAGGTGCCTGGTGTTTATGTGCCGTCGCTTTATGGCCCTGGCCCTGATGGCACCTCAATCGTGCCTTTGGATCCTGTTATGCCTGCCAGGATCCTGCGACGGGTGGCCAAGCCTATGCCCTATTACGCCACGGGCTTGGTTCCTCATATTGAAACGGTGCACGATCGGCTCACGGTGGAGATTCGCCGCGGCTGCACCCGTGGTTGTCGTTTCTGTCAGCCCGGCATGCTTACTCGTCCGGCTCGAGACGTTGAGCCGGAGGCGGTAATTGAAGCAGTGCAAACTGGTATGAAGCGAACTGGGTATAGCGATTTTTCGTTGTTGTCGCTCAGTTGTAGTGATTATTTGGCTCTGCCAGCTGTTGGTGTGGAGTTGCAAAACCGTTTAGCGGATCAGAACGTAACCCTTCAATTGCCTAGTCAAAGGGTCGATCGGTTTGATGATGATATCGCTCATATCCTCGGTGGGGCCCGTAAGGCTGGTCTCACCTTTGCGCCGGAGGCAGGTACCCAGCGGCTACGGAACGTGATTAATAAGGGCCTTACGAATGCCGATTTACTTAAGGGGATTCGCACGGCGATGCAAAACGGCTATCGCAAGCTGAAGCTCTACTTCATGATTGGCCTACCGAGCGAAACGGATGAGGATGTAATTGGCATTGCTGATACCTGCCAGATGCTGAGGGAGCAATGCAGGGATCTTGGGCAGCTGAATTTGAATATCACGATCAGCAACTTCACCCCTAAGCCACACACGCCTTTTCAGTGGCACAGCGTTTCCACGCAAGAGCTTCAGCGACGTCAGCACAATTTGCGTCAGTCATTTCGGGCTCTTAGGGGAGTGAAGGTCAATTTCACCGATCTTCGGCTCTCTGCCATGGAGGACTTTGTTGGTCGCGGTGATCGCCACCTTGCGCCAGTGATAGAAGCAGCCTGGCGGGCAGGAGCAGGCATGGATGCTTGGTTTGAGCACCTGGAGCGCACTTATCAGGCCTGGACTGAGGCGATTGCAGCTTCAAGGCTGCAGGGCCGTTATCGGCAACTGGAGCTGGGAAGCTGGGGATCTGCTGCAGCTCTTAGCCACGATGAGCTGACGGCTTTCTGCGCTCAGCCTTTGCCATGGGATCACATTGACACTGGCATTGAAAAGAATTGGTTGGCAGGGGATTTGCAGCGTGCCTTGGCGGCAAAGGTGGTTCCCGATTGTTCCTTTGAAGGCTGTAGCAGTTGTGGAGTCTGTGGTCCTGAACTGGGTCACAACAAGGTAGTTTCACCGCCGTCTGTGCCAGATCGGTTGCCTCGGAAAAACCCTTTAAGCAATCGAGCTTGTCGCATCCGCTTCCAATTCGCAAAAACTGGACCGATGGCTCTTCTTAGTCATCTCGATGTGATGCGTTTACTTGGCAGGGCACTGCGCCGCTGTGGCTTGCCAGTGAGCTATAGCGGTGGTTTTCATCCCTTGCCTCGTTTGCAAATTGCTCTGGCCTTGCCCTTGGGGGTGGAAGCTTTTGGGGAGTGGATGGATCTGGAATTTACAGAGCTGGTAGATGCTGAGATCATTCGCCAGCAGCTTCAAGAGACCTTGCCGCAGGGTCTCTGTTTACTTAGTGCGGTATCTATACCTGTTGGTGATAGCAGCCTCGCTCAGTCGCTGGTTGCAGCTTCATGGCGCTTTGATTTAGCCATCGAATCTGATAGGCCTTCAACGTGGCATCAGTGGCATGCAGCGGTGGGGGCACTGATAGAAGCTCATGAATTGCTATGGCATGACACTGATAAGAAGGGTCGCCCACGGCAACGAGATTGCCGGCCAGCTTTGCGTGAACTTCAACTTTGCAATGGTTTTGAGGAAGACGGCGAGTCTCTTTGCTTGGACGTCGTTCAACTGCACCTTGAGGCAAATATTGATTCGATGGGCCGTAGCCTGAAGCCCGTTCAGGTGCAGCATTGGCTAGCAGAACAACTGGGTGAGTCTTTGCGGATGAGCGGCGTTAAAAGGGAGGAACTCAAGTTGCTTCAGTGTTAGAGTGAATTGAAGACGAGAAGCCTCGGGCAACTTTTGCCACTGCTCCGTCCCGGCCTTCTTAATTTCAATTCTTAGAAAAGCGAGGCCATTAGCTGCTCGCTCATTCCGTTCCCTCTGTTCGGGAGCAGTGAGACACATCCTTCATAGGAGTTTTTCTTACTCCGTCTGCTTCTTCAACGGCCTTTGGCTGTCAATTAGTTCTCCACCCGATGCAATGTGCCGGTAGGCCATTGATCGGTTCTGAGTCCAGCAGGGCTCTCTATTTCTTTGCCATGCCCCAGCAAATTGTCATCTCTGAGCAGCTGCGGATCGCAGCATTGCTCACAGATGAGCGAGTAGATGAGTTGATCGTTGCTCAGGGTCGCTACCAGATCGGAGATGTTTACCTCGGCACTGTTGAGAATGTTCTGCCAGGCATTGATGCTGCTTTCGTCAATATCGGAGAAAGTGAGAAAAACGGTTTTATTCATGTCACTGATCTAGGCCCTCTGCGCTTGAAGAAGGGTGCAGCGGGGATCACGGAGTTGCTTGAGCCACGACAGAAGGTTTTGGTTCAGGTAATGAAGGAGCCAACAGGTACCAAGGGGCCAAGGCTCACTGGCAACCTGGCTTTGCCCGGTCGTTACTTGGTGCTGCAGCCCCATGGTCAGGGGGTGAACATCTCTCGTCGGATTAACTCTGAAGGGGAACGCAATCGCTTGAGAGCACTTGGGGTGTTGGTGAAGCCCCCGGGTGCGGGTTTATTAATTCGCACCGAAGCCGATGGCATCAGTGAAGATCTGCTGATCGACGATTTGGAGGCCTTGCTCAGGCAATGGGAAGCCATTCAGCAGGCAGCAGATACTGCCGCCCCGCCGGTGTTACTCAATCGCGATGAAGATTTCATTCATCGCGTATTGAGGGATCACGTTGGTCCGGATTTGGTGAGGGTAGTGGTGAATGATTCCGCTGCCGTGGAGCGCGTGAGTAGTTTCCTCGGTCAGGAAGGCCCAAATGTATTAGTGGAGGCCCATAACGAACCCACAGAGTTACTGGAGCATTACCGAGTCAATGCTGCCATTCGCGATGCGCTTAGGCCCAGGGTTGACCTGCCATCCGGTGGCTACGTGATCATTGAGCCGACGGAGGCGCTCACAGTCATCGACGTCAATTCAGGTTCGTTCACTCGCTCGGCCAATGCCCGTCAGACGGTGCTCTGGACCAACTGTGAGGCAGCTATTGAGATCGCCCGTCAGCTGAAGCTCCGCAATATCGGTGGCGTGATCATTATTGATTTCATCGATATGGAGTCGCGTCGTGATCAGTTGCAGTTGCTGGAGCATTTCACAGCGGCTGTTCGAGATGATTCTGCTCGTCCTCAGATTGCCCAGTTGACTGAATTGGGCTTGGTGGAACTCACTCGTAAACGTCAGGGGCAGAACATTTATGAATTGTTTGGCAGGGCCTGTCCCAGTTGTTGTGGCCTTGGTCATGTGGCGGTATTGCCCGGCAAGGATCTGCTACAGCCACTTGCTATGGCTACTGGATTGGTGAGATCCGCGGCCTCCTCTGCTCGGCCTGACGTTCAGGTGTCAGGAGAAGGCGGCAATGGTCGCCGACGGCGTGGTGGGCGTGTTCGTTCCGGTGCCGTTGAGTTGCCTGGCTTGACGGTTCCATCTGCTGAGGTGAATGGAGTTGAGTCAACGACCCTTGAACCTGAAACTCACGAGCATTCGTCCTCTTCTGAGCTTGTTACTCGTCGCCAGGAACCTGAACTGGTAGCTGTTCCAATGGATTCAGAACAGGAGCAGGTTTTCGCTTGGCTAGGCTTAAACCCTTTGCTTCTGCTTGAGCCCCGTCCAGAAAACGACAACCTTTTGGTACGTGTTGTTCGCCCTGGAGACGATGCTGAGCAAGTGCTTGAGGAGGCACGTCAGCAGATTGCTACTAGTTCAAATCGTCGTCGACGTCGGGGACGAGGTGTTGCTCGAGCCGTTGGCCGTGGTGGTGCTGAAATCGGCGCAGAGAATTCTTCCTCTAATGGCACAGAGGCATATGGCCAGCAAGCCAAGGTTGCCGAAAAGGATGAGCCTGTAAGCGTTGAAATTACTCCCCTTGAGGTAAATCATTCATCTAGTAGCTCTGCTGAAGAAGCGGTTTCTTCAGCTCCTCAACAGCCGGAGGCAGAGCCTGAAGATTCGCGCCGTCGACGCCGTCGTTCTTCTGCTGCAGGCTGAGATGGATGCCTCGGCGGAGTTTATCGCCGGAGTTGATGAAGTCGGTCGGGGTTGTTTATTCGGGCCTGTGTTTGCCGGTGCAGTAGTGCTGACTGATGATGCAGCAGTCGAGTTATTAGCGGAAGGGTTAACCGATAGCAAGGCACTTACTGCTCGTCATAGGGCTCGCCTAGTGCCGCTGATCGAGAACGCCGCGGCCGCTTGGGCCCTTGGTCAGGCCTCGGCTCGGGAAATTGATGCGTTAGGCATTCGCATGGCGACGGAACGCGCCATGCTGCGGGCACTGCAGCGACTAGCTCAACCGTTGGAGCTGGTCTTGGTTGATGGCGTGCTGCCATTACGCCTCTGGATGGGGCCACAACGCACCGTGGTGCGGGGCGATAGCAGTTGTGCTGCTATCGCAGCAGCCAGTGTGTTAGCCAAGCAGGCTCGTGATGGCTTGATCAAGCGCTTGGCTGGTCGTTTCTGCGGTTATGGCCTGGAACGACACGCTGGCTATGGCACGGAATTTCACCGTCAGGCCTTGCTGTCGCTAGGTCCCACTCCGCTTCATCGTTATTCCTTCCTAACCAAGGTTTTAGCTGCTCAAGGCCGAGTCGTTTGAGGTCATGGTTGCTCTTGGCACCACTCGCGAAAATCCTTGATCAGCTGCTGACCAACACGGGCCTTGATGGCCAGCAAGATGCCGCTAAGAATCGATTGACCGGTGCTTTCTAAAACTCCCTTTGGGATGAGCTTTAGTAGTGCTGGAGGGGTAACACTTACCGAAAGCAGAGCTTTTCCCTCGAGTCCTTTTGGGGTGGCCTCCATGATGGCTTCCAGGCCAAGCTCAAAGTCGTCAATAAGAGGCAACCCCTCCAGTTCGCTATCTGTTGCGCGAATAGTGAGTGTGCCGTCAGTGTTGTCTACTTCCAGTGAGACAACCGGATTTATCTGTAGCTGGAATACGTTCAAACTGGTTACTGCATAGCTGAAGCTACCTGGCCCTAGCCGGGTGAGTTTTTCCCCATCGAGAATGGCCGCCAGCACTCTGTCCTGCTCGTATAAATAAGCAGGTAGGCGCTCAGTGTTTTGAGGCACCGGCAGATTGATTTGCTGGCTGGCTTGGAAAGCCAGAGACATGGCTGGCAGTTGACGCGTCATGATCCTATCTACCTTCTTGTGATGCGCCTCCGATGCCAACACGCGTGGCCTTCCTCGGGCCGGAGGGAACTTACGGTGAGCAGGCGGCAATTGCTCTGGCGGAGCTAGAGCAATTGCCAGATCTGGAGCTAGTGCCCTGTGTGGGACTGCGCTCTGTGGTTGAGCATGTGGTTAATAAACGTTGTGAAATGGCTGTAGTTCCGGTGGAGAACTCAGTAGAAGGTGGTGTGACTGCCATCCACGATGCCCTTTGGTCTCATCCGCAGTTATGCATTCTCAGGGCGGTGGTCTTACCAATTCGTCATGCGTTACTTAGTAGTGGTGGCCTCCCAGGCATCTCTGAGGTGCTGTCTCATCCTCAGGCTTTAGCTCAGTGCAGTGGCTGGTTGGCTGAGCATCTTCCTGAGGCTTTGCAGTTGCCGACAAGTTCCACGGCAGAGGCGGCCAGGATGGTTGCAGACAGTCACTTTCGTGCTGCAATTGCGTCCCGGCCTACAGGCAAGGAGAGGGGCCTTAAGGAATTGGCCTTCCCAATTAATGATGTAGCGGGTAATTGCACCAGATTCTTGTTGCTGAAACAGGGAGAGCCTCTAAAACGAGGTGATTTGGCCAGCTTTGCATTTTCTCTACATGCCAATGCACCAGGTGCACTGCTAGAGGCACTCACCTGCGTGGCTAGCTTGGGATTCAATATGAGTCGGATTGAGTCGCGTCCTTCAAAACGTGAACTAGGCGAGTATGTGTTTTTTGTAGATGTGGAATTGATGGAGGGGGGTGATGTTGACTGCCATCAGCTCATTGAGTCTTTACAACCTTTGTGTGACCATTTGGCGCATTTTGGTTCTTATCCCAGCAGCGATTTGCAGCTCAATTGAGATCAGCCACGGCTACGGAAGACACCGAATTGCATTAGGCCATGGGCAAAAGCCCAGCGCATCAACAAAATTGTTGGTATTTCGCGGAGTCCTTTGATTACAGCTCCTGGACCCAGCCCGAGCACGGCCTTAGGCCGGCGAATCCCTTCCAGAATTGAATCATTCCAGGATGGCAGGGTGGATATGGTCCAGTCGTCTATTTCAATAGGGCCTCCGCAATAACGGCTGCTGAGCAAATGATGGCGGAAGCCAGCAATGCTGGCGAACTCAGGATGGGCCCACTGGTTGAGCAGCTGATGCATCACCCACCGTTCTATGCGGTTCATCTTTTTGTCTTCATAATCGCGACGGTTCCAGTCGGCCACAGCTAGTACACCGCTTGGTCGGAGCACTCGCAGTAGTTCATCTGCGTAGCGCTGCTTGTCAGGCATATGGGGGCCTGCTTCCACGCTCCAGACAGCATCGAAGCTGCCTTTGGCAAGTTTTAAATCGAGGGCATCCATTACCTGGAATCGGCAGTTCATTCCCTTCGGTGTTAGTTGTGTGGCACGCTTCACCTGGGCTGGACTAATGGTGATGCCAAGCACATCAAAGTTGTAATCCCTGGCCAGGATCCTTGTGCTGCCACCGATACCACAGCCAACGTCAAGCACTCGGGATCCTTGAGGTAATTCAGCAAGTCCACTCCACTGCACCAGTTCATGCACGAAATCTTCCTTCGCGGCTCGGAAATCTCTGCTGCGAGGAGGCTCGCCGTAATGACCGAGGTGGACGTGATCGCCCCAGAGCCGCTCGAGCAGTTGGTCATTAGTCCAGGCGTCGTAGGCAGAGGCCACACTGTCGCTGGATTCGTAACGCCGATCCCGTTTGCTCCAGATCAGCGCAGCAGCAGCCAGGCTCGTTGCTGTCAGGATTAATATCCAGAGCCAAATCCCCATTAATTGTTGGCCTGGTCGACGTTGCTGAGGCTGTCTTTGAGAACGGTGCGGGCTGCAAGCTGACGGCGGGTATGGTCGAGCATCTCGTATTCACGCTGGAGGCGATGGCTGGTTTTTGTTAGCTCTAGTAGGGCTTGTTGCTCTTCAGCTACAGGGCCACCGAGATGTGCACCGATCCAGAACGAGAGTTCCCTTGGCAGATTGGGCAGGTCATCTGGCAGGGTGTGATCTGAGCCTGTGAGCTTCCCTGTGAGGAACACCACATCGTCCAGGGCCTTCGCAACGCTGTTGTAGAGCTCCTGTAGTTGATTGTGGTTGTCTGCTTCGTCGTCTTCGACCCAGCTCACCATGGCTGTGCGGAAAGGGGCTTCTCTGATTACTTCAAGTATGCGGAAGCGTTGTTGTCCGAGGGTGACGATGTTGCTGCGACCATCTTTAGATGTTTTGTGTTGCAGGATTTCTGCGCAACAGCCCACATCTGCAATGGTCTTCGTTTGGGGATCCCAGCGCACAACACCAAAACGACGGTCGCTTTCAAGCACGCTTTGAAGCATTATTCGATAACGAGATTCAAAAATATGCAGTGGCAGCACTTCTTGGGGAAAAAGCACGACATCCGGCAGAGGGAATAGAGGCAACTCCCTGACGGAGAGGTCAGTCACGGATATCGTCCTAAAGAGATGGAAATCCTAGTTAGCCAATTTGGATCTCGGTTGATTTTTAGAGCTTCACTTCAATGTCCACACCACTTGGTAGATCTAGTTTCATTAGGGCATCAATAGTTTTGGCAGAAGGGTTGTAAATATCGATGATGCGCCTATGAGTGCGCGTTTCGAAGTGTTCCCGTGAATCCTTATCTACATGGGGTGAGGTAAGTACGCAATAAATCTTCCGCTTGGTGGGTAGCGGGATCGGGCCGATTGCCGTTGCGGCAGTGTTGTCGGCTGTTTCAATGATTTTGTCGCAGGAAAGATCCAGCATGCGACGGTCAAATGCTTTAAGGCGGATGCGGATCTTTTGCTGAGCGATAGCCGTGGACATGAAAGGTTCAGGCGAAGTCCCCTTTGTGGGGTTGGGGGATGGATTTTCGAGGTTCTTTGGAATTGCGATGAACGCTGAACGTTCCCGCAGGCTGAAGTATTGAATTTAGGGGATGAGAGGGCACAAAAGGCCCAAAATCATCCCCATCATGATCATTCGATGATCTTCGAAACCACACCGGCACCGATGGTGCGGCCGCCTTCACGAATGGCGAAACGCATACCTTGCTCGATAGCAACAGGGCAGATCAATTCACCAGTCATTTTGATGTTGTCGCCTGGCATCACCATCTCCACGTTGGAGCCGTCTTCGGCTGTGAAGGCGGTAATTTGGCCGGTAACATCAGTTGTACGGATGTAGAACTGCGGACGGTATCCGGCGAAGAAGGGGGTGTGGCGTCCACCTTCTTCT
>JASLWC010000031.1 GCA_030741055.1 Prochlorococcaceae cyanobacterium ETNP18_MAG_14 | reverse complement strand
TGGCCAGAGCGGCTCGAAACACCTTGGCGACGCCTAAATCTCACTGAAGTAGGCGAACTAACCTTCCGCGCCCCTGATACGAAAAAATACCCCTGCATGGAACTTGCCTACGCCGTCGGTCGTGCTGGCGGCACTATGCCGGCCGTTCTCAATGCTGCCAATGAAGAAGCAGTGGCCCAGTTCCTGGAAGAGCAAATCCACTTTCTCGATATCCCGGAGGTAATTGAGGCAGCCTGTGAGCGCCACAAGCCCGACCTCCAGAGTCAACCAAACCTTGATGATGTACTTGCTGCTGATGCTTGGGCCCGCCAAGCCGTGAAAGAGCAAGTAAAACGAGGCACGCGTCGTATGCCTTTATCAGCTGTGAAAGTATGAGCTTGCGGGTGAGCCATCATCTGCTTCTCTGTGCCACAGCAAGCAAGGCCGCCTGTTGCAATCCAGATATTGGCAAAGCCAGCTGGACCCGTCTCAAAGCAATGGTAAAAGAGCTCGATCTCGAAGATGTTGAACGTCCTCAAGGCGTAGTGCTGCGAAGCAAGGTCGACTGTTTACGCATCTGCAGCGATGGGCCAATCCTGCTGATCTGGCCAGATGGAATCTGGTACGGCGGTGTGACACCAGAAAGAACCGAATCAATCGTTAGAGAACATGTTTTTGGAGGCCAACCCATAGAGGATTGGATCATCCGCCGGACACCTTTTAAATAAAAATCCACCATGAATAGAGATCATCCATGATTTTCAATCAAGCGACAAATTGTGATAGCCAACGAACCACCAACTGATCCCCCCAACAGCCACCTCTTCCATGAAAACCATTGTGACCGCCGTGATTGGTCATCAGCACCTCTAGCCAATCACTCGAAGGCGCCTTTTGATCAGCCAACCCTTGAGCTGCATCTGCTGGAACCCAGGGGTCATCTAGAGCCTGCACAATTAGCGTGGGCGGCAAACCAGTTCTGCTCGCATGCAAAGCAGCTAAAGGAGACGCTCCGGAGTAATAAGCATCAACATCGCGATAGCCCCATCGCGGCGCTGTGATCGCAGCATCAAAATCTCGAATACTGGCCACGGAACATTGGCCATCAACACCACAAAGCAACTGCTGTTCGCTTGGAGTTACACCAGCAGGATCGGCAAGCGTCTGGCGAACCAATCGCTTCAACAACCAGCGCTTGTAAACCGTATTGCGCGGGCTCTCAATCGAAGCACTACAAGCAGCTAAATCGAGTGGGCTACTAGTACAAACCAATCCGTCCAACACTGGTTTGCCAGCTGCAGGAGCATGGCGAGTCTCCAAACAAGCATTGAGCAGCATCGTGCCACCCAAGGAGATGCCAGCCCCTAAAAGGGGCAAAGCAGTCTTTGCAGCAAAGCCATCATTGGCCAACTGCTGACAAAGCTTCCGGGCTCGCTGCAACACCGGACCCAGGTCGCTATTGCACTCGGCGGCATAAGTCCCCGCCGCAAGATGACGGCCTGGATCGGCGCCACGCAGATTCAATCGCAACACCGCAAAGCCTGCCTGCTGGAGAGCTAATGCCATGCGACGGAGGCCCTCACGACGGCTTGATCCCCCTAAACCATGGAGCAATAACACCAGACCAGAAGTGGGTTGCGTTTTTGCCGGGCGATCGAGCAGAGCCAGCAACTGACCTGATCCAGCTGCACCACTCGGCATGGCAGGCACATCAATCAGGATCTCTTCTCCGCAATCGAGCGGAAAGTTCACCGGCCTGAGAGTGTCTCGCAGGGTCTGCAGGTCGCCGCCTAACCAAGGCAAACGCTGCTTGAAAATACCCATTCCCAGTTGTTTTAAAAGCTGGGAATGGGTATCGAGCTCAACCCTTCTTGCCAATGCCGAGCTCCTTCAGTTCAACCAAAAGATCTCCCAACACTTTCTTGGCATCACCAAAGACCATGGAAGTATTGGCCAGTTCGAACAGGTCGTTCTTAATGCCCGAATAACCGGCACTCATGCCACGTTTGACCACAAACACCGTCCGAGCTTCCTGAACATCAAGCACTGGCATGCCGTACAGAGGGGAAGTGGTGTCAGTTTTGGCCTGGGGATTCACCACATCATTAGCTCCAAGCACCAACACCACGTCAGTGGCAGGGAACTCAGGATTGATGACATCCATCTCCTTGAGCTGCTCGTAAGGAACATCAGCCTCAGCTAAGAGAACGTTCATATGACCAGGCATGCGTCCAGCAACCGGATGAATGGCATAGGTGACCTCAATGCCGCCGGCTTCCAATGCACGGGTGACTTCACGCAGGGTGTGCTGCGCCTGAGCCACTGCCAGGCCATATCCAGGAACAATTACAACCCGCTCTGCCGCCTCAAGGGTGAGCGCACACTCCTCAGCGCTGCAACTGGTGATATTTGTATATTCGCCACCACCGCCAGAAGCAGCGCTTGCTCCTAACGCTCCGCCAAACAGCACGGAGACAAGCGAACGGTTCATGCCGTCGCACATCACCTGGGTAAGGATCAAACCAGCTGCTCCAACCATGGCTCCAGCCACGATCAACAGTTGACTACCAACAACAAAGCCAGCGGCGGCAGCAGCAACACCCGAGTAGCTATTCAATAAAGAGATCACTACAGGCATGTCGGCGCCGCCTATCGGTAAGGTCACGCCGATTCCCAAAAGACCCGCGCCGGTCACCAGCAACCACAGTGCACTTGCGTTGTCGCCATGGCGGCCCAGCTCAACAGCAGCCACCAGGGAAATCACAGCTAGGGCGATATTCACAAAATGGCGAGCCTTGCTCTGCATCCAAGGCGGTGTTGAGAGCCAACCCTGCAGCTTTGCCATCGCCACAATTGAACCAGTGAAGGTGATCGAGCCAACAAACACCGACACCACAATCGAGATGTCTTCAACCACTCCGCTGCCTACTTCACCAGGACCAGCAGCCGCAGGAAATATTGCAACACCGAGGGCAACCAGCAGCGACGACATACCACCGCAACCATTGAAAAGGGCAACGGTTTCTGGCATGGAAGTCATTGGCACCCGCTGCGCAGTGATCGCACCGAGGCATCCACCGACAAGCGTGCCAAAGATGATCCAGATCCAAGCTTCAACGGCAATGCCGGTGGTGCCGAGATAATTCACCAGCACTCCAACCACGGCAAGGGCCATAGCAATAGCTGCAAGCCGATTGGCCTCACGGGCCGAACGCACCTTCGAGAGGCCCTTGATACCTAGGGCTAAAAGCAGAACCGCGACTAGATCAATCGCAAACTTGAGGATCACAGCAGTATTCATTAGTTGGTGTCCTTACGTCGGGAGGACTTGCGGCTGAACATCGCCAGCATCCGATCAGTGACGAGGAAACCACCGATCACATTGAACAGAGCAAAACCCAAAGAGACGGAACCCATCACCAGCAGAGCAGTATTGCCATCAGCACCAGCCTTGATGATCAAGGTGAGGGCGGCCAGCATGGTGATGCCCGAAATGGCATTAGCTCCACTCATCAAAGGGGTATGAAGGGTGGGGGGGACTTTGCCAATTAATTCCAGGCCTAAAAGGCTGCCCAACAGCAGCACCCAAAGGGCTTCATTAAGGAATGACATCAGTTCGACCCTCCAGCATTGAGAACTTCGTTATGGCGGATAACACCGTCCTGACTGATCAAACATCCTGAAATCAACTCATCCTCATTGTTGAGATTCAGCTGTCCATCTTTGAAAACAGGCTCCAACAAAGCCACCAGATTGCGTGCATAAAGTGCACTGGCGTGATTAGGAACACTGCAAGGGAGTTCAGATGCACCAATTAACTTCACACCCTTGCGATCGATGGTTTCACCCGGGCGGGTATCTGCACAGTTACCACCCTGAGCCACTGCAAGATCAACCACCACCGCACCTGGGCGCATGCGATCAAGCATGTCTTCACTAATCAATCGGGGAGCTTTTCTACCAGGCACCTGGGCCGTACATATCGCCACATCAGCTTCAGCCAACTGATCAGAAAGCTGCTGACGCTGGGCAGTCAAGAAAGCATCCGAAGCCTGTTTTGCGTAACCACCTGATTCCGCAGGCTTGTCATCCATCTCTGGCGGATCAATAAAGCGTGCACCAAGCGACTCCACCTGCTCTTTTACTGCTGGGCGGATATCGCTGACATAAACCACTGCGCCCAGACGCTTTGCCGTAGCGACTGCCTGCAATCCAGCAACACCGGCACCCAATACAACTACCCTCGCCGGCTGCACTGTGCCTGCCGCTGTCATCAACATCGGGAAATATCTATCTAGCGCAGCTGCAGCAAGCAAAACAGCCTTGTATCCAGCGATGTTGCCCTGGGAAGACAGTGCATCTGCTGACTGTGCTCGGCTGATTCTGGGCAGCAACTCCAGTGCCATCGCTGAGAGACCTGCCAACTTCAGCGTCGCTGCTAAAGAACTATTGGCATAAGGCGCCAGCAAACCAACAAGAAGGGCCCCAGATCGCATCCCTGCCAACGCGCCAGCAGAAGGAGACTGAACGCATAGGACGACATCTGCCTGGCTCCAGGCCTGTGGATCTCCCGGATCAACCAGCTCAGCACCAATGGTGTTGAAAGCACCATCAACAAAACCTGCTGCCAGGCCCGCACCACGTTCTACCGCCACCGTGCAGCCCAAGGAAATAAACTTTTTCACCGTGTCAGGCGTTGCCGCTACTCGGCTTTCACCCGGTGCCGATTCCACCGGAATTAAGAGTCTGGGCAAGATAAAAGAGTGGTTTTATCAGGCGAGATTACGGGGTCGACCTCCCAGCACCGGTAGCTTTTCTGAAGAAAGGGTTTTTAAAGCAGAATTAATCGCTAGAAAAAAGGGTTGATTCCAATTCCCTCATCCCATTTACCCTCATGGGCCTAACTGCGATCGAATGTCCGGATGGTGTTTGCCACAGCCATCACGGTGGCCATGCCGTGGAACGCTCCACCATGCAGAGCAACCTCCAGGGACACGGACGTGAATGGTGCGAGCGCCTTGCAGAACGGATCTACGAGATTTCGGTGGATACCTTCTCCCAAACGGTGATGCCAAGCCTTCATTCCGCCGGATGGCAACAACGCCATCTGGATTGGGAATTCAAACTTGACAAAGAAGAGTCTGAACCTGATAAGGCACTAGTAGAAGGCATTATCAATGCCACTGAGAGCTTCCTACGCAGCAGTGAAGTCCATCGACTGTTCATCCAAGAACTAGTTCAAGGAACCTTTGCGGAAGCCAGTTCAAACACCTTGAGAGCAACAGCCGTTCACAAGCTGATCGAAAACGAACTGCTAACAATGCTCCGCGGACAAAAGGAGGAATTACTCGATCGCTTAGCTGCTCAACTGGTGGATGAGGCTCAAGGGAACTTAGAAACTGCCCGCACGGCTGCCAGCGAAGGTCTAAATGAGGTTGAACACCTGCTTGTGAACCACACCGAAGCAGTCTGAAATTCAGACAATCGGTAGCAGCTCCTGCTCTACTGCCAGGGCCTGAAATTCCAGGTTTTGGCGGTGGAGCAAACGCGCTCGCAAGATCAACGGATCAATGTCGCATTCAAGGGACCAACACTGCTCCAGACGGCGGCGATACTGATAGATGAATTTTGCTGATAAAAGACGTTTGCTCATGGTGGCAGGTAGGGCCGGAAACCCCAGAAGCTCTTGGCCGGAAGCTAAAGATGCCAGCCGAGAAAAGAATGGTTAGAAAGACCTAACTTCTATTGCAATTCCATCTCCAAGCCTTCCTTTGAACTGCTGAAAGGTTCCTGTCAGCCGAGGATTCGGCCCCGGATCTGGCAGCAACAGCTAATTCAGCTGCTTCGTCGCCGCCTGTCTTCAACGGCCATGCAGGGACGAGATGTGCTCGTGCATGCTGGCCCAGGTGCCGGCAAAACCCTCGGAGCCCTACTCAGCTTCCAGGCCATGCAGCAAAGGGGAATCCTTTCGCATTTCCTAGTTTTTTGCCACCGCAATTCGATTCTGCATCAGTGGCACCAAGCCTCTGCCCAACTAGGTCTAAACCTGCAGACCTGGGAACCCTGCTCTGAAAAGACTGAATTCCTCAAGCAAGCTGACGGATGGGCTGTGACCTACCAAGGCGCAGGTCTTCAGTTAGAGAGCCTGATGATGGAGCTGAAGGACTGGGCCGGAGACGATTTATTGACCATTGCTGATGAAGCCCATCACCTTGGCATGAATCCCGATGAACCTGAAGGACCAGCTTGGGGACGCACCTTTCTTGCACTCTCTAGCGGTAGCAAAATTCGGCTAGGTCTTACTGGCACGCCCTTCCGCGCCGACAACCTGGCCTTCTGCGCAGCTCGCAGGGTGAGGGTTGAGTCTGAAGGTGTCCTGGTGGAGCAAATCAGCCCAGATCTCTGCGTGGAACCCCGTGAGCTCATCAAGGCAGGTGATGTTCGCCCCCTGGAGTTCCGCTTCCAGGATGGCTGGGTGGAACACAGTCGACCAGGGCATCCCGACCGAGATGTCTCTCCTCTCTCTGCTGAACAGCGTGAAAGCTGGCGAGCACGAAACCTGCGTAGGGCTATTCGAATCTCAGATTCGAGCAGCATTGCCCTGCAACTATTGCTGCGAGCCCGACGGCAACTTGAAAAGGTACGTAGCCAACATCCTGATGCTGCAGGCTTAGTAATCGCCAGGGATATCGAACACGCCTGCGGCATCACCCAGCTACTGCAAGAAGAAGGAGATCATGTCGAGCTAGTGCACTCCCAAGACCGAGATTCAAGTGCTCGTCTAGCAGCATTTCAAACAGGCAAAGCCGACTGGCTGGTGAGCATCGACATGTGTGCCGAGGGATTCGATGCACCAAGACTTCGTGTAGTCGCTTATCTCACAACAGTGGTAACCCGCAGCAGATTCCTGCAAGGAATCACTCGCGCTGTAAGGATCTCCACGGCAAGAGCATCTTTAGAGCCCGTGCCTCGTCACCCTTCCTATGTATTTGCACCTGCAGATCCATTACTGATGGGCCATGCCCGCAGCTGGTCGATGACAGAGCCCTACATGATCAAAGTGAACGAAGCGACCAAGGAAGAGGAAGAAACTACGAATCGATGGCAAGGTCCAAGCCTGCCACTTGAAGCAATTAACGACGGAGCCGGTGCTGTGATCCGACTACGCACACCGGATCTGCCCAGTTTTTTGCAGCGTTGACGAAAACTTTTCCAAAAGAAAAATGCGACGTTCTGCTAAATCAAACCCGAAATAGACCCCTCAACATGCAATCTTGTCGCCAATGGGGACAAATCATGAACGCAGCTATTCAGCGTCGTATAAGCGTTGCCACATGCTGGGCTTCAGCCAGAATCGCTTTACTAGACAGCAAAGAGCACTACGAAGACAGTTATGCCATCACCCAAGAATTCCGCGAGTGGATAACTTGTCAGGGCGGGCATCCTGAACTACTTGAAGCTTCAGCTCTTGTCGTACCAAGCTCTACCAGCAATAACCCCTATTTCGACAAAGCCAACGACGCAGACGAAGTACTGGAAATCTGAGTGAAAGATTAATTCCATTCGGTTTTGGCCGGGAATTTTTGCTCGCTTCGCATAACGCAGCTCAGATTTTTAAAGCAAACTGCTCTAGATCTAATAAATTCTCTAATTACTGGAATCTACTATCACGTAATTAAAGGCACTCATGAGTGACGAAATGCCTAGAGAAATATCATTGGCAGCAAAAGAAAAGCTATTTACAGACTCTCTATAAATTGCCTTGGCAATTCTGTTGATGGTGCTAGCCAATCAATTTCTCAAAGGACTAGCTTGTGCTTATAAGCAGTAGGAGGCTTCAAGCTGCTCGCATATAGAACTATTTGCATCACTAAAAATTTGCATCACTAAAAAAGTGTTTATAGCCATATGTGATCAATAAAACAGCAGTTGCTTGATAGCCTTCTAACCCTACTCAAACTATCAAATTAAACTGATCAACGGCGCCGAGGGCCACCAGGACGGTTGCCGCCTGGCCGACCACCCGGAGCACCCGCATTGCGCTCCCTATAGGTAATCCTGCCGCGAGTGAGGTCATAGGGACTGATCTCTACCAGCACCTTGTCACCAGCGAGCAATTTGATTCGGAACTTAGTGAGCTTGCCGGCTGCGCGACACAAGCACTTATGACCTGCAGGCTGCTCAAGGTTGACCAAATAGAACCCGTTACCTTGTTCCTTCTCAATCACACCCGAGGTTTCGATCATGCGGCTATGCCATAGCTCATTGGTTGAATATGAGTTTAGGTTGCAGCCTCCTGCGAACTCTGCTGAGCCAATTAAGCGCCGGTATCAATTGTCATTTTGCAACGAGCCATGATCGCCTCTATTGAGGATGAACCTCGGACTTATACCAATCCACAACTGTGAGCAATAAAATGCTGCTTCCGCCTTCGTTTATCTATCTAAGCTGACATAACTAGCGTTTAAATCCTGGTTAGCCTGGCCAATCAAGCAAACAAAACCACCACCCTGCTATTGAACAAACCCTACGGGGTTCTCAGCCAGTTCACACCAGAACCTGGCAGCCGCTGGGGTTGCCTATCAGATCTAGTGCCCATACCTCGGGTTTATGCAGCGGGCCGGCTAGATGCAGACAGTGAAGGACTATTGGTACTTACTGACCATGGCCGCCTGCAGAAACAATTAACTGATCCCAGATTCGGCCACTGGCGGGTTTATTGGGCTCAGGTAGAAGGTTCCCCAAATAGAGATCAAATGCACAAGCTTGAATCAGGGGTAATCATTCAAGGCAAGCGAACAAGACAAGCCCATGTGAGCTGCTTAGAGGGGAGTAATTCGCCAACAGTTGCTGAACGTGAACCACCCATACGTGTGCGAAAAAATATTCCCACCTCCTGGCTTGAGTTAAAGCTCAAAGAAGGAAGAAACCGGCAGGTTCGTCGGATGACAGCCGCCGTAGGCCTGCCAACCCTGCGGCTAATTCGTCACCGAATTGAGCTCAAAAATGGTGAACCAGCCTTCAGCATTGAAGGACTTAATCCTGGGCAATGGCGGCAGCTCTCCTCAATAGAGGCCAACTGCCTGATGTCCTTACTTAAAAATCCGGCAGCTGACCAACGAGGGTGACAGCTCGGAACTCAATCTCCTCAACCACACGCCAGGGCTGATCCGAACGGTCTGCATAGTGCACCTCCTCAAAACCAAAGGCCCGAAAATCCTCCAGGAAGTGCTCCTCCTGCCAAGCGCCACTAATACAGCCACTCCAAAGTTCCGGGTCCTGCTGAAGAACAAGCGGCACTGGCTTATCACAAACGATATCGCTAATAGCGACACGTCCTTTTGGACGCAAAACCCTTCGAATGTTGGCAAGCAAAGCTTGACGAGCCGAGGGATTAACCAAATTGAGCACACAGTTGCTCAGCACCAGATCAATCGTCCTATCGGCAATCAGCGGAGCGCCATCGCTCTGAAGTGCATCAAGGGCTTCGATAGACCCTTCCAAAAAGCGCACATTGGCAAAACCAATCTGCTGCGCCACAACTGGTGCCGCCTGACGGGCCAAAGTGAGCATCTCGATGTTGCGATCCACACCAATCACGGCACCCCCTGAACCAACCACCTGCGCGCAGATGAAGGAGTTCTTGCCACTGCCGCTACCAAGGTCGAGAACGGTGTCATCAGGCTTAACCCAGCGAGTGGGATCACCGCAGCCGTAGTCGCGTTCCACGACATCACGAGGAATGGCCTTAAGCAAGCTGGAGTCAAAAGCTACCGGCGTGCATAAACAGGCCTCCTGGGCCTGTGCCGCAGCTTTATAGCGATCATCTACAGCCTGACTCTGATCCAAAGGATTAGCTCCAGAATCTGAGCTTTTAGAAGAACAGCAGCTACTGCTCATGAGCTAAACCTTCGCTAAGCATCAATGCATTTTGCTTGGTCAGCAAAATGCATTGAACAAACCTGCATGACCAGGAGCATCAACCCAAAGCCTCTTGTAACTCACGAACAGCCTGCCACTGGCCGTAGTAGTAATTGGCACGGGCCCTGCGCTCAGCATCATCAAGACCATCAAAAGCATCAAAGCCAAGATTGCGCCAGAGCTCATGCCCACAAGCCCGATCGAGCTCCTGCATGGCTTCACTAGAGAGATTATCGAGCCTCCGCTGCAGGCGCTTCACTTGAACAACAGACATACCAACTAGACCAAGGCGCAACGATTTAATAGTACAAATAAACCACCTTCATGCCAGTGGCAGATGGAAAATTGCTCAGAAGGGCAACTGCTTCTTGCTTTCCACGTCGAGATCTGCCTCCATCTCACGCAACCGCTTGAGGATCGTGTCGTAGTACTCGAGGATGTAATTCTCAAGTGTTGTTGTCTCCGCAGGATCCAGACCAAAGCATGAGTAGGTTTCGTCCATCGGTGCGTCCAAGCTGACTCCACCTCCAGTGACTTCTGAGAAAGCAAGCCTTTCAGCAACGTTCACCGTTGACTCAAATAAAGAGATCAATCGGCGACTTAAACCGATCACAAAAGGCGATACCCGAATCATCTTTGCTGACTTACTGCTGGACTTTTCGCAAAATTGCACAATTTCGTCTGTGGTCCAAGCCTTTGGCCCTACTACAGGAAAGCTGCGACGGATCGTTTCAGGTCGCTGCAACGCAGCCACCGAAAAACGTGCTACGTCCTGGGTATTCATATAAGCCACCGCCGTAGGAGTTTCGCTCACCCAAACAGTCTGTTTTTCAAGAACAGGTATGGCAATTTGACCGATCAAACCCTGCATAAAGGCCACGCCCTGCAGGATCGTGTAATCAAATGATGACTCTTCCAACAAACGCTCAGTGCAGTACTTGATATCCATAAGTGGCACATTTCGATGTTGCTCAGCCGACAACAAAGAAAGGAATACAAATCGACTCACCCCGGCTCTTTCGCAAGCCCGCAACAGATTTAATTTGCCGTCCCAATCGGTTGTGTAGACGCTATGCGGATCATCGGGACGGCTCGTAGCCGCATCGATCACTGCATCTACACCATCAAGTGCGTAATCAAGACTTTCAGGGTCCAGCAGGTCGCCGCGGGTAAGTTCACAGCCCCACTCCTGCAGGAAAGCACCTTTGCGGGGTGTGCGAACCATGCAGCGAACTTGATAGCCAGCATCTATCGCTCGACAAGCTATCTGCCGTCCAAGGGTGCCAGTGCCACCAACTACCAGAACCTGCATAGGGCCCTTCATAATCCAGCCAGGAGCCTATATGGACTGCCCCCAAGCCGCGAATATCAATCGCCCTGCAACTTCAGCAAGAGAGCACCACCGGCAAGGCCCACGGGTATCAAAACCCAGAAGACAGCAGCAATACCAAAAATCTCCGAAGCCATGTCTTGGACGGTGAATCACGCCTTCTATTTAACGCCCTAACCGGCTCATCCCATGACAAATCTTTAAAAGCTCTGCCACTGGAGCATTTGTTCGCAGTTGTCCTGACATCACGGCACTGCTGCAAGCCTCATAGCCAGCATTTCGAAGAGCCTGCACTAATGCCAGCACAGAAGGCTGAGCCGGCAAAGCTAAACGCCTAGCCAACTCAGCAGTAGACCAGCAACATACAGGCAGGCCAATATCAGCTTGTAATCGCTGCAATAACTGAAGACTGGAGGATGCAACAGGAACTATCGATTGCTTCGCCAACAGCAGCAAATCAGCCAACACATCAGCTGACTGCAAAGGCCCCACCCAAAGGGGACCGCTCACCGCCCAGCGACCACTGCCATTAGAGCAACTACAAGCTGACCAACCCTGGAGGCTCAGCATTGATTGAACTGCCTGGGCGCCACAAGCCTCACATCGAGCCAAAAAGCCAAGCTGGCTCTCCTCCTCAGCAGCAAGACGGCGCTTAATCCGCACCGCAAGGCGGAAGGTACGTCCCTCGCTGAAACAGGCCAAGGGCTCCACACCACGGCCCAGCAACCAGGCCTGTCGAGCAAGAACCCCCAACTGGAGCCTTAGTGCAAGCTCCCAGCTGGCCGGATGAGCGCGGGCCGCAGCTGCAAGATTACGAATCGCCCCAGTACGGTCATGACCTGTTGGAGAACGCCCATCACTGCTTGCTAATAGCAGCAAGCCATCAAAAGTCAAAACCTGCAAAACAGGTTGCAGCAGTGCGTTCGGACAACCAAAACAATCAAGATCAATTAAGTCAAAAAGATACTTATCTAAATAGGCCCGACTCAGGAGCACCTCAGCAGGCTGATGAAAAAGCTTTAGAGAGAAGCCCTTCTTAAGCAGGGGATCCAAATTCCGTGCCAATAGAACAGCACGGTCAACATCTGCGTCATTTACCCAGAGCTCAGGCGAGAGCTGTTGAACTGAATGCAGTACTGGAGAGTCAACTGCTTCTAGCCCCCAGCGCAAAGCACGAATACCGCAACCAGCCATCAGATCCAGCCAGCGCAAAGCCAATGATGATTTACCCCTTCTCTGCTGTTGAAAAGAAGCAAACAGAACAGATAGATCACGGGAAGGACGCGAATCTGATCGGAAGAAGCCATCACCAAGCTCCAAAACGGCAGCGCCTTCGCGATAGTGGGAGGTCGGTTTATTCAGGCCGCTGTGGATGCAACTGCCACCCAGACTGCCGACCGGGCAATCCCAGAGGATGGTGAGGACTGGGGCGAAGCCAATGATTGGTATTGGCAAGGCCTGTGTTGTCACTGGCGTTTACTAGGAGCAGAAGGCACCCGCCCACTAGTTCTTTTGCATGGATTCGGCGCCAGCAGCGCCCATTGGCGACACAATGCAGCTGCTCTGAAAGCGGCTGGATTCAGGGTATATAGCCTTGATTTGATCGGTTTTGGGGCCTCCGCTCAACCCGGACTAAGGCAAAACCAACAGCTCAACAATCGACTGTGGGGAGAACAGTTAGCAGCCTTCCTTGAGCAGATAGTGCAAGCCAGCCCTAACGAACAGGCAGTACTGATAGGCAACTCTCTGGGAGGACTAACTGCTCTAACCACAGCGGCATTTCGAGCAGACCTTGTTGCAGCCGTAATAGCCGCTCCATTGCCGGATCCGGCATTAGTTCAGCCGCTGGCGATCCGAAAACCCCGCTGGTGGCGAAGATTCTGGGGAAATCTGATGACAATCTTCTTTCGCCTGTTGCCTTTAGAGCTCATTGTGCCTCTAATCGCCCACTCATCACTAATCAAGATGGCCCTCCAAATGGGCTATCACCATTCGATCGACTCAGACCATGAACTGCTACATCTGATCGCCCAGCCAGCACGACGACCAACGGCGGCTCGCGCCCTACGGGCCATGTGTGTTGGCATGGCACTCAGACCAGATAGCGCAAGCGCCCCCCTATTACTGAAACGCCTAGCTAGCCGAGCCGATCGGCCACCCATACTTCTGATCTGGGGACGCAATGATCGTTTTGTACCATTGAAAATTGGCCAACGTCTTCAGCAGCAATACCCATGGATAAGCCTTTCAGTGCTTAATGAAACGGGTCACTGCCCCCATGACGAATCAGCTCAAGGATTTCATCAAACCGTGCTGAGCTGGCTGAAGATTAATTTGGTAAATGATTGACAGCACTTATGAAGCACACCCTTTCAGTGCTGGTAGAAGATGAATCCGGAGCCCTTAGCCGGATTGCAGGACTCTTTGCACGCCGTGGGTTCAATATCGACAGCCTTGCGGTAGGGCCAGCAGAAGCCTATGGACAATCTCGACTGACTATGGTCGTAGAGGGAGACGATCACACGCTCCAACAGATGAGCAAGCAGCTCGACAAGCTGGTGAATGTGCTGCAAGTTCTCGATCTAACAAGACGACCTGCCGTTGAGCGAGAACTGATGCTGCTAAAAGTTTCTGCGCCCGCTGCTCAACGAAGTGCGATTTTCGATCTAGTTCAGGTTTTCCGAGCAAAAGTGGTGGATGTAGCCGATGAAGCCCTAACCCTTGAGGTAGTAGGCGACCCAGGCAAGCTGGTGGCGCTAGAAAAACTGCTTACCCCTTATGGGATTTTGGAAATCGCCCGCACTGGCAAAGTTGCACTCGAACGGGCATCGGGAGTAAATACCGAGCTGCTAAAAGCCTCGCCAAGCGGCGGACGGGTGCCGGCCTAAGGCATCGGCACTGCATTGAGAGTTGGTTTTGCCATTAACAGGCTGGCATTAACAATCCGATCTCCCTGCCGAATCGCATCAACTACCTCTAACCCCTTTCTCACCCTCCCGAAAACGGCATAACGGCCATCCAATTGCGGCAGAGGGCGCAAAGCAATGTAGAACTCAGCACTGGCAGAATCAGGCGCCTGCGAACGTTGCATTGCCAGAGAGCCACTCTGATGACTCAGTTGCAATTGCAGCAAATCGCTGGGGTCGGTGATCAGTTGGCCATATCTAGGCTGATCTTCAGTATTCAACTTCACTTCAAACGGAATAAAGCGGGCCTGACCACTTGCTGGATCGATGAAAATACCTTTACCAAAATTGCTCTTGAGAGTTTTTGGATCGGCAGAGGCAGGATCACCACCTTGAACTACAAAAGGCAAAGGCTCCTTAACAACCCGATTAAAAACAGTGCCGTTATAAACACCACGTTTAACAAGGTCGACGAAATTACCAGCTGTCACTGGAGCGGCGTCACCATTAACCTCAACAGTGATCGTGCCTCTGTTGGTACTCATCTGCACAAGAACCTTGCCCAGCAAGCAGGGGCTACTCAATGAGGAACAAACATCTTTGATCGATACCGTAGAAGACTTAGTGCAACTCAATAACAAGGGCATACACAGCACAAATAGCCAAACTGCTGGACGCCGAAATAAAAGGCAAAGGGTTGCATCAACCACGATTTACAGCCCTTCAAGATTCACATCCAGGAAACGCGCCAGCTCAGCACCTGCCTGCTCAAGCTGAGCAAGAGGCAGCGGCTGACCCACACGGGTCAAAGAGATATCTCGCCGACCTTTAACCCGCAAGGAGACGCGACGAAGAGGATTAAAGCCATCGCGCACCTCTACCTTCACCGCTTTGACATCCTTAAGGGGGAACTCGACGCTGATCGGCTTGAAATATGCACGTCGAGAGATGGTTACCAAACCTGCAGCCTTATCAAAGCGGTTGATACCTGAACCCAAGTCGACGGCAAGCATCGCCCAGAGGTAGCTAGCAAGGAGAACAGCAGCTATCCCATAAAAACCCATCGTCAGCCCCTGGGGCACGAATACAAGCTTTGAAGGATTGCCGATGGGAAGAAGATTTCTGCCGAGATAACTCGATAGAGATGTCAGCGTGAAGCCAAGGCCGCCGATTGTGACAATCACAGCCAAAAGCTGATTAGAGAGACGCCTAAAACCAAGTACCGATTGCTCAAGCAGCTCTTGAGAAGCCAGTCCAGCGTTTGAATTTTCCTGCAAATCAGCTGACATGACTGCCCTATATGTAGATCCATTCTGGACTGAAAAGGCCCATAACGGGCAATGCTGAAGCCAGCCAAAAGAGCATAAGCACTACAAGGGGTTTCAGCTCTATTAACACTCCCCCAAAGCCCCCTTGAGGATTGTTAATGTCGGGCGGTATCCCACAGCTTGCGGCAAACCCGCACCGTTTTTTTTTCCCATGACGATCGCTGTAGGACGCGCGCCTCAGCGAGGATGGTTTGACGTCCTCGATGACTGGCTCAAGCGCGACCGCTTCGTTTTTGTTGGCTGGTCCGGCCTTCTCTTGTTACCTACGGCCTACTTGGCTCTAGGAGGCTGGTTCACCGGCACCACCTTCGTTTCATCCTGGTACACCCACGG
>JASLWC010000030.1 GCA_030741055.1 Prochlorococcaceae cyanobacterium ETNP18_MAG_14 | reverse complement strand
AGCCTGTTGAGTGGCTTCCGTTCTCACGACTTGCAAAAGTGGATTTTCTTTGAGGTCAAGTCAGATCGGAATCAGACGGCAGCCGAACGGGCCAAGGTGTCTGCTCCTCCTGGTTATTCCGAACACAGCACTGGTTATGCAGTCGATATTGGTGATGCTGCTGTCCCTGAAGCGGATCTTTCTGTGAGTTTCGAATCCACCAGAGCGTTCCGTTGGTTGGAGGACAATGCGGCCAGATATCACTTCGTTCTTTCATTCCCTCCCGACAATCAACAGGGAGTGACATATGAGCCTTGGCATTGGCGATTTGAGGGTTCAGCTTCGGCTCTGCAATTGTTCGAAGCTGCTCGTCAATTCCCAGCGGCACACTAAGAATTGATCTGTGCCATACCAGAGCTGATTAGCGATTAGAAGAGGAGAAGAAGACAAGAAGACAAGTCGGATCTCAGATTGAGATAGCCTTCCGCCACTGCGCCTGCGGGCCTGTAATTCCCCTTAGAACGTCTCGGACCCATGAGCGCCCAGGCCCAGGCGATCCGCAACATAGCGATCATCGCCCATGTGGATCACGGTAAAACCACCTTGGTAGATGCCCTATTGACTCAGTCCGGGATCTTCCGCGACAACGAGGCTGTGCCCACATGTGTAATGGACTCCAACGATTTAGAGAGGGAACGGGGTATAACAATCCTCTCAAAAAACACGGCAGTCACTTATAACCAAACGCGGATCAACATCGTTGATACTCCAGGGCATGCTGATTTCGGTGGTGAGGTAGAGCGAGTTCTTGGCATGGTTGATGGCTGTTTGTTGATAGTCGATGCAAATGAAGGCCCCATGCCGCAGACCCGTTTTGTTCTCAAAAAGGCCCTTGAGCAAGGACTGCGACCGATTGTGTTTGTGAACAAGATCGATCGTGCACGGGTAGATCCAGAAACTGCTGTCAATAAGGTTCTTGATCTCTTTTTTGAGCTTGGCGCAGATGATGACCAATGTGATTTTCCATATTTATTTGGTAGTGGCATGAGTGGTTTTGCCAAGCCTGACATGGCAACTGAGAGTGACACAATGAAGCCACTATTTGATGCCATCCTGCGCCATGTTCCACCGCCGCTTGGTGATGAAAATAAACCACTTCAGCTGCAGATCACTACTCTTGACTATTCAGATTTCTTAGGTCGAATTGTTATTGGCCGGGTTCATAATGGAATTATTCGTAATGGTCAGAGTGCTTTGTTGCTTAAGGATGATGGCAGCATTAAGCGCGGTCGGATTAGCAAACTATTGGGTTTTGAGGGATTGCAGCGGGTTGATATCCAGCAAGCTGGAGCTGGAGATTTAGTAGCTTTGGCTGGTTTCGACCAAGTCAATATTGGCGAGACAATTGCTTGTCCGGATGAACCGAAGGCATTGCCTTTAATCAAAGTAGATGAACCTACTTTGCAGATGACTTTTGTTGTGAACGACTCTCCCTTTGCCGGAAAGGAGGGCAAATTTGTCACCAGCCGTCAGCTGCGAAATCGATTAAATAAGGAATTACTCACTAATGTTGCCTTACGGGTTGAAGATACAGATTCACCAGATCGTTTTTCAGTAAGTGGACGAGGTGAGTTACATCTAGGTATCTTGATTGAAACCATGCGTCGAGAAGGGTTTGAGTTTCAGGTCTCCCAGCCTCAGGTTATTTTTCGAACTATTGACGACACACCCTGTGAGCCCGTTGAAACTCTGGTAATAGATGTTCCGGAGTCGGCCGTTGGCACTTGTATTGAGAAGTTGGGTGTACGACGAGGTGAAATGCAGAATATGGAGACCGGTAGCGATGGCCGCACTCAGCTTGAGTTTGTTATTCCTTCTAGGGGTTTAATTGGATTCCGTGGTGAGTTTGTTCGTGCTACGCGGGGTGAAGGAATCATGAGCCATTCATTCTTTGAGTATCGACCAATGTTGGGTGAGTTTGATGCTCGTCGCAATGGTGTTTTGATTGCTTTTGAGCAGGGTACTGCTACTTTTTATGCCCTCAAGAATGCAGAGAATCGTGGTCAGTTCTTTATCTCTCCAGGCACTAAGGTCTACAAGGGGATGATTGTTGGCGAAAACAATCGCCCACAGGATTTGGAGTTAAACGTTTGCAAGGCCAAACAGTTAACCAATATTCGCTCTGCTGGTGCAGAGGAATTAGACACATTGCAGACACCAGTTCAGATGACCCTTGAGCGAGCTCTTGAGTACATCGCCTCTGACGAAATGCTTGAGGTCACCCCTGAGTCGATTCGCCTTCGCAAGTTACCCAATAAAAAGATGGCTAAGCGCTGATGGTTTAGCTAGTGGAATTGCAACCATCTGAACTGATCAGTGATCCACGTTTTCAACATGCAATAGAGCTTTTTAATGCTGCTGATTGGTATGCCGCCCATGATGCCTTTGAGGAGCTTTGGCATGAGACGTCCGGACCAGAGCATCAGTTCATGCAAGGAGTTCTACAAGTGGCTGTCGCTCAGTTTCATTTGGAGCGCGGAAATCTTCGCGGGGCCACCATCCTGTATGGCGAGGCCCTTGGGCGCTTTAAAGCATTAGGAACTACTCGTCTGGGTATAGATCTTGGGAAATTCAGTGCTTCTGTGCAGGTGCGTTTGCAACGGCTTCAGCAGGGGCAGGATCCCGACGTCTGCACTGTCCCAGGGTTGCTGTACTGCAGCGTGGTTACTGAGTAAATTGACTATCTAGAATCTTGGTTGTTTCGCTTTGGCTGCGTTTGCTCAAGTTTTGACTAGGAGCCTGAAAGTATATTTTGCCCTTGTGGCAGCTCTGGCAGGGATGTCTTGCCCAGCTGTTTACAGTCAAGAAGGTTCCTCGTCTGCTTCTGCAGAAGACGCAGGTTTGATCACGATTGAGTCAGATATCCAGAGCGCTGACAGCGTCACAGGGGTTGTTACTGCTGTCGGTAACGTACGCATCGTTTATCAAGCCCGAGGCATCGTTGCCACCGCTAGACAGGCTCAGTACTTCAGCAATGAAGATCGTGTGGTGCTCACTGGGGATGTTGATCTGGTTCGGGAAGGGGCTAATTCATTGAAGGGCGAGAGGGTTGTTTATCTACTTGAGCAGCAGCAGGCAGAGGCTCTGCCAGAGCCTGGCGCTCAGGTATTTACTTCAGTACTTCTTAACTCGAACCAGTCGGCGCCAACGCCCCTAGATCAATGAGCCTTTGCCTGGAGCAGGTGGCGCTCACCCTTGGAGGTCGCCCCCTGGTAAAAGATGTTTCCTTGCGTCTTGACCCAGGCGAGGTCGTGGGTTTGCTCGGTCCTAATGGCGCGGGTAAGACCACAACGTTCAACCTTGTAATCGGTTTATTGCGTCCTGATCACGGCCAGGTGCAGCTTGATGGCAAGTCTGTGGCTGATTTGTCGATGCCCAATCGTGTTCGTCTTGGTCTCGGTTATCTCCCTCAGGAGCCAAGTGTGTTTCGTCAGCTCACTGTGCGACAGAACTTGGAGATATCGCTATCTCAGAGTCAATTGAGTAAGTCTCAGCGCCGTGATCGTCTTGTGCAGTTGGTTGAAGACTTTCATCTGAGTGCTTTTGTTGACCGTCGCGGTTGTCAGTTATCCGGCGGTGAACGACGTCGCTGTGAAGTGGCCCGAGCCTTGGCGGTAGGGCTGCAAGGACCTACCTACCTCTTGTTGGATGAACCTTTCGCTGGTGTAGACCCCATGGCAGTGGCTGACCTTCAGGTTTTGATCCATACCCTTCGGCAGCGTGGGATGGGCATCCTTATTACCGACCACAATGTCCGCGAAACCCTTGCTATCACTGATCGTTCCTACATTCTTACAGAGGGCAGCATCCTTGCTGCAGGCCGCTCTGATGAAGTAGCCCACAATCCTCTGGTGCGACGTCATTACCTTGGCGAGGATTTTCGGCTTTGAGCAAATGGCGCTTCGGAAAGTTGAAGGTTGATGAGTCTTGGCCCTTGAAGTTCTGGAGCTGGGCTTCATCTAAATGGCGGCTAATTCCTCTATTGGATCGATGGCTTTTAGGTGAGTTGATACCAGTATTGCTGTTTGCAATTGCAGCATTCACTGTAGTTTCTCTCTCCGTGGGAGTGATGTTTGATTTAGTTCGCAAGATTGTCGAGTTTAACCTTCCGCTGCATTTTGCGCTGCAAGTTTTTGGATTGCGCCTGCCATTTTTCTTGGTTATCTCTTTCCCGATGTCCACTCTTTTGTGCACATTGTTGGCTTATAGTCGCCTTTCTGCCAATAGTGAACTTACTGCACTACGCAGCCTAGGTGTAACAACTAAAAGGATGGTTGCACCGGCGTTAGTGCTAGCAATATTGATGACGGGACTTACTTTTGTGTTCAATGATGTCATCGTTCCAAGAGCGAATAGCAGTGCAGAGGTTGCTCTAAAACGAGCTCTCGGCAAGGCCATTGCCACAGAAAAAGGTAAGCATGTTGTTTTTTCTCGCTTTGGTCGCATTAGTGGCAAGGATGACGAAGAAACTAATCAGGGCCTTTCTCAGTTGTTCTATGCAAAGGAATTTCATCGTGGTGAGATGGAGGGTGTAACAGTGCTTGATTTATCTCGTCTTGGTTTTACTCAGATGCTCAAAGCAACCAAAGGGGTCTGGAATGAAGAGAAGGCGATGTGGGAGTTTTTTGAGGGAAATATTCTTACTCTTACCCCCAATGGCAGCACGACTTCAGTTGAATTTGATCGTTATCTATACCCGCTTTCTGCAGGACCAATTCGTGTTGCTAAACTCCCTAAAGATGCAAATAACATGACGGTTGCACAGACAATGGAAGCCGTGAGCATTTATACAGATGCAGGCAACCGTAAAGAGGCCAGAAAACTAAAGGTACGCATCCAAGAAAAATTCACTTTCCCGATGGCCTGTTTGGTGTTTGGTCTGATTGGCAGCAGCCTTGGTGCAAGACCTAATTCTCTTACTAGTAGGACTCAGGGATTTGGCATCAGCCTCTTGCTGATTCTTGGGTATTACACCCTCAGCTTCAGCTTTAGTTCTCTTGGAGTCAAAGGTACTTTGCCTCCTTTGTTGGCAGCCTGGACCCCTGTCTTCATATCTTTGGCTGTTGGCGGCGTGTTACTACGCCAGTCAAATAAGTGAATTGCAACGGCAGAATTAGTTCATTGACAAAAAGCATGTGGTTTTAGCAGTGACTTTGGCTAGCTTTTCTGCCTCACTTGGAGATCCAGTTTTAGCTCTTGGCTTGGCGGCCTTTGCACTTCTGTTGCTCGCCCTGCCGATTGCTTTTTGGGTGGTTTCAGGAGCTACTAGCTCTGCTGTTGTGAGAGTTCTGGTGGCTTTGGCCAACCTGGTGCTTACGGCCCAACTGATCTTGCGTTGGTGGCAGTCGGGGCATTTCCCGATCAGCAACCTCTACGAATCCCTCTGTTTTCTTGCTTGGGCTTGCACACTCACTCAGCTGTTAGTAGAGCGCTCTTGGTCTTCTCCGATTGTTTCTGCTGCTGCTACTCCAATGGGATTGGGTTGTGTGGCCTTTGCCAGCTTTGCGCTGCCAGAGACCCTTCAGGAAGCATCACCCCTTGTGCCCGCTCTTCGCTCCAGTTGGTTGGTGATGCATGTGAGCGTGATCATGGTCAGCTATGCAGCGCTGCTGGTTGGGTCGTTGTTATCAGTCTTCGTTCTGTTTATTGATCGGCAGCAGGATTTTGAGCTTCGTAGTAGCTCAATTGGAACCGGAGGCTTTCGTCAGGCAAAACTGAACTCATCTGCTGCTGATCAGAGCGAGAGCTTACAGCTGAGTTCGATTAAATTGAGTCGAAATGAGCAGCTAGATAGCCTCAGTTATCGCACAATAACTGTGGGCTTTTTGATGCTCACGCTTGGCCTGATCAGTGGTGCAGTATGGGCGAATGAGGCCTGGGGAAGTTGGTGGAGTTGGGATCCTAAGGAAACCTGGGCACTGATTTGTTGGTTGGTTTACGCCGCCTACCTTCATACTCGTCTTAGCCGAGGTTGGAGAGGACGTCGACCAGCTCTCGTAGCAGTGGCAGGCATAGTGGTAATCATTGTTTGTTATATAGGCGTGAATTTGCTGGGCGTAGGTCTGCATAGCTATGGCTGGTTCTTTGAGACATGATCTTTCTTGATTAATCAATTAATCAATCAATTAATTTCATTAATAAATAATCAACCGCCCTAGATCATAAGGGCGGAGAAGATGTAATCAACGCTATAGATTCCAGTTCAGATCAGATACATCAAGGGCGCTTACTGTTGCGAATACCGCGGATTGCTTCGGCGTAATCGGGTTGATTGAATACACCGGAACCGCTCACGATGGCGTTGGCGCCAACCTCAATTACTTTCCAGGCATTCTCAGCTTTGATACCTCCGTCAACTTCGATCCAGGGATCGAGGCCTTGTTCGTCGCAGATGCGACGTAGGTCGCGGATCTTTTGCACTTGATTGTCGATGAAGCTTTGGCCACCAAACCCAGGGTTAACGCTCATGATTAAAACCAGGTCACAAAGCTCCAGGCAGTACTCAATCGTGTCTAGAGGCGTGCTTGGGTTAAGTACCGCACCGGCTTTCTTGCCCAGGTCTTTGATCTGCCCAAGGTTGCGGTGCAGGTGTGGGCAAGCTTCAACTTGAACATAAATATGATCTGCACCGGCTTTGGCAAAATCAGCTACGTACCTTTCTGGTTCAACAATCATTAAGTGGACATCTAGGGGCTTTTGGGTTACAGGCCGCAGTGCTTCCACTATCAAGGGGCCGATCGTGATGTTGGGCACGAAACGGCCGTCCATTACATCCACATGGATCCAATCTGCGCCAGCCTGATCTACAGCTTTAACGTCTTCTCCTAAGCGGGAGAAGTCGGCAGAGAGGATCGAAGGGGCGATTACTAGGGGCTTCGTGCTCATCGATCTGTGTTGAGGACTGGCCGATTCTATGAATCGGCTGTATCGGCGGTTTTCGCTGTTGACTGCACTGATACAGTGAGCAGCGCTTTAGAGCCGAGAACCACTGCGGCATCGGGTCCTTTTCGTGATAAGCGGTTTCCGTTTGGCACGTGAGAACAGTCCAGCCCTGCTCGCTTCTTCTGTTGCCACAACCTTTCCCACCGCCGCATACCAGTGGATCGCACTCTTATTCAGGAAATTCTCGAGGTCGTTGAGCAAGCGGCCATTGCTTCAGCACATTTAACCGGTCTCGGCAAGAAGGACGAAGCCGATGCTGCTGCTGTGGAAGCCATGCGTAAACGCATGGGGCAGATCCAAATGCAGGGTCGCATCGTGATCGGTGAAGGAGAACGTGATGAGGCACCGATGCTTTATATCGGCGAGGAAGTTGGCAGCGGCTCTGGTCCAGGTGTTGACTTTGCTGTTGATCCCTGCGAAGGAACGAATCTTTGCGCTAACAGCCAGCGTGGCTCTATGGCTGTGTTAGCGGCCTCCGATCGCGGTGGTCTTTTTAATGCCCCTGATTTTTATATGAAGAAGTTGGCAGCACCTCCGGCTGCCAAGGGCAAGGTGGACATCCGCAAGTCCGCTACTGAGAACATCAATATCCTCAGCAAATGCTTGGGGCTTGCTGTCAATGAGCTCACCATTGTGGTGATGGACAGAGCTCGTCATAAAGACCTTATTTCTGAAATACGTGCCACTGGTGCTCGTGTGCAACCCATTTCCGATGGCGATGTGCAGGCTGCGATTGCTTGTGGTTTTGCTGGTACTGGTACCCACTGCTTGATGGGTATTGGCGCTGCACCTGAAGGTGTGATTTCAGCGGCTGCAATGCGCGCACTTGGCGGTCATTTTCAAGGCCAGTTGGTGTATGACCCTGCAATTGCTCAAACAAGTGAATGGGCCGATTACACCAAGGAAGGCAATATTGCCCGCCTCAATGAGATGGGCATCACTGATGTCGACAAGATTTATGAGGCCGACGAATTAGCTTCTGGTCAAAATGTTGTCTTCGCGGGCAGTGGCATCACTGATGGCTTGCTGTTCCATGGAGTTAAGTTCGAACCTGACTGCACTCGCACTAGCAGTTTGGTGATCAGCACTCTTGACAACAGCGCTCGGTTTACCAATACCGTGCATATCAAGGAAGGCGCTAAGAGCATCGCTCTTAGCTGACCACCCCACGACAGGATCCAAGGAAGGTCTCCATGCACATTGCCGTCGTCGGCTTGAGTCATCGCACGGCGCCGGTGGAAATCCGTGAGAAGCTCAGTATCCCTGAGCAAACCATGGAGACCTCCCTGCAAACTTTGCGGGGTAACGAACAGGTTCTTGAGGTCTCGATACTCAGCACTTGTAATCGGCTTGAGATTTACACCCTGGTGCGTCACCCACAAAAGGGTATTTCTGCCATCAGCGACTTTCTAGGTCAGCACTCTGGGCTGGCAAAGGAAGATCTCTCCCCCCATTTGTTCAATTACCACCATGACGAGGCGGTGGCCCACCTGATGAGGGTTGCTGCTGGTCTAGACAGCCTGGTTTTGGGAGAGGGGCAAATCCTCTCCCAGGTAAAGAAAATGGTGCGTTTGGGTCAGGAAAATAAATCTATGGGCCCGATTCTCAACCGTCTGCTTACTCAGGCGGTGAGTACCGGCAAACGTGTTCGCAGCGAAACCAACTTGGGAACGGGAGCTGTATCGATCAGCTCTGCTGCTGTTGAGTTGGCCCAACTGAAACTAGGTCAATCACGCGGTGAAGATCAGTTGGTGAGCCTTGAATCGGAGTTGGTTGCTGTGGTGGGTGCGGGCCGCATGAGTCGACTACTGCTTCAGCACCTTCAAGCGAAAGGGTGTTCTGGGGTGATGTTGATAAATCGCACGATGCATCGTGCTGAGGCCCTCTCGGCAGATTTCCCTGATCTACCGGTCGATTGCCGCTCTCTGGATGATTTGAATCACTGTCTGAGCACTTGTTCTCTTGTGTTCACTAGCACGGCTGCTGATGATCCAATTGTTGATGCAGCGTTGCTAAAGCAGCTCACTCGTCGCAGTTTTCTGCGTCTTATTGATATTGGTGTGCCACGCAATATCGCCTCAGATGTTGGTGATGTGCCTGGCATTGAGGCCCACGATGTCGATGACCTACAGGAGGTTGTATCTCGTAATCAGGAGGCCCGTCAGCATATTGCCCGTGAAGCCGAGGTGGTTCTGCAGGAAGAGACGCGCTTGTTTTTAGAGTGGTGGGACAGTCTTGAAGCCGTGCCAACGATCAACCGCTTGCGGGCGACCCTTGAGGCCATTCGAGCTGAAGAATTGCAAAAGGCTCTCAGCCGTATGGGGCCAGATTTCTCTGCTCGTGAGCGCAAGGTCGTCGAGGCTTTGAGTAAAGGCATTATCAATAAAATCCTCCATACTCCTGTCACTCAGCTACGTGCTCCTCAGGACCGTCCAGAGCGACAACAGGCTTTGCGTGTGGTTGAGTGTTTGTTTGCGCTAGAGCCGCCAGAAGATGATGGTTAGGTCTTTGTTGAATGCTGGTCGTGTATTGATTCGTAGAAGTCTTGTCGGAACTTTGCAGCAGACAGCTTTAGATGGACAGCCGTCCAGTAAGTTTGCTGCGCAACGCCGATTTGCGGGGGCGGCATGAAGCGTGTTTTGGCCATCATCCTTGGAGGAGGAGCAGGAACGCGCCTCTATCCCCTCACTAAAATGCGGGCCAAGCCAGCCGTACCACTGGCGGGCAAGTATCGCTTAATTGATATTCCAATCAGTAACTGCATCAACTCGAGCATCAACAAGATGTACGTGTTGACACAGTTCAACAGTGCTTCTCTTAATCGGCACCTCAGTCAGAGCTACAACCTCAGCGCTGCTTTTGGTCAGGGGTTTGTAGAAGTTCTTGCAGCACAGCAGACTCCAGAAAGTCCTTCATGGTTTGAGGGGACAGCGGATGCAGTTCGCAAATATCAGTGGCTGTTTCAGGAATGGGATGTTGATGAGTATCTGATCCTCTCTGGTGATCAGCTCTACCGCATGGATTACAGCCTATTTGTGGAGCACCATCGCCAGTCAGGTGCAGATCTCACGGTTGCTGCTCTGCCAGTAGATGCAGAGCAGGCCGAGGGATTTGGTCTGATGCGCACGGATGGCGACGGCAACATCAAGGAATTCCGTGAGAAGCCCAAGGGTGAATCATTGAAGACCATGGCTGTAGACACCTCCCGCTTTGGTTTGTCACAGGAATCAGCGAAAGAGAAGCCCTATCTCGCCTCGATGGGGATCTATGTGTTCAGTCGAGCCACTCTGTTTGATTTGCTGCATAAAAACCCCACTCACAAGGATTTCGGCAAGGAGGTAATACCAGAGGCATTAGCTCGCGGCGACAGGCTCAAAAGTTATGTGTTTGATGATTACTGGGAAGACATCGGCACTATCGGGGCTTTCTATGAGTCGAATTTGGCTCTCACTCAGCAGCCTTCGCCCCCGTTTAGCTTCTATGACGAAAAATTCCCGATATATACCCGTCCGCGCTATCTACCCCCTACCAAGCTGGTAGACGCGCAAATCACTGAATCGATTATTGGCGAGGGATCCATTCTCAAGTCATGCAGTATTCACCATTGCGTACTTGGTGTGCGCAGCAGGGTTGAGAGCGATGTGGTTTTGCAGGATTCCCTGTTGATGGGATCTGATTTCTTTGAATCATCCGAGGAGCGCACCCTCCTTAGGCAGGGTGGAGGCATTCCTTTGGGTGTTGGTCAGGGCACCACGGTGAAGCGAGCCATCCTTGATAAGAACACTCGTATCGGCAACAACGTCACGATCGTCAATAAGGAAAATGTTGAGGAGGCCGATCGTGCAGATCAAGGCTTCTATATCCGCAATGGCATCGTTGTGGTGGTTAAAAATGCCACAATTTCTGATGGCACCGTGATTTAAGTCTGACCATGGCTGCCCAAATAGTTGATTTCAGAAGACTTCGATATTCATTTCTAGGCTTTCTGCTCAACAGCGAGGATGGTTCAACCCTGACATAGCTATCCAGATCGCAGCAGATTGGGATTGCAATGGTCACACTGACGCCAGTTGATAGTTCCGCGGCAATGCCCAAGGCACATTTCGGTTTGATCGGTCTTGGCGTGATGGGTGAAAACCTTGTGCTTAACGCAGAGCGCAATGGTTTTTCTAGTGTTGTTTACAACCGCACTTATTCCAAAACTGAGGATTTTCTCAAAGGGCGTGGAGCAGGCAAAAAGATACAGGCTGCCAAGGACCTTCAAGAATTTGTCGACAAGCTTGAACGTCCGCGTCGGATTCTGATGATGATCAAGGCCGGTTCGGCTACCGATGCAGTAATCGAACAAATCTCTCCCTATCTGCAAGAGGGCGATCTATTAATTGATGGTGGAAACTCCGAATTTCGCGATACCGAGAGACGTGTTGCCGAATTAGAGAGCAAGAGCTTTGGCTATATCGGCATGGGTGTATCCGGCGGGGCCAAGGGAGCACTGGAAGGACCGAGCATGATGCCTGGCGGAACTAAGGCGTCCTATGACGCTATTGAGAGTCTTGTGTGCAAGATGGCTGCACAAGTAGAAGATGGTCCATGTGTGACCTACATCGGTCCGGGAGGATCTGGTCACTTCGTTAAAACCGTCCACAACGGTATCGAGTACGGCATCGAGCAAATACTTGCTGAGGCTTATGACCTGATGAAGCGTGTTGGTGGCATGAACGGCTCCGAGATGGCCGATGTTTTGGCTAATTGGAATGCCACTGAAGAGCTTTCTTCTTATCTGGTTGAGATCACTGAAGTGTGTTTACGCACCAAAGACCCTGAGGATGGCAGCGATCTTGTTGAGAAGATTATGGATAAGGCCGGCCAAAAAGGAACTGGTCTTTGGACAGTCGTGAGTGCATTGGAGTTGGGTGCTTCAGTGCCCACCATCTATGCCTCTCTTAATGGCCGTGTGATGAGCTCGATGAAGTCTCAGAGGGTTGCCGCTGAGCCGATTTTGCATGGATCGTCGATTAAGCAATTCGATATTGGCAGCCCGGCAGATGGTATGGCACCACTGATGGACGCAGTTGTGCTTGCCTGCATGGCCAGTTACGCCCAGGGCATGGAGTTGCTACGGATTGCTTCTGCTGAATACAACTACAACTTGCATATGCCCTCGATTGCACAAATCTGGAAGGGTGGTTGCATCATCCGAGCCCGTCTTCTCAAGCGTATTCAGGATGCTTTTAATCTCGACCCTCAGCTTGCCAACTTGCTGATCGATCCTTGGTTTGCCGAACAGGTGAACCGTCGCCTACCAGGCTTAGCAAAGGTGGTAGCTGGTGCTGCGGAAAGCGGTATCCCAGTGCCTTGCCTGAGTAGCACGCTTGATTACATCAATAGCTACCGCACGGCACGTTTGCCGCAGAACTTGGTGCAGGCTATGCGTGATTGCTTCGGCTCGCATACCTACCAGCGAGTCGACAAGGAAGGCACCTTCCATACAGACTGGCTGGATTGAGGAGCTCGTGATGACTACCTACAAAGTGGAGCTGGCTAGCGATCCTCAGGATCTTGCACGCCGTGCTGCCCAAAGTATCGCTGCTCATATTGATATAGCTCTTGATCAGCGGGATCGAGCTCAGATTGCCCTCTCGGGAGGCAATACACCCGCTGTTGCCTACAGGTTGTTAGCACAGGAGCATTTGCCCTGGGATCGGGTGGATGTTTTCCTTGGCGATGAGCGCTGGGTTGATTCCAGTAATGATGCCAGTAATGCCCGCATGTTGCGCTCGACTCTGCTTGCAGCTGGTCCTGGTTCAGAGGCTGCATTTCATCCTGTGCCAACGGTGGAGTTGACAAGCCCTGAGGCTAGTGCCGAGGCCTACGCGACCATGGTGCAGGAGGCTTGTGGAGGCAATCCTCCTGTATTTGATTTGATGGTGTTGGGCCTTGGTGATGATGGCCATACGGCTTCATTATTTCCAGGAACTGATGCACCCGCTGTTGTTGATCAATGGGTCACTGTTGGCCGTGGTAAAGGGCTAGAGAGAATTACGCTTACGGCTCCGGTGCTTAGTTCGGCTCGTGAGGTGATCTTTTTGGTGAGTGGTGCCGGTAAGCAAGTTGCGTTAAAGCGCTTATTGGATCCTGCCGAGTCACCTGTACGAACGCCTGCTCGTTTGGTTCAACCTCTCTCTTCGATTCTTGTGTTGGCAGATCAGGCTGCTGCTGCCAGTTTTTAATGGTTCGGATGCAAGCTGGGTTTTAGTAATGGCATATATCCAGTGATCTTTAAGGCACCTGAGTGCTAAGAGCTTAAATAGTATTCATCGAGGTTTGCTGTTGCTTGCTTGCATGCATTGCTTACTTGTATCGCTAAGTTGCCAAGCCTTTTGTTGGATAGTCAGGTCAGCAACTTATTATTTAAGTTCAATAAAGCGCGAGTAACTATACCATCGTGTCAGTTATCAAGACCAATCAATGGCATTAACAAAAAGGTGTTTGCCAATCAATTGAAATCAAGGTTGCTGTTGTTTTTCTGTATGGCGCATCTCTTGTAATCCTTGTAATTATACAGAATTGATTGTCTGATTGATTTAGAAGAGCGATTTCATCGAGATTGTGATGGCTCCTACTCCTAGTGCTCCGAGCAGAACACCTTCGCCGAAGCCAACCCAAAAGATGCCATAGTCGCTGACCTTAAACTTTTGCTGAGCCCATTCGACTCTTGACTTATGCCACTCAAGTGGAGGGATCACAAGCTCAATTACAGGTGGTGTACCTTAAATTTATAGCTTATTTTTATGGGCTTTTACATTTAATGTAATCAAATGAATCATAGTTTAAACATTCCTCAATACTCTCATATCGTTATTTGCTGGATGCGTTGAAGTGGAGGCCGCTTGCGTTTGAGCTTATATCCAATGATTGCTAATAGATAAGCCAACCTTCTTTATTTTTATTCGCTATGCCAGCGATGGTTAGTTTCTTTAGGTGATTGGATACCGCGGATTCTTTAAGTTAGTTTTTAATGCGATGGACATCACATTGATGGGCTCATGTCTAATCGCCCTAATCACAGCTAAATGGTTTGGTGCTGACAACGTTTTGAATAATGTGGACATTCTTAATGTTAGAGAAAACTCGCTAATAAACGAATGGCTAGTGGTGCTCGATGACTTCATTCTCGCCAACAGGCAAAGCCTCGGCTAGCTCAATATCATTGTATTGTGCTAGCATGACGAAGCAATTAGATCGCTAGCGCCGTCCGCAGCCTAGGAGAGCCTGATGGGATCAACTATTACCGCTCATTTGTCATCGCCTTCCGAGCTCAAATTTAATGTCCACATTCTTCTAGGTTCTGATCACTATGATTTTCCATGCAAATCAACTCAGACAGTCCTAAGCGCTGCAGAAGAGGCTGGAGTGCCCTTGCCGAATTCATGCGGCGTTGGTATGTGCACGACATGTGCAGCAAAGCTATCTGAAGGTAAGGTTGAACTTGGCGAGGGAAGTGTCTGCGCACCTGAGTGTCATGAAAAGGGTTTTATCCTTCTTTGCGTTGCTTACCCTCGATCTAATCTAAAGTTTGTAGCTGGCCTTGAGGATGAGCTTTTTTCGCTTGGTGATCCATACGGTTGATGTTCTTCATTGCAACGCTCAAGGACTTGCAAGAAGCACCTCTTTGAGGCTTGTTGAATACCCTGTATTCAGTGCTTGAGCATCCTCATAATTTTTTATAACTATAATGGTCAGTATTCTTGTTTGTATACCTTTAACTTGTTTCCCTATTTAATCACACCACAAGCTATTTGTTCTCCACTACCTCCTGAAGAAGGATTATCTGTGTAGTCGTCCTTTCCTGAATGAATCACCAGAGACTTATTTATAATTTCCAAGAGCTTAATCCTCGAAGCAGTTTGTGGTGTAGTTGCAGTTTTATAATTTGAGACAATTAGATTAGCTAGATCACCTCGATGTCCTTCACCATCAGGCCCCTGATGGGAATCGTTTTCATCTGGATCCCAGTGGCCTTCTGCACCGAAGCCAGCGATGGCTATTCCATCTTTAATCCCTGCTGCGCACGTGTTGCCTTCATGAATGTGAAATGCGTGTTCACCGGGAGTTAAATTCTTAAGGTTTGATTCAATCAGCAAACCCGTATTTGTATCTTTAAGCTTGATAAAACCTATTGGCCTACCAACACGATTAGGATGGATTTCATATATCCCCACTATCTTATCGCTACCACATGCAGTCAGCAGAGGAAGGGCGCCGCATGTCAATGCTAATAATACCTTGCGCAAATGATGCTTAGAACTACAGAAAGGATTTAATTTCATAGTCCTTCTGGTCGGTATATCTACTTTCTAGTCCCAACCAATTCCCATAGCAATAAGTGGTTTCAGCCATAGCAATGCACTTCAAATCGACCTTTGATAAATACGACGACTGTTCTGCGACATATTGTCACCTTGAGATATCAGCCTTGACTGGTCGTCGACAGATACCATCGCCTACGCAATGCAAAAAAGAACTAGGGGAGCTCATAAGTGGCTGTGAGCTCTAGCAGAAAGCAGCAGTATTAGGAGATGACGATGCCGCCATGTTGATTGAGGAGCACTGTCAGCGACCCACAAGTCATCAACCTTTTGACAGCCCAGTCGAGCCGCTGTTGTTTGATTCCAACCTACCGCTAGCGCGAAACTATTGAAAAATGGCCTAGTCATCGCTCGCTAAGAAACGCTGGCGTGATCTGGATCCTGGAGTCAGGAAAACCGGCGATATTTTCGCTTTGCCCTGCATCGACACTTTTTTTTGAAAATACATATAAGTATTTTCTCACATTTAGATCTTTATCTTATATGTCACTATCCGACTATTTCACT
>JASLWC010000002.1 GCA_030741055.1 Prochlorococcaceae cyanobacterium ETNP18_MAG_14 | reverse complement strand
CAGTTGAATCAATCAAACCAGTCTTCAATACAGGCTCATGTCAGCCAAGCAAAGCAGGCGGTCGAGCTTAATATGTCTCAATGCTACGGAACAAGCGGTCTTGCCAACCAATCACCATTCAATGCTACTCAAGCAATAATTGATGGTACCCAATCTGGCCTTTATTAGATTAGTTATGTAATTAATAATGCTCGTTCATTATTAAAACTTGAAGAAAAGCTAGGGGGTTATCCTTACTTTTGCCCTAAGCGCAAGCACTGCCTCGGCCACCGTGAGGTCAAAGGGTGTGGTCACCTTGATGTTGGCAGGGCCAGCCTCCAGCACCTCCACCGGCCAACCAAGGCGTTCATAAAGCGAGGCATCATCGGTAACCGTCCATCCTTTGGCCTGCGCCTCAGCATGACCTTGCTTGAGCTGCGCCACAGCAAACCCCTGCGGGGTCTGAGCCGCCCATAGTTCCGCCCGATCTGGCGTACCAGTAATGATCCCCTGACCATCAACGCGCTTAATAGTGTCCGTGACCGGTGTTGCCGCAATCACAGCCTGCCCAGCAACCACAGCCTCTGCGCAGCGATTGATCAAAGCTGATTCAGCCAAACATCTGGCCCCATCATGAATAAGAACATGCTTGGCAGCTGCAGGCAAAGCCTGCAATCCATGCTCTACGGATTCCTGCCTTGTGCTGCCACCCTCAATCCAGACAACGGGTTTGGCCACCCCAGCCAGCAACTCCATGATCATTTCTCGATCCACGGGTTGCCCAACGATGCCAACCCAAGTGATCGATTCGGCTTCCATAGCCGCATCGATCGTCCAGGCAAGAACAGGGCGTCCCGCCAGAGGCAAAAGCAACTTATTGCGGTCCGCTCCCATACGGCTTCCACTTCCTGCAGCGACAATCAACAGATGCATATGTGCCTCCTGCTGCAAGCAGGTTGAAACCTCCTCCATACAATCAGCTCGCACCGCCTTTGCTCCTGGGTCAATGCGTGTTCTCGCCCTGAGTCCGGGTTCCTTAAATCAGCAACTTCACAGGCTTCCAGCCCTCGCCGCCGCCGCAGTCCAGCTTCAAGCAAAGCTGCAGGTGGTCTGCGACCCAGCCCAAAAAGCCGCATGGGATCTGTTGCCAGCAATAGAAAACGTGATTCCATTCACATTTAACTCAACACCCTCACTAGCTGACTGGAACAATCTGCTTGGCCATGTAAGAGAACAAGATTTTCAGATATGCCTCAACTTCGCTAAAGGCCAACCACTAAACCTGATGCTCTTAATGAGCCACATCCCAATCAGAATTGCCGAGAAAGGCTTTGCCAACACAGCAATAGCAATTCGCGGCAAAGGTTGGTCAGCTCAGCAATTGGGGTGCTACCTGCACCCCATTGGTCTCTCCCTAGACGCCGATGTCTTCAGGTTGTCTATACCCAAAACCAGCCTCCAGAAGGTTCGTGATTTGCAGCCGACCGGAGAAGGTCCCCTACTACTGCTGGCACCAAATGGCACCAATGAAGATTGGCCCAATCAACAATGGTCAACGCTGCCAAATACGATCCGCAACCAGCTGCCCAATCTCAGGAGCGTATCCCTACCTTTAGATACACCTCTAATCCGCCGTGTCGCCGAAGTGGCCTGCGCTGACGTAGTACTCAGCAGTTGTCCAATTACCCAACTGCTTGCTGTTTATACAGGTGTCTCCTTAGTAGCCCTAGGAACTCCAGCCGATGCCTTACCTAAGCGAAACAATATTCATTGCCTGATTCCTAATAGTGCAGAGCTGAACGCACTTAGCCAGCAGGAAGTGCTCAGCGCTCTGGGCTTCTAATGCCAAGTTGGTTGTCCCAACTGAGACGATCACCCTTTCAAGGTCCGCCGCTGCGTGTTCTGTTTAAACCCTGGCTAGGTCCAATCCTGGCCCTTGCCTTTGTGATCATGGCAGGCGCCTTGGGCTATCGCCTCACCGAGGGATGGGATTGGGGGGATTGCCTCTGGATGGTGCTCATCACCATCAGCACCATCGGTTATAGCGAAGTGGAACCGCTCTCGCAAGCGGGACGATTAGTCACGGTGCTGATCATTGCCGGAGGGGTGGTGGTGGTTCAACTAACGATTCAACGGGTGCTTCGGCTGACAGAATCCGGCTACTTCCGCCAGGTGCGGGAACTGAGGTTTCGCCGGATACTGCGGCGTATGCGTGATCACGTCATCCTCTGCGGCTATGGCCGCATCGGTCGAGAAATCGCCACGCAGCTTTTGCTCGAGCAAGTTCCAGTGCTTGTAGTTGAGTTGGATCCAATAAACAAGTTGGCAGCAGAGGAGCAAGGCCTGAAGGTATTACAAGCAGATGCCACCTTGGATGAGACATTGCTGGAAGCTGGCTTAGACCACTGCAAGAGTCTGGTAGCGGCTTTACCCAGCAATGCCGCCAATCTCTATGTAGTACTCAGTGCACGAAGCCTGCAACCCCAATGTCGGCTGATATCAAGAGCCGATAGTGAAGAAGCTGCCATCAAACTGAAACTTGCAGGTGCCACTGTTGTTGTCAGCCCCTATGTAGCAGCAGGCCGCACCATGGCCGCCACAGCCCTTCGCCCCCTGGCTGTGGACTTTATGGATCTGCTTGCCGGATCGGATTTTGAAATCGAAGAATTCAGCCTCAGTCAGGACCCACAGCAATTCAGACACCTCATCAAGCGCAGCCTGTCAGAACTTCAGCTAGGCCGCCGTAGTGGAGCAATGGTGCTAGCAATCCGAGATGGCTCGAAGCTAATGGCCAACCCTGGCGGCGAAGTTGAACTATCCCCAGGGCAACTGGTTGTGGTACTAGGCAGTAAAAGCCAACTATCTAAATTGCGTGGGCTCCTAGGCGATGCGTTAGACACCGTCGAAAGCATGGCTGGCTAAACAAATCTGCAATGGGTCCGTACGATCCTGCGAGAACGAATAACGCCATGAACTCAACTGCTCCTCTTACTGGTCAGACCGCCCTGGTAACAGGCGCCAGTCGCGGCATCGGTCGATCCGTAGCCCTAGCCCTCGCAGAAGCAGGCGCAGAAGTGGTGGTCAACTACTCAAGCTCTCCAGATGCCGCTGAAGAGGTGGTCAACACCATCAACACCGCTGGAGGCAAGGCCTATGCGATTCAGGCCAATGTTGGCGAAGAAACAGCTGTCGACGAGCTGTTCAAAACTGTGCTCGAGCGCAGTGGTCGTCTCGATGTTCTGGTAAACAATGCCGGCATTACCCGCGACGGCTTGTTGATGCGGTTGAAAACAGAAGACTGGCAAGCCGTAATCAACCTCAACCTCACAGGAGTTTTTCTATGCACCCGGGCAGTTGCCCGAACGATGCTCAAGCAAAAAAGCGGCAGAATTATCAACATCACCTCTGTGGTGGGCCTGATTGGTAATGCAGGGCAAGCTAATTACGCAGCAGCCAAAGCAGGAGTAGTTGGTCTGACAAGAAGTACAGCTAAGGAATTTGCCAGTCGCGGAATCACCGTCAATGCTGTAGCCCCAGGATTCATTACGACTGATATGACCAAAGAACTTGATTCAGAGCCGATTCTTGCCGCTATCCCTTTGGGGTCTTTTGGTACCCCTGAACAAGTAGCCGGAACCGTGCGCTTCCTGGCAGCCGACCCTGCCGCGGCTTACATCACAGGACAAGTGCTGCAAGTTGATGGCGGCATGGTGATGGGCTAAACAGCTGCGGCTGGCGCAGAAGATTTTCAAGATTCCAGTGGCTGTCCCAGTTCATCGCGTAGTCGCCGGATGCGCTGAAGCAGTCTTAAGCGCCTACTCCTGGCAGTAGCAGTGAGCAAGAGCCGCAACGGTACATACACCAAAGCCATCATTCCGGCCAAGCCGGCCATGATCACGAAAAACAGCGCCCCTGTGTCATCCATGGCTGGACCATACCCAGCAAAGCCTTTGAAAGCACAGCCAAAACACCAAGGATTCGGCTTTCCCCACTTATATACCCCTCGCCTGCAGTGAACCTGCTGTGGGAAATTGACTCACGGGTACCACTAGACAATGGCCAAACTTCTCAGTTTTTCGGACGACTCCCGCAGCTCCCTTGAGCGCGGTGTCAATTCCCTCGCCAATGCGGTGCGCGTCACCATCGGCCCAAGGGGCCGCAACGTAGTACTTGAAAAGAAATTTGGCGCTCCAGACATCGTCAACGATGGTGTCACCATCGCCCGGGAGATCGAACTTGAAGATCCATTTGAAAACCTCGGCGCAAAGCTGATTCAGCAGGTGGCATCCAAGACAAAAGACAAGGCAGGAGATGGCACCACAACAGCCACCGTGCTAGCCCAAGCAATGGTGCATGAAGGCCTGCGCAATGTGGCTGCCGGCGCCAGCCCAATCGAATTGCGCCGTGGCATGGAAAAAGCCGTGGCCGAACTAGTGGATGAACTTGCCCGGCTCAGTAAGGCTGTCGACAGCAATGCCATCCATCAAGTCGCCACTGTCAGCGCAGGTGGAGACGAAGAAGTAGGTCGCATGGTGTCTGAAGCCATGGGCAAGGTAAGCGTCGATGGTGTGATCACTGTTGAAGAATCCAAATCCCTAGCCACTGACCTTGAAGTAACCGAAGGCATGGCCTTCGATCGGGGTTACAGCTCCCCATACTTCGTTACCGACGCAGACCGTCAAATCTGTGAATTTGAGAATGCCTTGTTGTTGCTCACTGATCGCAAGATCAGTTCTGTTGCCGACCTAGTACCCATTTTGGAGAACCTGCAGAAGAGCGGCTCCCCCCTCGTAATCATTGCGGAGGAAGTAGAAGGTGAAGCCCTTGCCACCTTGGTGGTCAACAAAAACAGAGGCGTCTTACAGGTGGCCGCTGTTCGTGCCCCATCTTTCGGTGATCGACGCAAAGCCGCCCTGGCAGACATCGCAGTTCTAACCGGTGGAACTGTGATCAGTGAAGACCGCGCCATGACCCTTGAGAAAGTTACCCAGGCCGACCTTGGGCAAGCCCGACGAATCACAATCAGCAAGGACAACACCACCATTGTGGCCAAGGACGACCACCGTGATGCAGTAAGTACTCGAGTGGCTGCAATTAAAAGAGAGCTGGATGAAACTGACTCCGAATACGACCGCGAGAAGCTCAATGAACGAATTGCAAAGTTGGCCGGCGGTGTAGCCGTTATTAAGGTTGGAGCTCCCACTGAAACAGAGCTCAAAAACCGCAAGCTGCGCATTGAAGATGCGCTAAATGCCACCCGTGCTGCCGTTGAAGAGGGCATCGTTGCCGGTGGCGGCACCACACTCTTGCGATTAAGTAAAGGGCTGGACAAGCTGGGCCAGCAACTCAATGGTGACCAACGCACTGGTGTGGAAATTGTGCAGAGAGCCCTCAGCGCCCCTGCACGTCAAATTGCTATCAATGCCGGGGAGAATGGTGATGTTGTGGTCTCTGAAATGCAACGCCTGGACAAAGGTTTTAATGCCGTTTCCAGCACCTACGAAGACCTTTTCAAAGCAGGCATCCTCGATGCCACCAAGGTGGTGCGTCTGGCACTGCAGGACGCCGTTTCAATAGCTTCGATGATGGTCACCACAGAAGTGGTGATTGCAGATAAACCCGAGCCCCCTGCAGCCGCCGGCGACGGTGGTGGTGACCCAATGGGTGGCATGGGCGGTATGGGTGGCATGGGCGGTATGGGTGGCATGGGAATGCCCGGCATGATGTAATCCAGCCCCGAAACTTTTCCTCTGGGAAGTACAAGGAGCACAAGCGCAATGGCGCATCGCATTGATAAAACTCATGCGTTGCGCCTCATCAAACACAAGACACGACCGGCTGATTTACGCCCAAAAGCTTTCCTGGTTAGGCCGCCAATTCTTGGCAATAGTTATAGACCTGCAAATCAATACCGGTAATGGCCGTGCCGACTACCACCATGTCGGCACCAGTAGCAAGTGCTTCTAGTGCTACTTGAGGCGAATTAAGCCCGCCCTCACAGATCAGCCTGATGCCTGAGCCAAGTTGCTGGCGCAAAGGCCCAAGTAAACACAAACCAGGAGGTCTCTCGACAGCCGTCGCTTCTGTATAGCCATAGAGAGTCGTCCCCACCCAACCGCAGCCCAGCTCTGCTGCTCGTACACCATTTTCAACAGTGTCGACATCTGCCATCAGAGGTGCACCTAACTCTTGCTGAGCCCTACTCACAAGCTGTTCAAGAGTTATCCCTCCAGGCCGCTGTCTTGCCGTGGCATCCAATGCGACTACATCTGCTCCCGCCGACCAGACAGCCTGAACCTCCGCCCAGCCAGGAGTGATATAAACAGCACTATCAGCAAAAGAACGCTTCCATAGCCCAATAATCAAGGCTTCCGGGCAACGGCGTCGAACGGCGCCAATATGCTCGGGACTTTCCAAACGCACCCCAACCGCACCATTGCGAAGGCTGGCTTCAGCCATAGCTGCAATCACCTGAGGATGACGCATTGGAGAACCCTCGGGCGCCTGAACAGAGACAATCAACCCACGGTTCAAAATCTCAAATGAAGGGAAAGACATACTTCAGGATGGCTTTTAACGCTCTTGATTAGGCCTTGATAAGCAGCGCGACGAATAGTTCAACGCAACAACGAACCCAGGCAGCATTACCAAGTAATCCTAGATAGGTGGAGATTGCTAGCAAAGAAATTCCCTACTCTTGAGCAACAACCTTTGCAGAAACCTGTAAATCACTCAGCCTTTACATCTATAAAAAGCTCAGTAATTTGGTATAATTAGAATAATACTCCCACCAGACTTGAAATATGGCAAACAATCATTCCTCATCTCATAAATCTATTGTGCTGCCTAGATATGGCAATAAAGCCTAGCCTGAGAAACACTAGAAATTTGAGAGGTAAAAACATATAAGGTATCAAGCAAGTTTACGATTTAATAGAGGACGAATCATCAGAAATAGCCCAATGGTTACCACTAACAAGACTGTCAAACATCCATAACCACTCACACTCCCATAAGGAGCATCAAGCAAGACGGCCCCAAGATCTAGGGAACCGCCATAAGCAGCACGAATGGGCTCAATGGCGAAAGTAAGTGGATTCAAGGCCGCAAGCCAACCAAGCCAAACAGGCATAAAAGAAAGAGGAGCTAAAGCCGTGCTCGCAAACAACAAAGGCAAATTGGCCACAAAAATCACTGCAATCAGTTCGATGTGACCTGGCAGTGCAAAGGCGAGACCAAGACTCAAAGCAGTGAAAGCAAAAACCAGCAGCAACAATGTGAATATCACCAACACCAGACCTGCCACACCTGGCCAGCCATAACCGAGCAAGGCAGCCGTTCCCATAATCGCCAGGCTCTGAAGAAGACTCAGAGATGTGATGTAAATAACAGAAGCAAATACAATCGAATTACGACTGCGCAGCGGAGCCACTAACAAGCGATTAAGAAAACCAAATTCGCGATCAAACATCACTGGCAAACCTGCATTTAGGGCACCACTAAAAGCGGTAAACACAATCACACCGGCTCCGAGAAATCGCCCATAGCTCATGCCTCCTGGCAATAAACTTTCAGGAGCATTAGAGAACAACGCACCAAACAACAGCAACCAAATCAGGGGCTGAAGGATGCCAGCAATCAAGGTAGAAGGACGTCGCAACAGCTGTAAGAAAAGCCGACGGGTCAGGGCCATCGTTTCCTGCACAAGATCAGCCAATGGCCCTTGATCCTGCTCTGCAGCACGGGTAGTAACAGTGGCAACAGGGCTGATCATGGAGTGACAGTTGATAGAACGAATGCAAACTGGCGGATTAAGACAAATCCAAAGAAGTAAAACGAACTTAAAGGAATCAGCGCATAGCTTTTTTTCGCTCCAGCTTTGCGTCTCGTTGGCCAGCGACAGCCAATTCAGCATCCATCAGGGTCTGGCCAGTGGCCTGCAAATAAACATCATCCAAGCTCGGGCGGCTATGAGAGAGAGCGAACACCGGAAGCTGGGCTCCATCAAGCTGCTCACGCAAACGAGGTAGCACCTGTTCACTTTCCACTACAAGGTTTAGAGAAAACCCCTGGGCCCGGTTTACTACCACCTGGCACACGCCATCCACTCCTTCCAATAACTGCCTAACCTGCTCGGCCTCGCTGGCATCGCTAAATTCCCGCACGCGCAGGGTTACACGGTCACCACCGAGTTGCTGTTTAAGCAGATCAGGGGTCCCCTCAGCGATAACTCGCCCGTCATCAATGATCGCCATACGATCTGCAAGCGCCTCTACCTCCTCGAGGTAATGACTGCTAAGAAGCACTGTTGTGCCATTGGCTCTTAGCTCTCGCAACAATTGCCAGATAGCAGAACGACTCTCAATATCCAAGCCAACGGTGGGCTCATCCAGCACTAGCAACTGCGGCTGATGCAACAAACCTGAAGCCAGGTCAATCCGGCGACGCATGCCCCCCGAGTAGGTGCCACAGCGACGATCAATCCAAGTCTCCATTCCAAGACGATCGATTAATTCAGCAATTCGCTCATCCCTATCGCTTGAGCGCAAGTGATACAAATCTCCCTGTAACTGCAATAACTCCCTACCTGTAAGGATCTTGTCGATAGCGACCTCCTGTGCGACATAGCCCAATTCGAGCCGAACAGCACGGGGATCACTCAACGCATCAAGACCAGCCACGCTGACAGTGCCTGAATCAGGGGCCAGCAGGGTGCAAAGGATCCTGAGCGTAGTGGTCTTACCAGCACCATTAGGGCCAAGCAAGCCATAAAGACTTCCCCGAGGCACATTGAGACTGAGGCCCTTTAGGGCCTGAACAGTCCCATAGGACTTCTCAAGCTGCTTCAGTTCAATCATCGCCATTCGAGAGGTCACCTCGACAAGTCTTGGAAAATCTAGGCAGCTTCATACATCTACTAGAGACTAATAAGCATCTGTAGTGACTTCTGTTTAGATGAGCTGACCACCGGTCGCTATCTGCTGCAGCAAAGCCCAAGCCTGAAGGTCAAAATGGGCTGACATCGGCAAGCGGCTAACCACCAGCAAAAGGCAGATGCCAAACATGTAGAAAATCGACCAACGGAATAGGCCTTTAGCGCGGTCGACATTCTCGGGAGCAACTCCAAGCTGTTGCACCATTTGCAGCAAACGAGCATTAAAAGGCATCAACAACAATCCATAGAGCAATCCACCCTCCGGCAGAGCCCAGATGCCAAAACCACTAAGCAAAACGGTGGCCCAGCCATAGCGAGAAATGGCTTTAGCCGTTACCGAAGGCCCCTTAACGACAGGAAGCATCGGGATCCCCACAGCCCTGTAGTCATCGCGCAACAACAGGGCCAGGGCCCAGAAATGGGCCGGGGTCCAAAGCATCACAAGGGCAAACAACCACCATCCACTAAGACCCACATGACCGGTGGCCGCTGCCGCACCAACGAGAGGAGGAATAGCTCCAGCAACCCCGCCGATGACAATATTCTGAGGCGTGCGGGGCTTCAAAAATGCCGTGTAAAGCAGCACGTAACTGCACAGGCCGAGCAAGGAAAGGCCAGCCGCAAGACAGTTCACACCACTCACCATCAGAGCAGCTGCCGCCAAGGTGCAAGAAATTGCACCTATGAATGCCGCTGTTGGAGACAAGCGTCCTGAAGGCAAAGCCCGACCACTTGTGCGTTGCATGCGCCCATCAAGATCCTGCTCCCAAAGGCAATTAAGAACACCAGCAGCAGCAGCGGCCAAAGCCCCTCCTCCCAAGGTGCAGACCAGCCTGGGAGAGGGCAAAGGCCAACCTTCAGAGAGGGCCATGCCTCCAAGGGTTGTAGCTAAAAGCAGTGGTATCAAGCGTGGCTTGGTGACCTCTAACCAAGCGGGAAGCTTGATGCGCTTACGAGAAGGGACGACCTGCTCTCGAGTTAACCCAGCCCGAAGAATCTCTGGTGTTGAACTAACCATGACAGGGCTCCGTGGAGGATGCGTCGCCAACGGCAGACAACGACAAATTTGAACCTTCCGGACTGCGGAAGCTAAGAGCAGCAAGCAAGGCCACAAGCAGAGCTGCTACCAATTGATGGCCCACTGTTACGACAGGCTGGGAGAATCCAAGCTGCAAGGTCAGGAATCCAAGGCCTATCTGTGTGACTACCAGAGCGAGAACAGAGATCAAAAAAGGCCACTGACGTCGAGGCCAGCCGCCGACCAAAAGAGCCGTGCAAACAAATATCAGCAGGCAAACTGCAACGGGTGTAGCAGAAATGCGATGCAACTGGAGCCATTGACAAGCCTCTCCGCCATGAAGGCAACGCTGGGCTGCCCAAGCGGTGGCCATGCGACCACCAAGTAGACACTGACCAGTAACGGCCAGCAAAGAAGCACCACCCATCAAGCGCCACCACAAAGGCGACGCCATATCTGAAGAGGACAGCAAACGCTGAGACAAGCCACTCAGCGCTGCCACAAGCGTGAGGGCAAGTGCCAGATGAGCCGTAACCACGCCAGACGGCAAGAGCTGAAGAACAGTTAGGGCACCAAGGGCGCCCTGCAGCAGAACTAGCGCTACCAAACCAGCACAGAACCACGGGAGCCAACCAGGCAATTGAGAGCGCCAGAAAAGAACCGCCCCCAATTGCACAAGCAAGGCGACACCAACCACAAAGGCATCAAGACGGTGAAACCACTCAAGAAAAACCTGGACATTCATCTGACGACCAGGCAAAAGAGAGCCATAACAGAGCGGCCAATCCGGACAAGCCAACCCTGCCTCCATCACGCGAGTAGCTCCACCGATCACCACCAGTGCAATAAGGGCAACAACAAGATGGGCCGCTAGCTGAGCGAGGCGCCGCCGAACCCGAGATAAATACATCATCGCATTACCACGCTACAATCAATTAGCCAAAAAATCAAAGGTCAGCTTCTGGCACCTCTGGAGAGGCTTCCCTCTCTGAAAACGTAGCGATTCACTCGCTTTCAACACGCTGTATAAGCGGCTTCGGCATCAACACAGGTCGCTCCATCAACTATCCCTGACAAAATCATTCAGGCAAAAGTTGCCTCATCCCATCAGATCCCTTGCAAAACCTAAGCTTCAATACAGCATTCACCATGGCTTAACAATCACTGCATGTTGCTATCTATCGATCTCCATACCCTTAAATAATCCAAATAGATCTCGTGTCGATTCCCTCTATAATCCGCATACTGCTGCTTGGCATCATCCTTGTACTGGGGGGCCTGTGGATTGGCCAAAACGTCAATCTGCTCCCAGTTGATGCCAGTTTGAATGCAGCTGTATACGACGAACTGTTCCGAGTTCTATTCAGCATCGGCACGATTCTTTTTCTCGGGATTTTGGGGCTGGTTTTGTTCAGCCTGATTAAATTTCGTCGTAGGCCTGGCCAACAAGGTGACGGACTAGCCCTAGAAGGCAATCTTTCTCTTGAAGTTTTTTGGACAGCCGTACCAGCGGTAGTGGTCTTATTTATCGGGCTTTATAGCTTCGATATTTACGATCGCATGGGCGGAATGGTGCCTTTAAACCATGGTGCCCATGACCATCAGCAGATGGACATGCAACAAAACATCTGGGGAGGAATCGGTGCCAACGTTGAAGTATCCAATACGGATAATGCTCTTGCTGCACTGCCGGTAGAGGTCACTGCCCTGCAATATGCATTCCTATTTCACTATCCCAAAGGTGACATCATTTCAGGCGAACTACATGTGCCCAAAGGCCAACTTGTGAGCTTGCGACTGGAAGCAAAAGATGTGATCCATGCCTTCTGGGTGCCTGAATTCCGCATCAAACAAGATGTGATTCCTGGCCAACCCACCGTACTGAACTTCACAGCCACAAAAACAGGTCGCTATTCAATCGTATGTGCCGAACTCTGTGGCCCATACCACGGGAGCATGCGTTCAGCAGTAGTAGTCGATGAAGCTGACGACTACAACACTTGGTTCAGCAACAACGCCAAAACAACGGTTTCAGAAGCATGACTGCTGCAATCCCTCCCACCAGCGACGAGCAATTAGACCATCTTCAACCAACTGGATGGCTGCGGTACTTCAGTTTCAGCCTCGACCACAAGGTGATTGGCCTGCAGTACTTGGTCTGCGGATTCATCTTCTATTTGATAGGCGGATTACTTGGTGGCGCCATCAGGATCGAACTGGCAAGCCCCATGTCCGACTTCATGGCCAGGGATGTCTACAACCAAGTTCTGACCTTGCACGGCACCGTGATGATCTTTCTATGGATCGTGCCTGTGGTGAATGGTGCCTTTGGCAACTATCTGATTCCATTTTATGTGGGAGCACGTGACATGGCCTTCCCTCGGCTCAATGCAGTGGCGTTCTGGATGATTCCTCCAGCCGGTTTGATGCTTATCAGCAGCTACTTCATAACCGGTGCCGCGCAGTCCGGCTGGACGGCCTACCCACCGCTAAGTATCACAACACCAGCCGCTGGACAGATTCTATGGATTTTGAGTGTTTTGTTTCTCGGCGGTAGCTCGATCTTCGGTGGCATCAACTTCATTGCCACCATCCTCAAGCTGCGGCGACCAGGCCTAAAGCTCATGCAACTACCCATGTACTGCTGGGCAATGCTCGGCACCAGCATTTTGGTGGTGCTCTCCACTCCAGTACTGGCTGGAACCCTGATCCTTTTAAGTTTCGATATCGTTGTTCATACAGGATTCTTCAATCCTGGCTTGGGTGGGAATGCTGTCGTCTACCAGCATCTGTTCTGGTTTTATTCCCACCCGGCGGTGTACATCATGGTGCTGCCAGCCTTCGGCTTAGTAAGCGAAATCCTTCCTGCTCATTGCCGCAAGCCTCTATTTGGCTACACCACAATGGTGTACTCAATAATGACCATCGTGGTTCTCGGCCTAGTCGTGTGGGCACACCACATGTTCACCAGTGGAACACCTCCATGGATGCGCCTCTTCTTTACCATCGCTACTTCATTTATTGCCGTACCCACTGGGATCAAGTTCTTCAATTGGCTTGCAACCCTCTGGGGAGGACGCATCTCTCTAAATAGTGCGGTGCTTTTCTCTTGTGGATTTATCGTCAACTTTGTTTTCGGTGGCATTACTGGCGTAATGCTTGCGCAAGTCCCCTTCGACATTCATGTGCATGACACCTACTTTGTAGTTGCTCATTTCCATTACGTCGTCTATGGCGGATCGGTGTTTGTGATCTTTGCCGCCATCTATCACTGGTATCCAAAAATCACCGGGCGCATGCTGAATGAACATCTAGGGCGGTTTCACTTTCTAATCACCTTCATCGGCTTCAACCTCTGCTTTGCACCTCAGCACTGGCTCGGCCTCAATGGCATGCCGCGACGTGTGGCTGAATATGACCCCCAATTCACCTTCATCAATCAACTCAGCAGCGCTGGAGCCTTACTAATGGCCCTCAGCACCTTGCCCTTCCTATGGAATGTCGTGCAAAGCGCAATAAACGGTCCGATTGCCGGCGACAACCCCTGGAAGGCACTCACTCCAGAATGGCTCACCAGCTCTCCCCCACCGGTAGAAAACTGGACTGGTGAAGCCCCTCTAGTAACCGAGCCATATGGCTATGGAGTGACTGAAGAGCAATTCCAAAAAACCGCAACCAATAACAGTGATCGCAGGAGCAGCGACCAATGACAACCCTCACCAAAGTCAACCATGACTCTGATCAACATGCTGCAGAAAACCATGAACATGCTGATCACCGACTATTTGGCCTAGCAACCTTCCTGGTAGCTGACGGCATGACCTTTGCAGGTTTTTTTGTCGCCTATCTCACCTTTCGAGCCGTCAACCCCCTGCTTCCAGATGCGGTCTATGAATTAGAGCTGCCCCTACCAACCCTAAATACGGTTTTACTTCTAGTAAGTAGCGCCACCTTCCATCGCGCCGGACAAGCCCTTAAGCGCGACCAAGCAGAGCAGTGTCAGCGCTGGTTACTGCTTACAGCTGGCCTTGGGCTGGCCTTTTTAGCAAGCCAGATGGTGGAATATTTCACCTTGCCCTTTGGTCTTACAGACAACCTTTACGCCAGCACCTTCTATGCCGTAACAGGTTTCCACGGTCTACACGTCACCCTTGGTGCGCTAATGATTCTGATTGTGTGGTGGCAGTCACGTTCATCCGGTGGGCGCATCACGAGCCAGAACCCCTTTCCCCTAGAGGCCGCAGAGCTCTACTGGCACTTCGTAGACGGCATCTGGGTGATCTTATTCATCATCTTCTACCTTCTCTAAATCAAAGGGAATAGATCTAAAGCAAAGAAAGTTCAGACAATCACTTGCCACAGTTAAAGGAATTCGTCAGAATCGAAAAGAATAAAACTGGCAAAATGCTTGTCGGAAAAGAACTTCTAGACAAAGCCAGGTCACTCAGCAACCGTCCTGAGGATGAGATTGCTCGTGGCTGCGGATATGTGGGCCCCAGCGGTCGTGTCTTACGCAAGAGCTTTTATCGAGCTCTAGTGGAAGCTAAGGGCTACAAACTTCCCTCCAGCAATGGAGGAAGTAGTGCTTCTCGCGGCCGTCAAGCAGAGTTTCGTACTCGAGTTCACGGGAACGGAAATCTGCTTATCGGTCATGCCTATACAAAAAGGCTTGGCCTAGAACCAGGCCAGGAATTTCGTATTGAAATTCATCGCGAGTCAGGCGCTATCTGGTTGCTGCCCCTAAGCAACGAAGACGACAAGAAGTAATTCGCCAATCTTCTGGATCTCTGCTTCGCAAATGTCGAGGATGGAGGAATTCAGAAGATTGGCCATAATCAGCAGACCTTATTAACGATTTCAAGCGAGGGCTGGAGGGTGTTTGTTGCCCTGAGGGGTTGAGCTGGAAGTAATTAAGTCAGCTCCACCCCTGGCTGGCCAACCACTCCTTAGAGAGCTCTGGGGTGGCCCTTTTCCCTGACGATAAAAATTGAGGAGCTCCTGCTAATAGCCGCTCGGTGTATTTGGCCACAAGGTCGGCCTCCAAATTCACCACAGTTCCAACCTTCAGCTGTTGTAGTGAAGTGCTGGTCCAGGTATGGGGTATCACCGCCAACCAAAATCGACTGCCGTCTTCAACGCATCCAGCCACAGTGAGACTGATGCCATCCAAGGCAATGCTGGCTTTTTCGCAGACATAGCGTCCAAAAACAGGATCCTGCCAAATCACCTCCAAATGCCAAGACTTCGAACGAGCCTCCAATGCCACCACCTCACCAGAACCATCAACATGGCCACTAACCAGATGCCCTCCAAGCCGGTCGGAGAAACGAAGCGCTGGTTCAAGATTCACAACCCCACCTCGATCCGCCTTAGGCCCAAGGGTGGTTCGACTAAGTGTTTCCTCACTGACATCGGCGCGGAAACCATCCGCGATTAGTTCCGCCACCGTGAGACAAACCCCATCAACAGCAACACTGTCTCCCTCTGTCAGAGGAGCAAAAGCTGAACACCCTTCCACCAACACACCCTTAGCGCGACGCTGCACCCTTCCAACCGCCTGAACTAGCCCCGTAAACATGGCCCCGTCCGCATGCGGCAAGATCTACTGGTCATAATCGGACAAAAGGGGGAGGAAGGTTCGGTGGTCGAGATGAGCGTTGCCGGTCTCGCCCTAGATGCGTCCAGCCGCAGCCCAATCGTGCTGCTTAGGGATCCCTCCGGGCGAAGGCAAGTGCCGATCTGGATCGATCAAGCCCAGGCACACAACATCATGGCCGGCATCCAAGACTCGCCTCCACCACGACCTCTCAGCCACGACCTCATGGTGGCCCTGCTCAAAGCAGGAAATCTTCATTTGGAGCGGGTAATCATCCACGCAATTGAAGAAAGCACATTCCAAGCTGTGCTCAAACTTCGTTTCAGAGCACCAGAGCAAGAGCAGGAGCAGGAGGAAGAACCGCAAGTAGAGAACATTCCCGAGGAATCAGCCCAGCCACTTGAAATGGATGCTCGTCCTAGTGACGCCATCGCCCTTGCAGTTCGCACTGGGTGCAGCATCTGGATGCTCGAAGAAGTGGTTGCCGAAGCATCAATTCCCGTTGATGCCGAAGCCGACGAAGAAGATCAAAGTGAATTCCGTCGGTTTCTCGATGAGGTGAGCCCTGCCGCTTTGATACGCCACCTCCAGAGCCGTGAATCCGCAACAGAAGAGCCCTTGGATTCACCAGATCAAGATCCAGATCACCAGGAATGATCGCGGTACGCCGCCGCTTCGGTCAGGGACCGCAAGTGAGCCTATTCACCCTCGGAACAATGAGGGCAATCGACTCTGCAGAGCAAATGTATGGAGTTGTTGAAGCTGCCCAGGCAGCTGGCATCAACCACATCGAAACCGCCCCGGCCTATGGCCCAGCTGAAAGTTTTCTTGGCATTGCTCTGCAACAGTTGCAGCAAAACCAAGCAGCACCAACAGGTGGCTGGGTCATCACCAGCAAACTTTTACCCGGCCTAACTCTGGCAGAAGGTCAAAGACAATTGCATGGCCTATTGAATCGACTCGGCCTGCGAAAGCTTCACAACCTTGCAGTGCATGGCGTCAATCTTCCTGAGCACCTCGAATGGACCCTAAAAGGAGAAGGGGCAGCGCTACTAAAATGGGCTGTAGAAGAGGATCTTGTTACCCAGGTGGGCTTCAGTAGCCATGGGGCGTATCCCCTGATCGAGGCAGCCATAACCAGTGGTCGTTTTCAGTTCTGCAGCCTGCATCTACACCTGCTCGACCCCGCACGCATGCCCCTGGCGCAAAAGGCCCTTGCCGCAGGCATGGGTGTGATGGCAATTTCCCCTGCTGATAAAGGGGGACGGCTACAGGCCCCAAGCCCAACCTTGGTTGAAGACTGCAGCCCATTCTCGCCCCTTGAACTTGCCTACCGCTACCTTTTAGCCGCAGAGATCAGCACCCTCAGCATTGGAGCTGCTCAACCAGAGGATCTGACACTTGCAACGCAGTTAGCAAACGCTAATAATCCCCTGAATAAACGCGAGCAAAGAGCCTTCAAACAACTTCGCGAGAAGGGTGAGCACCGTCTAGGTAAAAACCGCTGTGGTCAGTGCAGATCTTGCCTACCCTGCCCAAAATCTGTACCCATCCCAGATCTATTACGACTGCGCAACCTCGCCATCGGCCATGACCTGCAAGCCTTTGCCCAGGAGCGCTACAACCTGATCGGACGCGCAGGACACTGGTGGGAAAGCGTTGATGGAAACGCCTGTAAACGCTGTGGCAAATGCCTGCCTCATTGTCCACATCAGCTTCCAATCCCTGACCTCCTTGCTGACACGCACCGACGCTTGGCAGCCGCGCCAAGACGCAGGCTATGGGGTTGATTGGTGCCAAAGTTGATCTAGCTCAACCTGCTGAGCAGATGTGAGCGGCGGCAAGGACCAGCAACGTGACCAAACCTCCTGGGATGGCAACACAATCGATTGATATGACTTGGGAATCGTTGCTAAAGCAATATGCAATTCTGCGCGAGGCAAAGGAGGGATCCAACCGCCAGCAAGTAACTGGCCTAGCAGAGGCTGTTGCCAGGATTGCTCTACCCATGACTGGGGTATTGGCTCCCGAGTCATGGCAGAACGGACTAAAACAGTCCAGTTCAATGGAGCCCCACTATTGGGCAGCACCACGCTGAGCCTGGGATCACGACGCAAGCTGTTCAAGCAACGCTGGAGCGGCAGTACCGCTACTCGAGCATTTCCCTGAATTAACCAGTTAAGAGCCTGCCGATCATCAGAGGCGTAGGCCTGAGTACGCAGCAATCGCAATCCATCAGGAACCTCCATTCGCTCAGCTAGAGCCATCACCAGCCGAGGACTTTGAGGCAAAACCACCCGCCCCTTTAGAGCCGGATCCAACAAAACCTGCCAGCTAGACCTTGCCTGCGATAGCCAGGGATCACCCTGACGAAAAAGCAACACCCAAGGACTCACCCCTACAGGCAACACTCGCGAGCCAAGGGCTGGTCCCAAGCTCGCCATAAAACTTCTCGCCTGTACATCATCAAAGCGATCTTGAAGCGCAGCCGCATTTATTGATTGCAGTTCTTTTACAGGCAAACTGGCCAACCAGCCATCGCCCAGCGCCAGCAGGTCTGCACCCTGCTCTAGTGCCGAACCAAAGGGCTGACTACCTAAATCTGTATCTAGAGGCTTATAGCTCCAAGGCTTGGGCAAAATGCGCCGCCATTTCTTTGGCAACGTTTCCGGAGTTGCTCTCAACAAAGGAGATGCTGAGCCTCGAGCACAACCCGTCAAGCCAACTAAACCAACCAGCAACCCCAGCCGGAGCAACTCTCTTCTTCCAATCTCCCTTTCGCCCAGCATGGTGCCCCTCATGGATTAGACCCTACGGGGCAGCAAGAGTCTCCAGAAGAAGAAACCTTCAGCAACTGATCCATTGACTGATCACAAGCCTCAACAAGCTGCTGACAAGAAGCCCCTTGAAGCTGAGCCAATAACGCCAATGCTCCAGCACCAACTCCTTCCTTGACGTGTCCAAGCTCATAATCCTGAAGAGCCTGATGGTTGCTGAGATGAAAACGCAGCCCTGTAGACAAGCCAAGCAGGCGAACACCGAAATACTCACCGACGCGATCGACTAGACAGGCCAGGGCAGCTGGCCTGCCGTCTGAATGGTTTACCTCCTCCGCCAGCCAAGCGGTAGTACCCAAGGCAATCCCATCGGCAATATCCTGTCGGCGAGCTGGTTCTATCGCTGCCAGGGCCAGAGCCAACACTGCCACCATCTGACTGCCACCGCCTAGCAATACAGGCTGACCTGCCTCTCTTGCGCCAAGTATCAACCCAACAGCAATTGGTTGAAAAGGATCTCCCAAAGCCGAAAGCAATCGCTGAGGTGAAGGATTAAAACCTAAGGCCGCCTGACGTAAGCCAAGATCCACCAACTCCTGCTTCAACACCATGGCAGGCCGGCGGGCACTGCCACTAATCAGACCAGCCACCTGCAAGCCAAGCCCCGTAAGCACAGCCTGGGCCGTGGTCGTTCCACCAGGAACACACTCAGCCAATACCAATGGACGACGCAGCCCTCGGCCGAGACAAAATCCCCGCTGCCAAAGAGATTGCACACGCAAATGATCCATGGCCTCCCCAGTGCTCAAGCAAGCAGCCGGACCTAACTCAGCCGCCTCTAGACGCAGATGTGGGAAGGGCGGCGGCAGAGGCAAACCCACTGCGGCTACCAATGGATCCACACCAATCCAACGAGCGGCAACATAACTAATTAGGGCCGGTGACATCCCAGCAGGAAGCGGTGGGAGTGGCCACAGCCTTGGCCGATCAACGCCCTTAAGTAGCAACTCCGCATCAGCCACGGCTGTGTAACGACGAGAAGCTGATGAGGCACCAGCCGCCGATATGCCCTCCACCTCAGCCGTACGCGTGCCCGCTAACACCAACAACAAGGAAAGGTCACTGCCCCTATCCCGCCAGGGCTTCAGCCAGCTTTCCACTGCAGCAGGAGATGCCCTTGCACCAAAAGCTTTACAACCTGGCGGCAGCCCCCTACTGGGAGTGCCCGGCTGAACATCAAAGGGGATCGAGGGCAACAAGGCCATGCAAAAGCCTGGGGGGCTCTGGAATCGGCCCCTGCAAGCGAGGGAAGATCCAGAAAGCCAGTGCATGCAGAAGAAGCACGTAGATCACCTCCTGAAAAACCACCAAAGCAAGGGCCATCAACTGCACATGATTGAGATCTGGAGCCAGGGGCAGGTGGAACCAATCCACCAGTCGATCAAGCAAACCTGCTCCTGCTCTGGTGATCACCACCCAAAGGTTCTCACCCACCAAAAGTGAAAGAGCTACAACCCTTACTAAAAAACCTGCTGTTCCCAGCAAAGCCCCACAACCCCAACTCAGCCACCAGCTCAGGCCACGATGCCAACTCCACCCCAGCCAAAAAGCAAGCAGGCCATAGGGAAAGAGCATCAAAGGACCACGAACAGGACCCATCAATGCCACCAGCAGGAGCACAGCCAGGGAAACACCCTCTAGGCCTGCCTTAGGACCACGACGCACTTGCAACAGGGCTAGAGGCAACGGCAACGACATCCGAAACAATGGGCCGCCCACAGGGAGGTAATAGAGAGCCACCCAGATCAGCGCTGAAGCAGCCGCAAGGTAAGAAGTCTCCATCATTCGCAAGGCCTGGCGGCGGCCTAAGGGTTCTGGAACTCTCGAATTCAGTCGTTGTCGCAGGGTCCCAAACCGAATCACGGTTTCGCTCCACTGCCTGCAGGTGCCACTGTGCCCGAAGACTGAGCCTGAACCCTTTCAATCATCACAACCTCAAAGTTCACTCCAGCCCTTCTCAGCGCCTGTGTGACGGCTTCAGCTGGCGCCGACGGATCGGCGCCAGACAACTTGATAGTGATGCGATAGGGCTGCGCTTTGACAGGTGGAGAAATGTTCAACCTCTCGCGAATTCCAGCATCGGGCTTAGTCGCTTCCTGTGCTGGAGCTCGTGAACTAACTGAAGAATCACTCGAATCCGAATTACTAGCAACGGCTGTCTCAGGTGCAGGCTTCTGCGGCGGAGTATCAAAACTATTTGCCAGCTCTTGGCCAATAGGCGTATTGGCGCAGGCCTGCAACAGCAAAGCAAGTAACGAAACCCACATGCCAAGCAAACCAGCAGGTAAACGCTTTGAACTCACTGTGGGCATCAGCTATCACCCGGCTTAATGACCCGAACAGCGCTGGCTCGTAGCCGACCTGTCTTTGTAGTAGCAGGCGGTTTACGAGCTTTGGGTTTGCTTGCTGCAGGTTTTTTACTAGATGTTGAGGTGCTCTTTTTGCTCCGACTCGTCTTCTTGGTTGAAGCTTTGGCAGCCAATAGCTCTACCGCTATCTCAAGAGTGATGTCATCAGCGCCCTTGCCTTCAGGTAGCGACGCATTCACCTTCCCCTGCTTTACATACAAACCATAGGGACCATCAAAAACCTGCACCTTCTCCTCACTCCCCTCCGGAATGCCAAGGTCTTTCAATGCAGTGCGGCCACCCCTACCCCGCTTGGGCATCGCCAGCAGTTCCATGGCACGGCTAAGCCCCACCAAAAGCACATCATCCTCAGCCTTAAGAGACCGATAGTCCTTCTCCCCCTTGCCCTTATCCCAGACCACATAAGGGCCGAAGCGACCCAATCCCGCCTGAATTTTTCCGCCGTCGGGATGCTCTCCCAGCAAACGAGGTAGACGCAATAACCCAAGCGCATCATCAAGACTGAGCTCTTCCGGCTTCAATCCCTTAGGCAAGGATGCACGCTTTGGCTTCGGATTTTCCTCGCTCACCTGGCCTCGTTGCACATAAGGCCCGTACTGACCAAAGAGGAGATAAACCTGATCACCGGTTTCTGGGTCTTCGCCAATGGATTCCGGACCATCAGCTTTCTGTTTGAGAATTAGCTCTGCTTTATCTGCATCAAGCTCAGCAGGCGTGATTTCTTGAGGCAGGGTGGCCTTAATTAATTCCTCCTCGCCGTCATCTCCCACTCGCTTGGCTTCTAGATAGGCCCCAAAGCGACCGATACGCACAACACAAGGCAGTCCCTCTAGATCAACAGTGCGAGACACGCTGGAATCAATATCACCTTCACGTTGCTGAACCTGGCTCTCTAGACCCTTATCGCCCTTATAGAAGCCTTCGAGATAGGGCAGCCACTGAACCTTGCCTGTGGAGATCTCATCCAGAGTGAATTCCATCCGAGCCGTGAAGCTGGTATCTACCAGATCAGGGAAATGCTCCTCCAATAGAGCAGTTACAGCAAAAGCAGTGAAACTAGGAGTGAGCGAGTTGTTTTGCAGAGCGGCATAACCACGATCAACGATGGTGCCGATGATGCTGGCGTAGGTGGAGGGCCTACCGATGCCCTCCCTCTCGAGCATCTTCACCAGCGAGGCCTCGCTATAACGAGCCGGCGGTTGGGTCTGATGACCGAGGGCCTCCACATCCTGCGGTTTTAGAGATTCTCCAACTGCTAGATCAGGCAACAAGACTTCCTGGCCCTCTAACGCGGCGTCTGGATCATCACTGCCCTCGACATAGGCGCGAAAGAAACCAGGAAAATCAATGCGCTTACCCGTTGCCCGGAAGTTGGCATCAGCAACGCGAATATCCACCGCCAGCATGGTGAGTCGAGCCTCTGCCATCTGACTGGCCACTGTTCGCTTCCAAATCAACTCATAAAGGGCCAGGTCGCGTCCTTCAAGTCCAGAATCACTTGGAGCACGAAAGCTTTCACCAGCGGGTCGTATCGCTTCGTGAGCCTCCTGAGCATTGCGAGATTTAGTAGTGAACTGACGTGGTGTCTTGCTGAGATAATCGTTGCCATAACGGGACTCCACGCAACCACGAGCGGCCTTAATGGCCTGCTCAGATAAATGCACAGAGTCGGTGCGCATATAGGTAATAAAGCCACGCTCATAGAGCCCCTGAGCGCAGCGCATCGTTTCCCGCGCCGAAAAGCGCAGCTTGCGATTGGCCTCCTGCTGCAAAGTACTTGTCGTGAAAGGAGGCACAGGCTTACGCACCGTTGGCTTCTCTTCCACCGCTTCCACCAGCCACTGACTGGAACGAACGGTCTCGGTAAGACTTAGCGCATCTGATTCATTAAGCAGGCGAACACTACTGCCAGCCTTCAGACCACCTGTTGCCTCATCAAAGTCACTACCCGTAGCGATCTTCTCTCCAGCAAGTTTCGTGAGCCTGGCCTCAAAGCAAGTTGCCCCTTTATCAAGCTTGGCCTTGAGGTCCCAATAACTACCGCTACAGAACGCTCTACGGGCACGTTCACGCTGCACAATCAAGCGCACGGCAACGGACTGCACCCGACCAGCAGAAAGCCCCCATGCCACCTTCTTCCACAGCAGTGGTGAAAGGGTGTAGCCCACTAGACGATCAAGAATGCGCCGCGTCTCCTGGGCGTGAACAAGCTCCATATCAAGATCTCGAGGCTGATCTAGGGCCTTGGCAATGGCCTCCTTAGTGATCTCGTGAAACACCATCCGCTTCACCGGCACCTTTGGAGCCAGCAACTGCAGCAGATGCCAACTGATGCTTTCGCCCTCACGATCTTCGTCAGTCGCCAACAAGAGCTGGTCAACTCCCTTTAAGGCAGCCTTGAGCTCCTTGACCACCTTCTTCTTGTCCTTCGGAACCACATAAAGAGGTTCAAAATCAGCTGTGGTGTTAACACCAAGGTTGGCCCACTTCTGCCCCTTCTGGGCTGCAGGGATCTCGCTGGCGTTGTTGGGCAAGTCGCGCACATGCCCCATTGAGGCTTCTACGCGGAAGTCCTTAGGCAAGAACCCACGAATGGTTCTGGCCTTTGTAGGGCTTTCGACAATGACAAGGGTGTTCGCCACAGACGGTATGTAACCGCTCCAATCTTTATCGCACCGGCGGCCAAGCTGCATGGTGCGGGGTACTTCACAACTTTTAGCAAGGCAGCGCAGCTACAGTCACTCGGACTGGTCAGATCGTGCTCGCGTCATGCCCGACATGGGTGTATTTCTTATCGCCACCCAAGCCACAGCAGCTCCCAATGAGCTGCTCAACCTTGCACTAAACGCTGGTGCTATTGCCCCAGAAGGGGCTGTCCTAATAGCAATGCTGGCGACCCTGCTTGTGGATCTCGCCGGCGAGCAGGTCGCAGCGCGCTGGGTGCCTCCTATTTGCTATGCCGGCCTTGGCATAGCCCTATTGCTGCTCGCCCAGCAGTGGAATGCCCCTTTAGAACCCTCTTTCCTTGGGGCCTTCCTAGCCGACAACCTGGCCATTGCCTTTAGGGCCGTGGTTGCTCTCTCTACCTTGTTGTCACTGCTGATCAGCTGGCGATATGCAGAGAAATGCGGCACACCAATCGGGGAATATGCCGCCATCCTTCTGGCCGCAACCCTTGGAGCGATGCTCCTTTGCGGCTCAACCGATCTTGTGAGTGTGTTCATCTCCCTCGAGACCCTCTCCGTTGCCAGTTACCTGCTCGCTGGCTACATGAAACGGGATGCCCGTAGTTCAGAAGCTGCACTCAAATATCTCCTAATTGGCTCTGCTGCTGCTGCAGTTTTTCTTTACGGAGCGTCCCTTCTCTACGGCCTCAGCGGCACCACAAGCTTGCAAGCAATTGGTATTTCTTTACTAACCAGCCCTACGCCACTGGCTGCCTTGGCATTGGTTTTCGTACTTTCCACGGTGGCCTTCAAGATCGCTGCGGTGCCCTTCCACCAATGGACCCCTGATGTCTATGAAGGGTCGCCAACACCTGTGGTTGCATTCCTCTCTGTTGGTTCTAAAGCTGCGGGCTTTGCTCTGGCCTTGCGGTTATTGGTTGGCTGTTTTGGGGCTTTCGACAGCCAATGGAAGTTGCTCTTCACCGTGCTTGCAGTGCTGAGCATGACTCTGGGCAACGTGGTGGCTCTGGCACAGACATCAATGAAGCGAATGCTGGCTTACAGCTCTATCGGCCAGGCAGGATTCGTGATGATTGGTCTGGTGTGTGGAACCAAAGACGGCTTCGCCGCAATGGTGCTCTACATGGCGGCATATCTATTCATGAACCTGGGTGCTTTTGCCTGCATCATTCTCTTCTCCATACGTACAGGAAGTGATCGAATCTCTGACTATGCAGGTCTATATCAAAAAGATCCTTTGATAACACTTGGTCTAAGTCTCTGCCTTCTTTCTTTGGGGGGAATCCCTCCCATGCTTGGCTTCTTTGGCAAGATCTATCTCTTCTTCGCTGGCTGGGCCGATCATCAATATCTCTTGGTTGTCGTTGGCCTAGTGACCTCTGTGGTATCGATTTATTACTACATCTCGGTGATCAAAATGATGGTGGTCAAAGAACCACAGGAAGCTTCAGATGTTGTGAAGGCCTATCCGCCGATCCAATGGACAACTATTGGCATGCCTCCTCTTCGGGTAGCACTCTTGGGATGCGTTGTCGTTACAGCAGTTGGCGGCATACTTTCAAATCCTCTTTTTCAATGGGCCAACAGTGCCGTAGCCGGTACGCCGCTTCTTCAAGAAGCAATTGCAATGGGAAGCAAAGGATCCCTTGGCTGATCGAGTAAGAAGCAACAGCCACCCTGTCGCCGTATTGAGCGATGTAAGCAAGCTCTATGGAAATGGTGCTGGAAAAGTAAAAGCTCTAGACCATCTCAATCTGATCGTGAATCAGGGCGATTATCTGGCCGTAATGGGCGCCAGTGGCTCTGGGAAGAGCACGGCAATGAATATTCTCGGTTGCCTAGATCGTCCAACCAGCGGCAGCTATCAGCTCAACGGCGTAACTATCGAAGATCTTGATGATGACGCTCTGGCAGATCTACGCAATCAGGAACTTGGCTTCGTTTTTCAGCAATTCCACCTGCTCCCCGAGGCCACGGCCCTAGAAAATGTGATGCTGCCAATGATCTATGCCGGGGTTCCTGCTACCCAGCGACGAGAACGAGCCAGGCAAGCTCTCGAGAGAGTCGGGCTCGCCCAACAGATGGGTAACCGCCCCAATCAACTCTCGGGAGGGCAGCAGCAGCGAGTCGCAATTGCCCGTGCAGTGATCAACAATCCAGCATTACTGCTGGCTGATGAACCCACAGGCGCCCTCGATTCTCAAACCACAGAAGATGTTCTAACCCTCTTTGATGAGTTGCATCATCAGGGGATCACTCTGGTGCTAGTCACCCACGAAAACGATGTTTCTGCAAGAGCAGATCGAGTCGCCAGGTTCAACGATGGCAGGGTTCTTGGGGGCTGAAACACTGAACTGCCATTTGCTGAACTGTTTCCAAGAGATATCACCTCTACACAAGAATGAACCAAAAGATGCAGCCAAATAGCACGGAATCAGCTGTAAACAACTCTCACATCACCTCTGAGCTAACCGTGGCAGTAGTCGATGATGATCCCAGGGTTCGCCAATTGCTCAAGGAGGAAATTCAAGACGAGGGACATTGCGTCTTGATCTTCGAATCGGCCGAAAGTTTCCTTGATACTGCCCCTATGGAGGAGATTGATTTGGTGCTGCTAGATCTAATGATGCCAGGCATGGATGGGCTGGAATGCCTGCAGCTACTGCAACAGCGATCTGCTCATCACAGCTTGCCACGTATTGTTGTGGTGTCGGCCCTAAGCGACCCCAGCAAACAACGCCAGGTGCTCGACGCCGGTGCTGAAAGTTATGTAATCAAGCCCGATCTCTTCGAGAGACTTCCCACCCTTCTAAGTAGACACTCATCCTAAGCAAAAGGTTCACTAATAAAACCTTGAGAGCACAAGCCCTGGATCAGAGAAACTGCTTAAGTAGAAACTAGGTTGATTAACTCAATGACTGACACATCACCGCCTAAAACCAGGGTCCTATTGGTGGATGATGAACCTAGACTTACAGAACTTCTGCAACTAGAGCTTGATGTAGAGGGTTATGAGGTAAGCGTGGCAGAAAACGGAGCTTCAGGACTGATAAAAGCTCGAAGTGAACCATACCCAAACCTAATTATTCTTGATTGGAACCTTCCTGATTTCACAGGTGTGGATGTATGTCAACGCATACGCTCTAGTGGCATCAATACACCAATCTTGATGCTCACAGGTCATGATGATGTTACTGATCGAGTTAAAGCACTAGATGCTGGAGTTGATGATTATCTAACCAAGCCCTTCTCCATTGAAGAGCTCATGGCCAGACTTCGAGCCATGCAAAGAAGAGCTGGGAAATTCTCAGGGAAAACTGTAGCCGAAGAGATACCAGAGACTCTGCAAATATCAGACCTAAAGATGAACACCAGCACCCGTGATGTAACCCGCGGTGATCGCAAGATTCAACTTTCCGTAAAAGAATATGAGTTACTACATTTTCTAATACTTGGAGCAGAAAAGGTTCACGAACGTGACGCAATCATGAAAGCTGTATGGGGAGAAGACTTCTTTGGAGATGATAATCTTTTAGATGTATATATTCGTTATCTGCGCCAAAAAATTGAGCAAAAAGATGCTGCCACTTTGATTCACACAGTTCGTGGGGTTGGATTTATCCTTCGTGAGGATAAATAGTGATAGATCAAGGCCGTTCAAGGCTCCCGATCAACTGACCAATCATCACTGAAACCGCATCTAAACCTGAAGCTGCCAACGGATTAAAATCCAGCTCACCTGGATCAATCGCGACCCAACCATCACCTTGAGGGCGCCGCAATTCGAAATGAAGATGAGGACCAGTGCTTAGGCCTGTACTACCAACCCGACCAATCACCTCCCCTTGACGAACTTGCTGCCCTGGCTTCAAATAAATCTCTGAAAGATGTCCATAAAGAGTGCGCCTACGCGGGTTGTCATGTTCAAGTTCAACAGCTATGCCATAGCCCCCTGCAAGGCCACTACTGATCACGGTTCCCGTCAATGCCGCCACGACAGGCGTACCTTCTGGTGCAGCCAGGTCCTTGCCCGCATGCATCAGCCAATTACCAATCACAGGATGCAAACGCAAGCCAAATTCACTACTGGTCAAGGCACCTCCGATGATCGGGAAAAGAAGCTGACTATCTCCATTGCCCTGCAAGGGCTGTGGTCTGGGAGTTACTGCAAACACTGAGGCCAAGCTGAAGTCACCACTAGAGCCTGCTAGCAATGCCGAAACCGGAACCGTAAGAGGCTGCAACAGACGACCTCCTGGGCCCCGCCTCCTCAAAGAGATCTGGGTACGACCTCGGCGCGCCCTTGAGCGCAAAGCAACTCCACTAGAACATTCCTGAGCTGACAGCGCACCACTACGACAAGCCTGCAACATCCGAGGTACATCGATCCTCAAGCCCGCCTCACGCCCCTCCAGCTGTCGGCGTTCCGCAGAAGTAATCACCTTGTTGCGCTCCAACGCCTCAAGAGATTGATCAAACCTTAGCGGCGTCTCAACCTTAAAAGCCTCGAGCGAAGGCATTAACGGCTCAGCAAGCGCCGGAACTGAAAGCAGCAATGCAGCAGCGAACCAGCGAAACAGCACTCGATCAGCTCCTCAAACAAAAAAATATAAAAAAAGATCCAATTCAATTAAGACCAGCGGGTCCAGGTTGTGGTCTGCGAACCCTGGCACAGCTCGAGCGAGCCATCTAGACCAAATCCGATCACTTCCCAAAGATCACCAGTGTTCGGATCGCGAACCTGCCTTGCCCAAAGACGACTCTTTGCTTGAGAACAAACCCAATCAGCTCGAACCACCAGAGCGATGGCACGATCCAGCGCCCAAAGCACTTCTGCTGTCCAGTTCAAAGGATTGCACTGGCCTGGCCGAAGCAGCTCGAGCAAAGCAATACCTTCCCTGGGCACACGGTTACAAACATTCAGGCCAAGACCAATCCGCGCCAGCCTGACGCTGCTACCACGATGAACCAATCTCGGCAAAAGACCAGCCAGTTTGCGTTCCCCCACCATTAAATCGTTGGGCCATTTAATGCTTACAGGCACTCCACGCCGCTCGAGCCGTTCAGCCAGTGCCACAGCCACAGCTAAGCCCAAAATCCCTGCAGAGCGATTGGCCTGAGACCAAGGGAAGGCAGCACTGATCCAAACCCCCCCTATCGGCGCTTGCCAGATTCGACCAAGCTGCCCTCTGCCATGGGTCTGACGGTCGGCGAATAATGCCCGAGGCTGATTTGCAGATAACGGCTGCTGCTGAAGCCAAGCAGACATCCCTAACTCCGTACTTGCGCATACCGGCTGCCAGCGCAACTGCCATGGCCTATTCGCCCCACAAGACTGCGTGCGCCAAAGGCGGGCAACCGCCGCCGCACCAGTCCATGGCTCAAACGTGTGCATGCCACCAAGGTCCAATTCGGGCGACAGCCGCCTCCAACTCTTCTGCTGGACGAACTAAAGCAAGGCGCAGCCAATTTTTACCACCAGAGCCAAAGCCTGATCCTGGTGTCAAAGCAATGCCAGTTCTTTCCAAAAGATCGGCGGCCAGAGTCTCGTCGCTGAAGCCCTGCTGCCTGGCCCAGGCTGGAACAGGCAACCAGAGATAAAGCGCCATCGAGGGACAAGGAACATGCCAACCCATGGTTTCAAAAGCTGCCAGAGTCCTGTCTCGACGCTCCCGGTAGACACCAAGAATCTGTTGCGGCCAATCTGGGGCATCAGAAAGGGCTGCTATGCCACCTCGCTGCAAAGCCAAAGACTGATTGAAATCCACTACACCCTTGAGCTCACGCAGGGCTTTGATCAGGGGTTCAGCGCCAATTGCAAAGGCCAATCGGAATCCCCCCAAGCACCAGCCCTTGGAGAAAGAGAAAAACTCAATACCCCATTCCCGCCATCCAGGACAAAGCAAAAGAGCTGGTGCATCACCATCTAGAGCTAAATCCACATAAGGATTGTCGTGAGCAACCACCAGCTGATGACGGACACCCCGATCCATGGCTTCCGTCAACCAACTCTGTTTTCCTACTTGAGCGGTTGGATTATGGGGAAAGCCAAAGACCATCATCCGCAGCTGATCCCACTGGCTGTTACTCAATGCTTTGAAATCAGGCCGCCAGCCCTGCTCCTCTCGCAACAGCAACCTTTCAATTCGGGCATCAGCCAATACCAGTCCCCCCCGATGTGAGGGGTAAGCGGGATCGAGGATCAAGGCAGCATCGCCAGGATCCAAAACTGCCAAAGGCAAGTGCGCCGTTCCCTCCTGTGAACCAACTAATAACAACACTTCCCGGTCTGGATCAACGCTGACACCAAAACGCCTCTGACTCCAGGTAGCGACCGCCTCCCGAAAGGGTCTCGTCGCAGCATGCAAGCAATAAGAAGAACTCTCAGGAGTCCTTAAAGCGACTTCTATGGCCTTAAGGGCCACATCAGGAGGCAAGAGGTCTGTAGACCCCAGCGATAAATCCACCAGCGGCAAAGCATCAGTACCAGCGGTGGTAAATCGATAAGCCTGCTTGCGGCGATCATTGCGATCAAAAACACCGCTTCCCAATCTCCCCAGTCGCCTAGAAGTCGCCATTAACAAACCCCTGCAACTGGTTTTTGGCAATCAGCCAAGCCAACAAAAAACCTATTAGCGAGGGCTCCACTAAGGAGGCAAGACCTATTGAAGCGATATGCCCTGCCGATAAGTCTCATCCGTATCAGAGCTTGTCAATAGCGCGCTTTAGTTCCTCTAACTCTGCATCTACCTCCGCCACCTTCACGGCTTCCACCTCAGAGCCAATGGCATCCTTGCTGCCCTGCAATGAAGCAGTCTCCGCAGCTGGTAAAGCCACCGCTTGAGGACCCCCTTCAAGTCGCTGACGCAAAGCATTCAGCTCATCATCTACATCGTCGCCTCCTTCTAGAGCTGCGAACTGACTCTCAAGATCAGCACCAGCAAGCTCTGCGGCAGCCTGACTGCTGGCTTCCAGGGCCTGAACCTTATCTTCCATACGATCGAAGGCTGCCATCGCGGAATTAGTGCCGAGATCGCCAACGGCGTTCTGCAACTGCTGCTGGGCCTGAGCCGCCTGGGCTCGAGCCTTGAGCATGTCCTTCTTCGTTCTGGCCTCCGCAATCTTGCCCTCAAGAGCCGTCAAGCTGCGCTTTAGCGTCTCAACCTGCCCTTCCTGTCCATTGAGCTGAGTATTGAGCGCAGTTGAGGATTCCTGAAAGCTCTTGCGACGATTAAGTGCCTCCCTGGCCAAATCCTCCTCGCCCTTCTGCATCGCCAGCTCGGCGCGTTCGTACCAAGTTTTGACTTGGCCCTCAGCCTGAGCTGCCTGATTGCGAAGTCGCTTCTGGCTGGCGATGGCCATAGCAACGGCCTGTCGCAACTTGACCAGATCGGCTTGCATATCAGCAACCGACTGATCAAGGATCTTGACGGGATCCTCAGCCTTACTTACAAGATCGTTGAGATTGGCACGCAATAGCCGGCTAAGCCGGTCAAAGAAGCCCATGGAGGCATTGAAAAGACCTAATGGAGGCTAGCGAGCTTGGCTAGAGACTCCAATTAAGCTTTTGAGATGGCCATAGCTCCCGATCAGCAACGCAAAAGATTTGGCCGAGGAGAAGTACTGCAACAAGCCCCTCCTGCACCCGCAACGTCTCTCTCCAGCTGCCTTGACACCCTCAAGCGCGACTGGCAACAAAAAGGATCCATAGCTGGTCTCTGGCAAGAATGGCCGCGACTAGCAGGCCCTCAGCTTGCCCCCCATTGCCGACCACTGAGCATGCGGCAAGGGATTTTGGTTATTGGCGCCAGTCATCCTCAGTGGAGACAGGCCCTCCTCTACAACCGCCACCAACTCTTGGCAGCTCTGCGTGCAGCGGGCCATGAAATAAAGGATCTGCGTATTCAGCAGCATCACCCCAAAGAGACCCCCAAGCCAGAAAGTGAAGCCAGTATCTGGGCGCGCCATCCCAGCAGGATTGATGTGCACGGAATGGCCGCCTGTAATAACTGCGGCAGCCCTGCACCAGCTGGAGAGATGGCCCTTTGGGGGCGATGTGGTTTCTGTAGAAGTAAACAGCTTGCGGAACCAGCTCAACCCCAGACAAACGTTTGAATTCATTACCCTGCTTGCTGGATGCAATAACCCAAAACCAAACAAGGTTGAAAACAAGAAATAGCGAGGAGAAAATTAAATTCTTCGCGAGCAAAAACCAGTCGATCAGTAACGCTCATGTCTTGGTTGACGCCAATCGGTTTGAAGACCTTCTGCCTTTAGCTGATTTGCTCGCATCTCCAAACTGCGACGATCCAAACGCCAAACCATATAAATCCCAAACTTGCCAAGCAGCTCAGGTTTAAGACCCTGCCAATACCTCTTCTGCGTTGTGCCCTGATCAATTACCACAAGCGCTGTTGGCGATCCTGTTGGACCCTCAATGGGCCGGCCTGACCATCCCCGACGTTCTTCTTCTTGCAAACGATCAGCCACGTTCACTAGTGCCCCCTCAGAGCTGCCCTCATAAACCACTACCTGATCGGTATAAAAATGAAGAGAAGGTTTCTCTACTCCGACCATCACCAATGGTTCAAGAGGCTTCTGAGAATCGAGCAGCAGCTGGGCAGCTTGCCTTACTGGCAACTGGCGGACCTTGTCACCCAAAGCCCACATCGGTAAGAGAGCAAACAACTGGAAAGCAACCAACGGCACCTGAAGGGCCAGCAAGCGCCCTGGCCGCGGCCTCCACGCCAACCAGACCCCAAGCAAAACCAAGACACTAAAAAAAACCGCTGCTCTAAGCACAAGACCACTTGCGAGCAAATCAGTCGTGAGGGTGGGCATTTCCGGGGCATCAATCCATTCAATCCAGAGCGGTGAAGCCCATAACCCTGCAGCCAATAACCCAGCCAAAACAACTGACCCGCCCCATGCCCAAGCAAGGCCCGGCCGCTGTTGAGGAGAGGCACTTGCAGCCAAGCCAATTAACAGTGCAGCTGCTGGTGTAGCCGGCAACCAATAACTAGGCAATTTGGTGGCCGCACAAGTAAATAACAGCAATACAGCCAAAAGCCAGCAGGCCGCAAAGCCCTGCAAAGACTCCTCAGGCTCTGACTTGCAAAGTGCACCACCTCTCCTGACTGGAACAAAGGCCTGCAACAGACCAAGCAACAACAAGGGAGTGAATGGCAGAGAAGCAACCACCAACACAGGCCCGAAAAACCACCAAGGCTCCCCGTGATTATTTACTACCTCTGTAAAGCGTTGAAGATTGTGATATCCAAAGAAGCTGTCCCAATAGGGCTGTCCCTCGACAAGCAATTCCACCAAATACCAAGGCAGGCTAATCAGAGCGGTGAGCAGCAAACCGGGTAGTGGGCGCAGCCGCCGCCAAAGGGTGGCCAGATTCCACTGCAGTAGTGCAAATAGAACAAGCACCATGCCGGTCAGCACAACAGCCACTGGACCCTTGGTAAGCACTGCTAAACCCAAAACAATCCAGGCGATCCACCATGGCTGGGTACTAGGGCTAGTAAAACGACGCCACTGGAGAAGCAAACTCACACCCAAGGTGGTGCAAAACAAGGCATCGCTAACTGCAACCCGACTCCAGAGAATCACCAGAGGCGAAAGCGCAAAGGCAAGTGCGACCGCAACACCCGTGCGGCGCGGGTAAGTATCACCTTTCTGGGGCCAACACATCACAGTGTCACCAAGGGCCAGCATCATCAAGAGAGATGCCAGCGCAGAAGGAAGTCGTGCAGCCCAGGTGCCTAGAGGGTCCCAAAGCTGCTGAGCGGGCAAGGCATAAACCAAACCCATCAGCCAATAAACCAGCGGAGGCTTGTCGTAGCGAGGCAGGCCATTAACCCTGGGCGTCAGCCAATCCCCTGTCGAACTCATGGCACGACCTGCCGCAGCAAAAAGAGGCGAGGTTTCATCAACCAAACCAGAAGCGCCCAACTGCCAAAGGCAGATAGCCACACCCAACGCCAAGATCACGAGCAGGCCTCGACGCCGTTGTAAAGGAGACACCACAACCGTTGCAGCAAACGTCATCACCATGGAGAGATGGTGGCATCCCTAGCCCCATACCTTCGCAGAACTAATGCCTTATGCACTGCCAGATGACTTACCCAGCAAAGGATTTTCTCGCCAACTAACCGCAAGGGATGGAAATTCATCCTCCACTTTCCTCTGAAAACAAATCCGAATCAACTTCAGCCGGTTCCCATATTCGACGCCGCAGACTCACAACAAGCACCGAAAGCAGCACCAATCCAACCCCAAACCATTGCAAAGGCTGAAGCCGTTCTCCCAGCCAAAAACCACCAGCAGCAAGCGCAAACACTGGGGTAAGGAAAGCTAGAGAACTAAAGCTTGTGAGCTCCTCTCGATTAGCGAACCAGAAGAACAATCCATAGGCCAGTGCACTGCCAAACAAGCTTGCGTAAGCCATCAATCCCCAATCAAAGCTTGTCCAATCAGGCCACAACGGCCATTTGCGATCAAGGCCGTGCCAGATCAGCAACGGCAGGCTACCCAGCACTAGATGCCAGCCAGTCACTGCAACAGGGTCACTCCTACGGCAGGCATATCGACTCAAGACAGTGCCAAGGGCCATAGCGACAGCGGCTGCGAGCATCCACCCCTCCCCTGGATCCCACAAATTGGCGATTGAATCCTGTTCGCCAAGCAACCACCAATGGCGCAATAAATCCGGCGGCGCGCCAAGGCAAATAATCCCAACTAGTCCAATCATCAAACCCAGCCAGCCAACCGGGTTAATTGACTCTCCGAAAAGGCTACGAGCCAAAAGAGCTACCAACAATGGCTGGGAATCAATCAGGACCGAGCCCATACCTGCGCCGGTATAAGCCAAACCCTTAGCCAAAAACAATTGAAAAAGGCTTGCATCGACAAGCGTAAAAACCAAAAACCAAATCCTGTCTGTTGAGGCGATACCCCAGTGCCGCCCCAGAAACGGCAAGGCCAGCAGGATTGCAACTCCTGCTGGGAAAAGACGAAAACAAGCAACTACAAGAGGTCCGCCAGTAATCACCAAAGGCGCCATCGCAGCCATGGCCGTACCCCAAAGGGCAAAGGGCAGAACCATCAACAGCCAATGCCGTGTTGAGAACATGAAGGCCGCCAGCTGGCTCCTTTTTAAGATCCAATGGTCTACGAAGGAATCAAATGGGCTGGCCCTGGCGTCGCAAATCTCGCCGACGGATCGCGCACATCACAATTAACGGGCCGATCAGTGGTGCAACACGTGAGCGGATTCTCAAAGCTCTAAAGGAGGTTGAAGAGAGGGAATTCCCTGCACTGCTACTGCGCATTGACAGTCCAGGAGGGACTGTTGGTGATAGTCAAGAAATCCACGCTGCCCTGCTCAGAGTGAGAGAGAAGGGCTGCCATGTTGTGGCGAGCTTTGGCAATGTATCTGCCTCTGGCGGTGTGTATGTAGGGGTAGCTGCAGAAAAAATTGTTGCCAATCCCGGCACGATCACCGGCTCAATCGGCGTGATACTGCGTGGCAACAACCTCTCCAAATTGCTGGAACGTATCGGGATACGTTTCGAGACAGTAAAAAGTGGTACCTACAAGGACATTCTCTCTCCAGACCGTTCACTCACAGAGGAGGAGCGTCAGCTTCTGCAATCGCTTATTGACAGCAGCTTTGACCAATTCGTAAACGCTGTGGCAGAAGGCCGTCAACTCAGCTGCGAAGAGGTACGCAAGTTTGCCGACGGCCGTGTATTCAGCGGAGCACAGGCCCAGGAGATAGGACTAGTCGATGAACTAGGCGATGAAGAACATGCTCGGAAACTGGCAGCCAAACTCGCCGACCTAGATGAAACCACTACCCGCCTGGTCACATTGGGACGCCCCAAAAAACGACTAGCGGGATTTCTGCCAGGTAGCAAAATTCTTGCCAAGCTTTCAGAGCTCCTCAACCTGGAACTTGGCAATAGTGGCCAGGTGCTCTGGCTCTTCCTGCCATGACCATGGCCATCCCTAACGGAGAACTCCAACTGCACGGGCTCAGGGGTGCCACAACCAGCTTGGCGAACACAACTGAAGCCATCGAAGCAGCCGTAAGCGAGCTCGTGACCACACTGGTGCAATGCAACCGGTTAACCCCTGAAAAGATCGTTTCGATCACCTTCTCCGTAACGGCTGACCTGAACGCTTGTTTCCCAGCAGCAATTGCCCGCCGTCAACGCGGATGGGAATCCATCGCACTACTTGACTGCCAACAAATGTATGTAGAGGGAGATCTAAAACGCTGTATCCGAATCCTTGCTCATGCCTGGCTACCTTCGGATCAACCTCCACAACATCCCTATCTGGGGGAAACCTCACTACTTAGACCAGATAGATCAGCAAAAACTGACAACTCCTAGGCCGGCCTAGAAGCCATCATTCATAGATGAGATCACAGGAGAATCTGATTACTTTTGATTGCCGGTGCTTACCAACACCCGCTTTGATCCCATGGTTCGGCCGTTCGTCAGATTTTCTATTCCCGGCACCCTCGCGCTGGGAGGACTAACTGCAGGCCTGATCAGTAGCAGCATGCTGCTTGAAGGCATTCAGCCGCCAAAAGCACAAGCCCAGGGCACACCTTCGCTGCTGGAATTCCGCTGGGAGAACTCTAAGGATTACAAAAAGCTCTATTACTGGCAGAGCTCAACCCGCAGGCGTGACCGGGCGAACTACTTCCTGATGCTGAAACCAAAGGACCGCAAAACCGCGATCCTCAAGCTGACCATCACAGTTCCCGATTATTTCAACGCCAAGATCCCCCCAGAAAGACTGAGCCTTTGCCTAGTGCATCTAGGCGGCATGCTCTCCCGCACACGTTGCAAAGAGCAAATCCCTGCAGTTTTCGAGGTTTCTGAAGACCAAACAAACATTGATGTATTCCCTGAAACTCCCATACCTACAGGTGGTACCTATGCAGTGGTGATGAAAATCTTCAACCCCAACAAACGTGGAATGTTCCAATTCAATGCCCTCGCACAGGCTCCTGGTGATGTGCCAATGGGCGGCTACCTTGGCAGTTGGCTGATTGACATCAACTGAACTGATAAATTAGCTATCTGAATTTCAAGCTGGACGCCGTTTTACTTCAATGACAAAAAGAACCCTTGGTGGAACCAGCCGCAAGCGAAAACGCGTCTCCGGATTCCGAGTACGCATGCGAACTCATACAGGTAGAAGAGTGATACGCAGTCGCCGTAAGCGTGGACGCAGTCGTCTTGCTGTCTGAATCCCATAGCAGTGGGAATAAATCACTTAATTACTACCCTTACCCATTGAAGCCAAAGTCTGATGGTGCTACCTGCATCAATGAGATTGAGGGGAAACCGGTGTTTTGCACGCCTTCAAAGATCGGGACGTCCTTTTAGAGGACCAGCAATGGTGTTACGTGTCGTAAAAGCAGATCATCAGCTGCTTAAAGCTCCCCATCGGCACCAAACATCCCAAGCATGTCGCTGTGCAGTTGTAATCAGCAGCAAAGTGAGCAAACGGGCCGTTATCCGTAATCGCTTGCGTCGACTACTGCACGATCACCTAAGACGCAGGCTTGAAGTTGCCTCAGAACATGCCAATTACTGGGCTCTTATCAAGCTCAACCCAGTCTGTTCCACGACAGAATCTTCCCTATTGCTAAAAGAATGCGACAGATTGCTCCATGAGGCAGGTTTGATGTCATGACCACCACCGCAGAAGAAGTCTTCTATGAGGGAGGGCCAGCCAAAAGTGATCTGATCATCAACCTACTGATGGGCCTGACGCTTATTGGCCTTCCTTTTACGGTTGGAGCCGTAATTCGAGCCTTATGGCTGCGCTTTCGGATTACTAGTCGACGAGTTTCAGTGACTGGCGGATGGCTTGGGCGCGATCAAACCCAAGTTATTTATAGCCAAATAAAAGAATTGCGCTCCGTGCCCCGCGGCCTTGGTTCCTGGGGCGACATGGTACTGGTACTTAACGATGGTTCACGGCTTGAGATGCGCTCAGTACCTCGCTTTAGAGAAACTGAGAAATACATCAAGGAGCGGATTAGCGCCCGCCGCCCCAAAGGTTCACCCCAAGATTTAAAAGGTTTTGCGGCCTAGCTAATCCACAACTTTTAGACCAACCATCTAGGTGCTGATGCACACTGGCATCAAAGTTCCCTCCACCCTCAGCAATCGATCGTGATCGGGTACATCTCTGACAACATTCTGCTACCGATCCTGGATTTCTTCTACGGATTGGTGCCGAGCTACGGCCTAGCCATCGTTGCCCTAACAGTGGTCATCCGCTTAGCGCTGTTTCCTTTAAGCGCTGGGTCGATTCGAAGCGCACGTCGCATGCGGATCGCCCAGCCTGCAATGAAGAAGCGTCAGGACGAAATCAAGAGCCGCTATGCCAAAGATCCTCAGAAACAACAGGAGGAACTCGGGAAAATCATGAAGGAGTTCGGCAACCCCCTCTCCGGGTGCCTGCCTCTATTGGTTCAGATGCCGATCCTCTTCGCACTGTTCGCAACCCTTAGGGGGTCACCGTTTGCTGATGTGCCTTACTTGGTAAACATCAAGGTGCTGCCTAGCGATCAAATTGCCGCAGTAGAACCAAAGCCATTTACGAGTAGCAAACATTCGATTTTCGTTAGCGAAACCAATCATTTCCCGGTAATTGCCTCGCTGCCAAGCGGTACAAAGCTGGGAGTGGGAGATAAGGTTCAAGTCAAACTACAAACGCTCACTGGCGAAAGCTTCACAAGCAAGCTTTCCGGCGTTGAAGGCGGATCCAAGTTCACCCCAACGTGGAAGGTCACCAAAGGAGAAGGCTTGGTCAAGGTGTCTGCCGATGGCAGCGTGCAGGCCTTGGCGGAAGGGGATGCCACGGTTGAAGGCAAGATCCCCGGCCTGGCTGCCCGCAGTGGCTTTCTGTTCATCAAGGCCCTTGGCCAAGTTGGTTTCTACGTCGATGGAACTATTAACTGGGACATCGCAATCTTGGTGGGTGGTTTCGGCCTGACGCTTTTAGTTTCGCAAGTGCTGTCTGGAAGGGGCCTGCCGGCAAATCCTCAACAGTCGACAGCCAACAAGATCACCCCAGTAATGATCACCGGCATGTTTTTATTTTTTCCCCTACCGGCGGGAGTATTGCTGTATATGGTGATCGCCAACATCTTTCAAGCAGGGCAAACTTTTCTACTGAGCCGTGAAGCCCTGCCTGAGAACTTACAAAAAATCCTCAATGAACAGCAGGCCAAACCTGCCCTAGCAACAGCAGGCATAGACGCATCCGATCGCCTTCCCTTTGAACCCAAAAAACGTAAATGATCCCTGGGCTTCAAGCCATTTCATTACTTGAGCTGAAGGTCTTAGCGGCACCTCGACACTGGTCTGTCGAGGGACATCTTGATGAAATTCCATCTCTCACCCCATTGAGAGGCAATATCAGCGCCGAGCATCAAAGCAACATTCTTGAGGTAAAAGGAAAGATCAACACCATCGTCACCCACTGCTGCGATCGCTGCCTAGGTGAATTCAACCAAAGCCTCAGCCTTAATACCGAAGAGCAGATCTGGCTGGGGGTAAGAGATTGCCAGGCAGCCGAGCCAAATAATTCCAACCAACTCGATCAGATCGATGCCCTGATGGAGTGCCTTGACCCACATGGCAGCTTTGATCCCGAACGCTGGATTTTCGAACAGCTAAGCCTACAAATGCCTTTAGTAAAGCGCTGTGGCGCCGATTGCCCCGGCCCACCTCAACCCTCAACCGAGAAATCTGGCACTCAGCATCAGCAACCTGATATCGATCCTCGCTGGGCTGCACTGCGAAAGCTCAGTTCATCATGAAGAGCTGGGATGACCAACTAGATCTGCTGATCAGAGCCAGAACACCTCTTCTCTGGATTCGCAGCAGCGAAGAAGAGCGCGTAGAAGTACTACTTGAGCAAGCAGCAAAGCGACTGCAGTCCCGCCGCCTTGCCAGCTGGGATTTTATTGGCGGCCTTAAAGGCGTACTTAACGAAGATGGCCTTGGATCACAACAACCGATGGCAGTCCTGCAATGGCTGCAACAACTCGACGCCAGCAAACCAACCCTGTTACTTGTTAAAGATTTCTATCGCTTCTGTGAAGATGCTGGTATCGCACGCATGTTGCGCAACCTTTCGATTCACCTGCGCCAACAACCACACACCGTGGTGCTCTGCTCCGGCCCATGGACTCCACCGAGCGATCTTGATGATGCCCTGACCATTCTCGATCTACCGCTGCCGCAAGAACCACAACTGCGAACCCTGCTCGAGAACATTGCCCAAGCAAGCGGCTCTCCCCTATCAGCAGAAGTTCTAGAAGAGTTGACCCATGCCTGCAGCGGCCTAAGCGAAGTGAGGGTACGTCAGGTGGCAGCACGCGCCCTAGCTCAACGAGGCAAACTTGGCCGCACAGATCTCATCGAAGTACTTGAGGAAAAGCGTCAAGCCGTAGCTCGCAGCGAAGTCCTCGAATACTGCGTCACAGAAGCATCGCTTGCCGATATCGGTGGACTGGACAGCCTTAAATGCTGGCTGGAGCAACGCCATCAAGCCTTTTCCGACGAAGCTCGTCACTTTGGATTGCCACTACCCCGTGGCGTGCTGCTGATCGGCCCCCAAGGCACAGGCAAATCGCTTACCGCTAAGGCCATTGCTCACAGCTGGTCAATGCCACTGCTTCGCCTGGATGTAGGTCGCCTTTTCGCTGGGCTTGTAGGAGCAAGCGAGGCACGTACCAGGGAAACAATCCAGCGGGCAGAAGCCATGGCGCCCTGCGTTCTCTGGATCGATGAAATCGACAAAGGTTTTGGTGGTGATGCCCGAAGTGATGGCGGCACCAGCCAGCGTGTGCTCGCAAACGTGCTCACCTGGATGGCTGAAAAAACCTCAGCGGTATTCGTAGTGGCTACGGCCAATGGCGTAGAACGACTACCAGGCGAGCTTCTACGTAAAGGTCGTTTCGATGAAATTTTTTTACTTGACCTGCCAATAAGCGAAGAGCGCCACAACATCCTTGAGCTACATATTCAGCGAAGAAGACCAAACTTGAAACTACCTCTAACTGCAGTAATAGATCGAAGCGAAGATTTCTCCGGCGCAGAGCTCGAACAAACTGTGATTGAAGCCATGCACTTGGCATTCGCCGAACGCAGAGAATTAGCAGAAAGCGACCTAATCCTCGCTGCCAGCCAACTAGTGCCCCTCTCACGCACAGCCCGTGAGCAACTGCATGCCCTCAAGGAATGGGCAGCCAGCGGCAGGGCTCGAGCGGCCTCTTCTATTGCATCCAGTAACAAAGGCTGACTTGGCTTGACTACAGAACGTCCAATCATTGGATCAACAACACCTAGGCTGCCGGCGCCGACCTTTAAACCCTCGTGCTCGACCAGCGCCTGGTGCGTGAAAACCCCGATCTGATTACCAGCGAACTGGGTCGAAGGGGCATGACGGTAGACCTGACCGGTCTGCAGCTGATCGCCCAGCAACAACGGAATCTCGAAGAACAGCGCAGCAAACTGCAAGCAGAAGGCAATCGCATCGGCAAGGAAGTCGGCCAACTCATCAAGAACGGCAGCGATCCAAAGGCCAGTGAGGTAGCCGAAATGCGCCAACAGGGCAACATAATCAAGCAGAAGGTGGCCGTATTAGAAGACGAGGAAAAGCAACTATCAGCGCGGCTGCGAGAGCAACTGCTCACACTGCCAAACCTGCCTTCACCCGATTGCCCTGAAGGACGTGATGAAAGCGACAACCAAGAACGACGCCGTTGGGGTACACCACGTGAGGGCGAAGACCTTCTGGAACACTGGGAAATTGGCGAGCAGCTAAGCCTTTTTGAAACAGAGCGCTCCGTACGAATTGCCCAGAGTCGTTTCGTCACCCTGACTGGTCAGGGTGCACGTCTAGAACGAGCACTGATCAACTTCATGCTCGACCTCCACAGTGCCAAGGGATACAAGGAAATAATGCCTCCGGTATTGGTCAATAGCGCAAGTCTTACTGGCTCTGGCCAACTGCCCAAATTCGCCGAAGAAAGCTTTCGCTGCGCTGAAGACGACCTCTGGCTAACCCCCACCGCAGAGGTGCCGCTGACATCGCTGCACCGCGATGAAATTATCCCCGCTGAGCAACTACCTCTGCGCTACGCCGCTTACAGCCCATGCTTTCGTCGCGAGGCCGGAAGCTACGGCCGAGACACCAGAGGCCTTATTCGGCTTCATCAATTCAACAAAGTTGAGCTCTACTGGTTCGTCCACCCAGATCACTCTCAGGCTGCCCACGCCCAAATTACAGCAGATGCCGAAGCCGTGCTGCAGTCCCTTGAATTGCCCTACCGAGTAATTGAACTCTGCACTGGTGATCTGGGGTTTTCAGCCTCATGCACCTACGACCTCGAAGTCTGGTTACCAGGGGCTAAGGCCTTTAGAGAAATTTCCAGTTGCAGTGCCTGTGGCGACTTCCAGGCCCGGCGCTCTGCTATTCGCACCAAAGAGAGGAAAGGCACCCGGCTGATCCATACCCTCAATGGCAGTGGTCTAGCAGTAGGACGCACCATGGCTGCCGTTCTAGAAACAGGCCAGCAATCTGACGGTAGCGTCCTACTTCCCAAGGCACTCGTGCCTTATTTCGGTAAAGATCGAATCCAGCCAGAATGAACCCACTATTAGAAGCTGAATGAACGTTCTTGCGGCGCTGGCAGTTCTAGGACTGCTGATCGTCATTCATGAAGCTGGACACTTCCTTGCTGCCACAACTCAGGGCATCAGAGTTGATGGGTTTTCGATCGGCTTTGGACCAGCACTGATCAAACACCAGCGAAGAGGCATCACCTACGCGCTGCGAGCACTGCCTTTAGGTGGCTTCGTTTCATTCCCCGATGACGACGAAAACAGTGAAATCCCCGCCGATGATCCAGATCTACTCCGCAACCGCCCACTCAAGCAGCGTGCCCTAGTTATCTGCGCAGGAGTAATAGCCAATCTGCTTCTTGCTTGGCTGGTACTGATAGGCCAAGCAGTCATCATCGGCCTACCAAGTCAGCCCGATCCTGGTGTACTTGTTATGGCCGTTCAACCAGGGGAAGCTGCCGCAGCCGCCGGGCTGGCAGCTGGAGACCACATCCTCAGCGTGAATGGCAATGAGCTGGGGCGAGGCCAAGAAGCCGTCCAAAGCCTGGTGGATCAAATCAAAGGCTCGCCAGGAAGCAAACTTCAACTGGACAGAATCCGCGCAGGCAATCGCAGCCAACTCACCCTCACACCAGAGGAGAAGGAGGGCAATGGCAGGGTGGGCGCGCAATTACAGGCCAACGTCACGGGTAGAACCCGCCCAGCCCAAAGCCCCGTAGAGGCTCTCAACCATGCTGACAGCCAGTTCATGTCTCTGCTGACTCGCACCGTGAAGGGCTACGCAGGGCTGGTCACCGATTTCAGGACAACCGCTCAACAAGTCAGTGGCCCTGTAAAAATTGTCGAGATGGGTGCCCAACTAAGCAGCCAGGGGAGTTCTGGACTGGTGCTCTTCGCTGCATTGCTTTCTATAAATCTGGCCGTGCTGAATGCATTGCCACTGCCACTGCTTGATGGCGGCCAACTATTACTACTGCTGATAGAAGGTGTGCGAGGCCAACCAATTCCAGAAAAAATCCAGCTGGCTTTTATGCAATCTGGCTTTTTACTATTAGTAGGGCTCAGTGTGGTGCTGATCGTTCATGACACCGCTCAGCTTTCGGTGGTGCAGCAACTGATTGGTCACTGATCGAGACCCCTAGCAGGGTCCATAGCTGCAGCCTTCGTCATGATCACAAACTCAACGGAGGCTGGAAAGGTAAACTTGCTCAACGAAACGCTCTCTTTAAAACCGCCGCATGGCTAAAAAGTCAATGATTGCTCGAGATGTAAAGCGCAAGAAGCTTGTCGAGCGCTACGCAGCTAAGAGAGCGGCTCTTATGGCAGCATTCGATGCAGCCAAGGATCCAATGCAGCGTCTTGAGATCCACCGCAAGATTCAAGGACTCCCCCGCAATAGTGCTCCAAGCCGCATGCGCAACCGTTGCTGGGCCACAGGTAAGCCACGCGGGGTATATCGCGATTTTGGCCTCTGCAGAAATCAGCTACGCGAGCGTGCTCACAAGGGAGAACTGCCAGGTGTAGTCAAGTCCAGCTGGTAGTTACACAATCTGCCTCTACAAAGGCAGTAATGAAGACTCGTACCAATAAAAAAGAGGGCCTTAGGCCCTCTTTTTTATTGCAAAGCCACTAAACCAACAGGAATCAATTCCAAGGTTCTGCATTAGTTGTCGCTGCCAAGTGTCAGTATGGTGATTGACAAAAAAACATAAGAGCACGTGCAAGGTCAGACACAGTCGGTCTCCTTCGATGGAAGGGAGATACGACTGACCACTGGGCGATATGCCCCCCAAGCCGGTGGTTCCGTGATGATGGAATGCGGCGACACATCCGTCCTGGTAACCGCCACCCGATCTTCAGGCCGGGAAGGTATCGATTTTCTCCCCCTGATTTGCGACTACGAAGAGCGGCTCTATGCCGCTGGCCGCATTCCAGGAAGCTTCATGCGTCGCGAAGCACGCCCACCAGAGCGCGCAACGCTAATCGCCCGCCTTATCGACCGCCCCATGAGGCCCTTATTCCCTAGCTGGATGAGGGATGACCTCCAAATCGTGGCTACATGCCTTTCCCTCGATGAACGGGTCCCAGCAGATGTACTGGCCGTCACCGGAGCCTCCATGGCTACCTTGCTAGCCGGCATCCCCTTCCAGGGCCCGATGGCTGCAGTGAGGGTTGGGCTTCTAGGTGATGATTTCGTTCTAAATCCCAGCTATCGAGAAATCGAACGCGGTGATCTAGATCTAGTAGTAGCTGGCACCCCTAATGGGGTGGTAATGGTTGAGGCCGGTGCAAGCCAGCTACCAGAACAGGACGTAATCGAAGCCATCGACTTTGGCTATGAAGCCGTCTGCGAATTGATTAAGGCACAAGAATCCATCCTCAAGGATCTTGGTATCGAGCAGGTGCATCCAGAACCCCTAGTCGCAGAAACCAAGCTGCCGACTTATCTAGAAAAAAATTGCAGCAAAGCCATCGGTGAAGTGCTCAAGCAATTTGAGCAAACCAAAGCCGAACGCGACAGCAAGCTTGATGCCATCAAGGCAAAAGCAGCTGAAGCCATTGATGGTCTCAAAGAAGACGATGCCGTTCGCAAGGCAGTGAATGCCAATAGCAAAACCTTGGGCAATAACTTCAAGGCACTCACTAAAAAGCTAATGCGTGAGCAAATCATCAAGAGCGGTAAACGCGTTGATGGTCGCAAGCTTGATCAAGTGCGTACGATCACTGCCGCAGTAGACGTACTACCTAAGCGAGTACACGGATCAGGGCTGTTCCAACGTGGACTGACCCAAGTGCTTTCTACAGCAACCCTAGGCACTCCCAGCGATGCCCAGGAGATGGATGATCTCAACCCGAACACAGAAAAAACCTACCTCCACCACTACAACTTCCCCCCTTACTCCGTCGGCGAGACCCGTCCAATGCGCTCCCCCGGCCGCCGAGAGGTTGGCCATGGTGCCCTAGCGGAACGCGCCATCATTCCTGTGCTGCCTGCTAAGGACACATTCCCCTACGTGATCAGGGTGGTGAGCGAAGTGCTCAGCTCAAATGGATCCACCTCAATGGGCTCAGTTTGCGGCAGCACCTTGGCGCTCATGGATGCAGGCGTTCCACTCACGGCCCCGGTAAGCGGAGCAGCCATGGGCTTGATCAAGGAAGGCGATGAGGTTCGGATCCTCACAGACATCCAAGGCATCGAAGACTTCCTTGGTGATATGGACTTCAAGGTGGCTGGCACAAAGGATGGCATCACTGCCCTGCAGATGGACATGAAGATCACCGGCCTACCGGTAGAGACCATTGCTGAGGCCGTAAATCAGGCCCAACCTGCCAGGATCCACATCCTTGAAAAGATGCTGGAAGCAATCGATGCTCCCAGACAAAACCTCTCTCCCCATGCCCCACGCCTGCTGAGCTTCCGAATAGATCCGGAATTAATCGGCACGGTAATTGGCCCAGGAGGTCGAACGATCAAGGGCATCACCGAACGAACAAACACCAAGATCGACATTGAAGACGGCGGCATCGTCACGATTGCCTCTCATGACGGGGCAGCCGCTGAGGCCGCTCAACGCATCATTGAAGGGCTAACCCGCAAAGTAAACGAAGGGGAGGTTTTCAACGGAACCATCACCAGGATCATTCCAATCGGTGCCTTCGTAGAGATCCTTCCGGGCAAAGAAGGCATGATCCACATCTCCCAGCTATCAGAAGCCCGCGTGGAGAAGGTGGAAGACGTCGTAAAAGTAGGCGATGAGGTAACCGTACGCATACGTGAGATCGACAATCGTGGTCGAATCAACCTCACACTCAGAGGCGTTCCACAGAACGGCGAAGAGGCTCAATCCGAACCAGCACCAACTCCTTTAGCCCCTCTCAACTGAGGGGCCGTTGGCCAACTCAAACCTGAAATCCCGGGTCGATATCTTCCATTGCCCGGGCCGACTGCTCACAGAGCTCGCCATGACTATGCCCATGGCTAGCAATCAGACATCCTGACTGACGAATGTCACCAGTGTTGTATTGAAGCGGACGTCCATCAGCATGGCTGAAGCTGCCACCCGCTGCCATCAACACTGCTTCTGGAGCTGCCATATCCCAATCCTTGGGTGCACTCCTACCGGAAAGAGAGACATACAGATCTGTTTCGCCTCGCAGAATCGTGGCAACTTTGCAGCCCACACTGCCCACCGCCTTAGTGCCACCGAGTGCCAGACGAGCCAACAGCTGCTCAAGCCTCTGATCGCGATGGTTACGGCTCGCTACCAGCATCAACTCACCAAGCGCCCGGCGTTTACTGAAGCGCACCGGACTTTGCTGTCCCTGGCGATCCTCACACCAAGCGCCTGAGCCAACCAATCCAAACCAAAGCTCTTCTACCTCCGGTAGCAGTACTACACCCAGCACAGGCCTCTGACGATGAACCAAGGCCAAATGCACTGCGTAATCACCGGTGCCCTGCAAAAAATCCTTGGTGCCATCTAATGGATCGAGAATCCAAAGCCATTCCGCCACCAACGGCTCTCCTTCAGTGAGTTGCTCCTTGGCTGTCTCCTCACTCAACAAAGTCCAATCTGCTGAGGGGAAATTCGCTTCTAGTCCATCCAGCAGCCAGCGGTTCACAGCAAGATCTGCTGCAGAAACCGGTCCCTCGCCGCCATTATCAACACTGAGAGCCCTGGAGAATCCATGAGGTGGCTGTTCTCCTCGGGCATAGGCCCGCAAGATATCGGCAGCACCCCAACTAAGGCTTCTTAATTGCTCTAATAGGGCCTCCAACTTCACACCAGCAGGAAGAACAGGTGCGCTCGGCATCATGAATGGGCGTAGAAGCAACATTGTGAGTCAACGACAGGAACCAGCAGCCGGTGTGCTCTACGTAGTGGGGACTCCCATCGGTCACCTAGGGGACCTATCACCCAGGGCGCGTTCTGTGCTTGCCAAGGTTTCAGCGATCGCCTGCGAAGACACACGTCATAGCGGCCAGATACTAAACAGCCTGGGCGCACAAGGTCATCGCTTCAGCTTCCACCAACACAACACCCAGAGCCGCCTACCCCAGTTACTGGAGCTACTAAATACTGGTCAAAGCCTGGCTGTAATCAGTGATGCTGGACTGCCGGGTATCAGCGATCCCGGCGAAGAGCTAGTCGCAGCAGCCCGCAAAGCAGGGCACGAGGTGATCTGTATTCCCGGCCCTTGTGCAGCAATAACAGCCTTAGTAAGTAGCGGGTTGCCCTGTAATCGCTTTTGTTTCGAAGGGTTTTTACCAACCAAAGGCAAAGAACGACGGCAGCAACTAGTAGCGATCGCCAGCGAAACCCGCACAACCATTCTTTATGAAGCACCACACCGGCTGGTAAAACTTCTGAAAGAGCTGGCTCAACTTTGCGGGGATAAGCGGCCCTTGCAGGTGGCGCGGGAACTCACCAAACGCCATGAACAACAAATAGGGCCAACCATCGCAACAGCCCTGCAGCATTTCATCGAGCAAAAACCACTTGGAGAATGCACACTTGTACTTGGAGGTGCTCCGATTGCAGTGCCAGCCAAGCAAAGCGACGCGCACTGGATAGCAGAACTAGAAGCCTTGATCGCCGGGGGCATCAGTGCAAGTGATGCAGCTCGCCAGCTAGCCCAAAAATCAGGCCTATCAAAAAGAACCCTTTATGCACTGCTACACCAATCAGCAGAAGAAGAGAGCCAATAACCTCATGAAAACGGCAAACTGAGAAAACCTTCAACGACAACCCCATGCTGCTGCGCCTGCGAGTGCTAACAATCAGTCTTGCCAGCAGCATTCTGCTGCTAGTAGTGCTCTGTCTTGGCGCCCAAAACCTCAATGATCGCCACAATCTCAAATTGGGTTTTGCTAATAGCGCAGCGCTACCTTCTGGCTTTCTGGTGGGGATATCGATCGTATTAGGTGTTTTCAGTGGCGGCAGCACAGCCGCACTACTGCTGCCCAATTCAAGAGAATGAACTCATCCCAACCAAATCAAGCTTTACCAAGGCTTTATGAAGCTTGAGCATCTAGGGCAATAAGCGAACCCTCCAACACCAAACGAGTGATGCCACGAGCCAATAAATAGGAACTAGTTAGCTGGAATATGCTTGTATCGGGAACCTTGATAACCCTTTGACTACGGCCACATTGCCGCTTGGCAGAACGTGGATTAGCAAACAAGCAAAGGGCCTGCCTCTGTTGATCGGCCTCATCAAGCAAACCCAACTCTGGGAACTCATTAAGCGGGCGTACATCAAGTTCAACCGTCTTATCCACCAACATGTAAACGCTCTCAGGTAACAAGCCAGGCAAAAGAGGCTCACAATTAACCGTCGGGCGGTCATTAATGACAACACCTGCTGTCAAAGGGGCCACCTCGTGGAATACCTCCACAACGAGATCCTCACCTATCTCCACCTCGAGATCAGTGTCGGCACCAGACTCCTCTTCAGGATCGTGGCCAAAGTCATCGGCATCATCAAGCGCTAGAGGGCCAGCAGACTCCTCCACCTCGAGCACCGCTTCCGTTTGCTCTTCAAGAGAATTCCGCTTCGAAGTGCTCTGCTCTAGTTGATTCGGCTCATGTTGCTGCTCAGCAATATCGGATTGCTCCTTTAGGGTTGCTTGCTCAACAACCGATACAGCATTTGATATGGCACCACGTCCAGCTCGAGAAGCCTTCAAAGCCTCATATGCCTTAGCCGGAAGGAGTGTTTTAACAGTACGAATAACGGTATTAGGACTGCAGCCGTAGGCTGCAGCAAGGCTTGCAGTGGCTTCACCAGCTTGGTAGCGCTCCAGAAGCTCGTGTTTCTGGCTATCGCTAAGCCGACTGGCCGCCATCAGATGCAAGTTCGCAGCGCCTAACCATAAGCGGCCAACGCAGCAATGACTGCCAAAATGGTCTAGTGCTCCCTTAGCTCAGCTGGATAGAGCAACTGCCTTCTAAGCAGTCGGTCGATGGTTCGAATCCATCAGGGGGCGTTCAATCAATCAAAGCAGTCTCGTGAATTCACTGCCTGTCATTCGGCAGAGTTCTATGCGATATGCGCTAAGGGACCTATTAATTCTCAGCAGCTATTGAATGTCAGATGAGAAAATCATTTTAAAAAATACAATTCACTTTGACAGCTGGTAATGGGGGCCTTAATAGCAGCAGTTAGGAATCAACCAACAATTAATCATTATCTCGAGATTTCCCTACAGCCTCACAAGCCCAGGCGTTTTTCAATAACAAGGCAATACTCAGCACAAAAAGATTATAAAGATCTTAGATTTTGATTTAAGATCTTTACCTTTGGACCAGCATCCATAGAGCCAATACGGAAACCAATAACATCCCATACAGGAACT